>CANJNJ010000035.1 GCA_947474995.1 Opitutaceae bacterium | reverse complement strand
GTCCTACCTCGTGGAACAGAATCGGGTTTGGGAGGCACCTCATCTCGCCACCACAAAATAACCGGCCGCGAGCGCCCGATTTTGCGGCTTTTGCTAAGACCTAGCGGCCAGGGTTCGCGGCCCGAAAATGCCGCGACGCCAGCGGCGAGCACCGCCGCCGCGGATCCGTGCTGAGTTGCTTGAGCGAACTGCGGGTGGGCCCGGATTCAGCGTGGCACCGCGATGATTGGGGCCCACCGTACCCGCAGAATATCTTCGGGTCCTCCGAGGTAGACTTGGTGGAGTCCGACATTGACCGCAAATGCGACAATTCCGCAGAAAATCGAGAGCCCCAACAACCGGCGCTTGGTGGCATTTTCCCATTTGACCGCGCTGAACAACACGGCCGTCAGCGGCAGGACATAGAGCAGATGCCTCGGCCAACCTGCCAGCAGACCGGCGTACGAGAAGGTGCAAACCCACGCGACGTGCAGCCATCCGAGCAGCGCGAGAAAGATCAGGTTATGTTGCTCGGCAGTCACCGGCCCTTCCTTGCCGCGAGGGCGGAGCAGTGGCTGCAGGTGCGGCGCGATGGCCAGCCACAATCCGCCGCTGGTGGCGACCAATCCCATCGCGCCGAGACCAAGCGAAAAAAACGGGTTGCCGACAAAAGAGAGTGGGGCCTGCTGCACGATGTCGCGAACGCGGTTCACGCCGTCCAGTCCGTTCCCGCGCGCCCATCGAGCGTAGAGCAACCATCCACCGGCAAACAGACCGGCCGGCAGGCAGAGTTTGTAGATCAGCGAAAACAAGGCTCCCCAATTTTTACCGAAGAATCGCCAGTTCATGACCACCAACGCCGCCGGAATTAGGGCCAGATAGAGGATGCCTTCCCAGCGAGTCATCGCATGGACCAGCAAATAGGCCGCCGCCGCGAACGTGTGCCATCGGCTTCCGCTCGCCCGCGCCTGCAGTAAATGATACAATGCGCCGGTGAAGAGCCAGGTGGCAAACGCTTCCGTCATTCCTTGGGAAAAATAGGCCAAAGCATAGCCGGAAACGAGAAGCAGGGCAGGGGCTTGGCGCGCTTGCCGTTCCGTGACTCCCACGAGGCGACCCAGGAGGTAAACATAGCCCGCGATCAACCCGGCTGAGACCGCACTCACAAATTCCCCCAGCACGACGGGGTTTGCTTTCGTCAGTCGAAACAGTCCCGCTTCGACGAGCATGTAGCCGGGCAGCCAAACGGTTTCGCGACGGATCAGGACGTAGTCGACGAGACCTTTCGTCGCCATTTCCCAGGCGATCAGCGCTCGCGTGAGCACGTCCCACTCATACGTGGTCGGAACAAAGCACGCCAGGGTCCGTTCGAGCGCGAAGATCGCGAGAAACCAGCCGAAAAAGATTGCCGCGGGTGCACGGGCGATGCGGTTAAGAATCGCGGGGACGACACGCAGCATCGCCACGTTTGTGGAGCGCTTTGGCGGCATTGCAATCCCAGCCCCAAACCCCGGGATCTGCCTCTGGCGCGCTTGGGGGGCGCCACCGCTCGGAACCGCCGCAGGCTAGTCTTCGACCCACACCAAATCCCCCGCCCGCACCTCTTCGTAGAGTTCGACGATGTCGAGATTCCCCATCAGCACGCACCCGGCACTCATGGGCTCGCCCAGTCGCGACTCGTGATTGGTCCCATGGATGTAGATGTAGCGTTCGTAGGTATCGACCTCGCCGCCTCGGTTCACCCCCGGTTCGAGCCCGCGGAGCCAGAGGATGCGACTCGTGATCAAGTTATCCTCGGCCTTCTCCTCGGGCAGTTCGGAAAAGTGGTGGCCGGTCGAGACCCGCGATTTGAACACGATGCCCGGCGGCTGGCCCGCACCGATCCGCTCGGCGACCTCGTGAAGTCCCCGCGGAGTGCCGAGTGAGTTCTTCACGTTGGAGGGAGGACGCTTGGACGTGGAAATGACGTAACTCTTTACCAGGTCAGACCGACGGAAGAATTGCAGGGTCGCTGTGCCGATCCGCACCACCAGAATCCGCTCTCCGGGCTTGATGCCAAGCCGGGCGCAGGTTTTGTTGACCTGATCCAACGGAGAACCACTCGTGAATAACGCATCCATCAATGTCGGTATCGTCGGCGCCACCGGCGCTGTCGGTCAAGAGCTGCTGAAGCTTTTGCACGACCGGAATTTTCCCATGAACTCGCTGCGACTGTTCGCTTCGGCGCGGTCGGCGGGCAAGGTCATCACCCATGGGAGCAAGAAATACACCGTCGAGGAGGCCAAGCCGAGCGTGTTTGCCGAGGTCGACGTGGCGTTTTTCGCCGCGGGCGGAAGCGTCACGCGCGCGTTGGCCCAGGACGCCGTCAAGGCCGGATGCCTCGTGATCGACAAGAGCTCGGCGCTGCGGATGGACCCGAACGTGCCACTCGTGATTCCGGAGATTAATCCGGAACAGTTGCGCCACCATAAGGGCATCATTGCGAATCCCAACTGCTCGACGGCCGTGACGCTCATGGCGCTTTGGCCCTTGCACAAGGCTTTCGGCCTGAAGCGCTATTTCGCCGCCACGTACCAGTCGGTTTCGGGCACGGGCGCCGAGGCAATCCGCGAACTCGAAGACCAGGTTCAGGCTCATGTGAAGGGCCAGCCGCTGGTGAAGAAGGTTTATCCCTACCAGATCGCGTTCAACCTCATCCCGCAGGTCGATACCTTTGGGACCAATGGCTACACGGGCGAAGAGACCAAGATGATGCTGGAGAGCCGGAAAATCATGGATCTGCCGAATCTCAAGGTCTCCGCCACCACGGTGCGCGTCCCCGTCGTGCGGGCACATTCGGTCGCGATCAACGCGGAGTTTGAGCGGCCGGTCAGCGTCGAAGCGGCCCGGGCGGCCATCGCCGCGTTCCCCGGCGCCGAGCTCGTCGATGATCCCTCGAAGTCGGCTTATCCCACGCCGTTGGATTTCACCCGCAAGGTGAAGTGCGGCGTTGGTCGCATCCGCCTCGACACCGCGCTCGACAACGGCCTGGCGCTATGGGTCAGCGGCGACAATCTCTGGAAGGGAGCTGCGCTGAACGCGCTGCAGAACGCCGAACTCATGGTCCGCGAAGGTCTCCTCAAGTCGAAGTCCACGCTCGCGGGAGTTTGATATTGTCATCGCCGCGGCGGGGCCGCTTTCATGAACCTTTGGCTCGGACGCTTAGCTCAGTTGGTTAGAGCATCTCGTTTACACCGAGAGGGTCGGGGGTTCGAGTCCCTCAGCGTCCAGGCTCGCTCGCCGTGTCAGCGGCACGAAGACTGCCCTGCCATCGCCCGCGTTCCGCGGGCGGCGGCGGGCCGACACTCGTGAGCGCGAGCTACGCCCGGCAAGCCAGTCGCTAAAAAACTCCCGTTCCGCCCCACACTTCTGCTGGCAAGCCATCCAATTTTCCTCTTCAACTTCCCACTCCATTCACTATGCGGCACACGATCTCAGTCCTCGTTGAGAACAAGTTCGGCGTTCTAGCCCGCGTTTCCGGCATGTTTTCCGGTCGCGGCTTCAATATCGACTCCCTTAACGTCGCCCCGACCCATGATGCGTCGCTTTCGCGGATCACCGCCGTCCTCAAGGGCGACGAGGCCGCGCTCGACCTTTGCATCAAACAGCTCCGGAAGCTGGTCAACGTCGTCGAGGTCGTGGACTTCAAGGAGGGCCAGGCCGTGGCGCGCGAGCTCGTGCTGGTGAAGGTTAAGGCCGACGCCAAGACGCGCCCTGAGATTTTTCAAATCAACGAGATCTTCCGCGCCAAAATCGTTCACCTCGCTGCCGACTCGCTGATCATTGAAGCGACCGGCGACGATACCAAGGTCAGCGCGCTGCTCGGCCTGCTCGAACCTTTCGGCATCCTCGAATTGGCGAGGACGGGCCGGCTCGCCTTGAAGCGCTGAGCCGTTTCGACCCTGGCCGAGTTTTAGGTTTAAAGTTTAAGGTTTAAATCAATCCTAGAGGAGTTTCTCCCCTTACACCTAACACCTTAAACCTTCCACCATCCTTCCGCCACCGATTCCGTTTCGTACCTAACTAATCCGCTTCCGATCCCTTCCCTATGCCCGCAAAAGTCTACACCGACAAAGACGCCGATCTCGGCGTGTTTAAAAACAAAACGCTCGCCGTCCTTGGCTACGGTTCGCAGGGCCACGCCCATGCGCTCAACCTCCGGGACAGCGGCTGCAAGGTCATCATCGGCCTTTATCCCGGCTCGAAATCGACGGCCGTTGCCCAGCAGCACGGCTTCGAGGTGGTGAGCACCGCCGAGGCGGTCCGACGCGCCGATGTCATCATGGTGGGACTGCCCGACATGAAGCAGGCCGATGTCTACGCGAGCGACATCCTGCCGAATCTGGCGAAGGGTAAGGCGCTCCTCTTCTCGCACGGTCTTTCCGTGCACTTTGGGCTGATCAAGCTGCACAAAGACATCGACTGCATCATGGTGGCGCCGAAGGGCCCCGGCCACATGGTCCGCCGTCTTTACGCGGAAGGCAAAGGCATGCCGGCGCTTGTCGCCGTCGCGCAGGACAAGTCGAAGCAGGCGCTCAAGATCGCGCTCGCGTGGGCCAAGGGGATCGGTTCCACCCGCGCCGGCGTCCTCAAGACTTCGTTCAAGGAAGAGACCGAGACGGATCTCTTCGGCGAGCAGGCGGTCCTTTGCGGTGGCGCCAGCGCCCTCGTGCAGGCCGGTTTCGAAACGCTGGTCGAGGCGGGCTATCAGCCCGAGATGGCGTATTTCGAGTGTCTCCATGAGCTCAAGCTCATCTGTGATTTGATGTACGAAAGCGGCATCGCCGGCATGCGTTTCTCGATTTCCGAGACGGCGAAGTTCGGCGACATCACCCGCGGCCCGCGCGTCGTGAACAAGCAGACCAAGGCCGTGATGAAGAAGATCCTGAAGGAAATTCAGACCGGCCAGTTCACCCGTGAGTGGGTGCGCGAGTACAAGGGCGGCTTGAAGAAGTACAACAAGCTGCTGAAGACCGGCGAGAAGCACAAGATTGAGAAGACCGGGGCCTACCTCCGCTCGATGATGCCTTGGATGACCAAGAAGCACATCAAGGGTGTCCAGGCTGCTTACTGATTTGAAGGCTACGCTGGTCCTGCGTTTGCGGGACCAGCGGTGACTTGACGGCCAGCGCCGGTCGGAGACCGGCGCTACTTGGCGAGCCCGAAGGCCGTCACTAATTTCTCTTCCATCGTCGCATGACCAAACTCGTCCTCGCCACGCGCAAGAGCCCGCTCGCCTTGGCCCAAACGGAGATGGTCGCGGCGCATTTGCGCGGGCAACTCGGGGTTGAAACCGAACTGCTGAAAATCGTCACGACCGGCGACAAGCAGACCGAGTGGTCGCTCGAACAGCGCGGCGGCAAGGGACTCTTCACGAGCGAACTCGAAGCGGCGGTACGGTCCGGCGCGGCCGACGTGGCCGTTCACAGCACGAAGGATCTACCGGGTGAAATGGTCGAAGGCCTTGCGGTCGGTGGCTACATGCCACGGGCGGACGTGCGCGACGTGCTGGTGCTGCGTGAGGGCGTCGAAATGCCGGCCACGATTGCCACCGGCAGCCCGCGGCGGCGTTTGCAGGTGCAGCGGCTTTTTCCCGCGGTCGTCTTTACGGAAATTCGAGGGAACGTCGACACGCGGCTGAATAAAATCGGCGCGCAGCACGTGGCCGACGGAACGATTCTCGCCGCTGCCGGCCTGAAGCGGCTCGGGATCGACACCTGGCCGGGCGTGGAATTCATGCCGCTGGAATTCGACCAGATGGTGCCGGCCGTCGGCCAGGGTGCGATTGCCATCCAATGCCGTGAAGCGGACGCGGCGAAGTTTGCCGCGATCTTCGATGCCGCCACCGCGCGGAGCGTTACCCTCGAGCGTGCTTTTCAAACCGCCCTCGGCGGCGGCTGTCACACGGCCTTTGGGGCGCATGTGACGCTGGCTGTGCTCTACCTCTTTCACGAAGTGATCGGGCTGCGCCGAATTTCACTTGCTCCGGCGGATTTCGCCTCGCCCTCCGATACGGCCGCCCGCGTGTTACGGGAATTGCGCCTGCTCTAAACGCGCGCATGAACTTTAGTCTTTCCCAAAACGGTGGCCGAGTGGGGCCGCGGCACCCTCGCCGCGTCGTGACGGAAAAAACCGCGACGAGGGCGTCGCGGCTCCAATGAACGTTGGCCGAAATTCCCTGCCCGCCGCTCGGGCGTCAAAGTCATGATCGCTTCAATCCCCCTGTCACTCTCCGGTCGCCGCATCGCGGTGACTCGCACGCGCGAGCAAACCTCGGAGCTGGCGGGAAAACTGATCTCCCTAAGCGCGCACGTGCTCGAACTTCCGTTGCTCGTGGTTTCCAAAGAGGTCGACAAGCAACTGCTCGCCGACGTGCTGCTCGAGCTCGGAACCTACGACTGGATTGTGTTCACGAGTGCCAACGGCGTGCGCTTTTTCTTCGAGGAATTTCACCGGGTGTTTGATGACATTCGCGCGCTCGGCCTGTTGCGCTTTGCCGCGGTCGGCGAGGCCACGACGCGGGCGATCACCGCGCAGCATCTTCACGTGGAATGCCAGCCCAAGGACGCGACCGCCGAAGGGCTCGCGGACGAATTGGTGGCGACCGGCAGTCTGGAACACGCCAAAGTGCTGGTCATCACCGGCAATCTCAATCGCGACACGCTGGTCAAGAAACTCGAGGAGGCCCGCGCGATTGTCGACCGACTCCAGGTCTACAAGACCGAGAAAACCGATCTCACCGCCGACCCGGTGGCCGCCGATTTCCGCGCGCAAGGCGCCGACGCCATCCTGTTTGCGAGTTCCTCGGCCGTGCAGTCGTTCGTCGATCAGGCGGCCGCGCTCAAGCTGGCGAAAAACGCGAAACGACCACTTGCCGGAAGCATCGGCCAGCAAACCAGCGAGACGATGAAGAAGGTGGGCATGCCGATCGATTTCGAGGCGAAGACCCCGGGTCTCGATGCGCTCGTCGAGGCGCTGGCGAAAAAACTTTCTCCGAGGTAGCGCCGGTCTCTGACCGGCGTTTGCCTCATCGTTCGACCAATGCCAAAGCAAGAACGCCGGCCCGCATCCGCACGCCACGACGCAGATTTATTTTGAGCTCCCGGCGATCCTCAACCTACCTCGCGCCCAGATGAAAGTCCCGTTCCTCGATTTGTCGCTGCAGCACCGGGCCTTGCGCACGGAGGCCCTCGCGGCGCTTACGGCGACCTACGACGCCACGCGTTTTTGTCTCGGCAAGGACGTCGAGGATTTCGAGCAAAACTTTGCCGTGACGCTCGGCTACCCACGCGTGCTCGGGATGAACAGCGGCACGGCGCCGCTCCACGTGGCGTGCATGCTCGCGGGCTTCGGCCCGGGCGATGAAGTGGTCACGGCTCCGTTCACGTTTATCTCGTCAGCCTGGGGGATAAATTACGTCGGGGCCACGCCCGTGTTCGCTGACATCGAGGAAGGGACTTTTAATCTGGATCCGCAGAAGCTCGAGGCAGCCATCACCCCGCGCACCAAGGGGGTGATCGTCGTTCACCTTTTTGGCCAGCCCGCGCGGATGGACGAAATCATGGCCATCGCGCGGAAGCACAAACTCTTCGTCATCGAGGACTGCGCGCAGGCCGTCGGGGCGAAATATCGGGGTGCGCCGGTCGGACTCTTCGGCGACGTGGGGACGTTTAGCTTTTATCCGACCAAGAATCTCGGGGGCTGTGGCGAGGGCGGGGCGTTCACGGCGAAGGACGAAGCGATCCTCACGAAAGCGCGGCACATCCGCGTTCATGGCTCGGACCGGCGCTATTATCACGATATCGTCGGCGGAAATTTTCGGATGGACGGTTTCCAAGGCGCGCTGCTCAACGTGAAACTGCCGTACCTCGCCGCCTGGACGGCACGGCGTCAGGCGATTGCCGCGCGCTATCTGGCCGGAATCAAACTCGGCGGTGTCCGACTGCCTGAGCAACCGGCGTTCGGGCAGTCGGTTTTTCATCAGTTTACCCTTCGCCACCCCAAGCGCGATGCGTTGCGCGAGCATCTCACCAAGTGTGAGATTGGCACGGACCTCATTTATCCCGTGCCGCTCCATCTGCAAAAATGCTACGCGCCGCTCGGCCGGAGCCACGGTTCATTCCCGGTGGCGGAACAGGCCGCGGCGACCTGCGTGAGCCTGCCGATTTTTCCCGAACTCGCGGACGCGCAGGTCGAACATGTCATCGCGAGCGTCAACGCGTTCCTGTCGCCATGATCGATGGCGTTCGGCTGAAAGTCTGCGGGCTGACGTCGCTCGTCGACGCCGAGTTCGCCGATGGCTGTGGCGCGGACTACCTGGGGTTTATTTTTCACCCGGAGTCGCCCCGCGGGATTTCGTTGACGCAGTATCGGGCGATGGCGCCGCGCTTGCCGGCCCGGCGAAAGGTTGCCGTGTCGGTCGAGCCCACGCTCGAGGTGCTCGCCGCGATGCGCGAGGCGGGCTTCGATTACTTCCAGATTCATTTTCGTGTGGAGACGCCGGCGGCGCTAATCCAAGCTTGGTCAAAGCTGGTCGGGCGCAACCAGCTCTGGCTCGCACCGAAATTGCCACCGGCGCTCGAAGTGCCGAGCGAGGTTTTGGCTGCGGCGAAGTTCGTGATGCTGGACACCTTTCACGCCGCGGGCTTCGGCGGTTCCGGCCAGACGGGCGACTGGGGAAAATTTGCGCGGCAGCAGGCCGCTCATCCGGAAAATTTCTGGATTCTCGCCGGGGGCTTGAACCCGGAAAATATCGGCGAGGCGCTTCGCCAGAGCGGCACGCGCTTTATCGACGTTAACAGCGGGGTGGAATCCGCCCCCGGCGTGAAGGATCAGGAAAAACTGAAGCGCTTCGTCGTCGCGCTGCATCGCGCCCTGACGTAGCGCTGCATCGCGCCCTGACGTAGCGCCGCGTCCCGACCGGCGTTGGGCGGTTATGCTGCCCGCCCCACCGGGGCGCTCTCGTGTTCAAGTAGCTGGCGTTTGATATCCTCGCCAAACGCAAAGCCCGTGAGCGAGCCGTCGGCTCCGATGACGCGATGGCACGGCACGATGAGGCAGATGGGATTGGTGGCATTGGCGCGGCCGATCGCCCGGGCGGCATCGGGCTTTCCCACCTCGGCGGCGAGTTGAGCATACGTGCGCGTTTCGCCGTAGGGGATGCGCTGGAGCGCCGCCCAGACGTCGCATTGAAACGGGGTGCCGCTGGCCGCCAGTGGTAGAGTGAAACGCTGCCGCCGCCCGGCAAAGTACTCCGCGATTTCCTGGCGTACCGCGGCCGCGCGGTTCGCATCCTGAACAATTTCGTCAGCGTGAAACCGTTCGCGCAGTTCCGCCAGGCCGCCGAAAGCGGTCGCGATGACGCCGCCGTCCGCGTTGAGTGCGACCGAAAAATCGCCGGTGGGCGTGGAAAAAGTGTCGTAGAATTGTCTCATGTGGGAATGGGTTGGTTAAACTGCCAGAGTTGCGCGGTCGCGAGACTGCGATGAGGAGAAAATATGCTCATGAGCCGGCGCGTGCCGTCGAGGCCCGGTCGTTCCTCGAGTTTGAGGAGCGCGTGCAGTCCGCTGGTCACGCCGGTGTCACCCAGCGGCACGCAGTCGGGAAACCCGAGCGACCGCATCATGAGGTAGTTGACCGACCAGGGCCCGAGTCCGCGAACGGCGAGCAGCGTTCGTTCGGCGCGGGTCGCGGACATCGTTCGCAGTTTTTCCAAATCGAGTTTGCCCTCGACGATCAGGCGGGCGGTTTGAACGACATAATCGGCCTTTTGCCGGGAAAATTGCAGCGGCAGCAGGTCTGCCGGTTCGAGGGCACTGACGGCGGCGGGCGTCGGCGGGGCAAAAAGCCCGCCGGGCAACGGGGCGCCGGTCCGTTCCGTCAGGCGGCGTTTGAGCAGGCAGGCGAAGGGGAAATTTATCTGCTGGCCGATGATCGACCAGAGGATGCCGTCGAAGATCGACGGCGTCCGGCTAATCCGAAGCTCTTCGCGTCCCGCCACCAGCCGCGCGAGTCCGAGGCGTTTCGCCAGCCGCGAGAATGCGGCCGCATCTTCGTCGAGCCCCAGCAGGCCGACAACAATGGCGTGGGCTTCGGCGGCCGCCGGGAGCGCGGGCCTCCCTGGTCGCGTTGCCGGCGTTGCGGCCGAGGGCGGTCGCGCTCCCAGAATTTCTGCGTGAACGGATTGCGGTGAAAGCGTGAGTTTGAGCAGTGCCGGCCCGCTGCGCAATTGGACGGCGCCCGTGTAGTGATTGCCCACGAAGCGCTCAGTGACGCTGTGGATATCGCGACTGAGCGCGCGGCGCAGATAGCCGAGAAGGAATCCGCCAGGCAGCTCGAGGAGGAATTTCCGCGTGGTCGCAAGCCCGCGATAAGCCGCGGGAGTGAGGCCGTTGCAGGTCTTGAACTGCTGGTGGAAAACCGAAAGGGACTCGAAGCCGGCGTCCCCGGCGATGGTGGCGAGCGGTGCGCGGCTGCCCAGCAGTTGCTGTTTGGCGAATTCGAGCCGCGCCCGGAGGAGAATATCGGCGGGGGTGGTGTGAAAATGCTGGCGGACGAGTTCGAAGAACCGGGTGGTCCCGAAGCCAGACCGACGAACGACCGCCCGGACGTCGGCAAACGCGGCGGGGTTCGCGCGGATTTCCGTGACCAGCGTTTCGACATCCTCGAGGATCGGATCTGCTCCGCGCGCGAAGTCGTCGGGGTGGCATTTCTTGCAAGGACGCAACCCGGCGGCCCGGGCCGCCTCGCAACTCGGAAAAAAGCGGACGTTCCCGGGCTTGGGTTTCCGCGCCTTGCACGCGGGCAGGCAGTAGATGCCGGTCGTCAGGACGCCGGTGAAGAAGCGGCCGTTGCAACTCGCGTCGCTTTCCAGCACGCGGGTGTACATGGTGGCATTGGTCATTCGCACGCCGTGACTCTATCACACGTTTCGAGGGGTGTCGTCCGGAATTTTTCGGTGCAATTTTTTGGTGGAGGAGTGCGATCGTTTCACGCGGAGCAGCGGAGGCGCGGAGAAACCCCATTCCCGCTGATTGATTTTCGCCCCACGCGGCATCCGCCGCGCCTCTGCGTGAGCCCGGTTTGGCGGGACGGCATTGAAGCTGGGCGACGGCTAAATTTCCCGATTCGGTTTCATCGCAACCGATGCCGAGCACCGACAGGCCCTACGCGGTTGCGTGATTTTGCAGGATTTCCAAAGGCACGATCTCCAAGGTGCGCTCGTGGGTGGCGAGGAGGGCCACGGGCGCGGCGGCGCCCGCCTCGACGCATTCCAGCCAGCGCGCGGCACACACGCACCAGCGATCGCCGGGCTTGAGCCCGGGAAACCCGTATTCGGGCCGCGGCGTCGACAAGTCGTTGCCTGCGGCGAGGCTATAGGCCAGAAACTCGGTGGAAACTTCCACGCACACGGTGTGGCACCCCTGGTCCTCGGCGCAGGTATCGCACTGGCCATTCCGGAAAAACCCCGTGACCGGAGCGACTGAACAGGGTTTCAGGGGACCACCGAGAACGTTGCGCGAGGGCAGGGGAGTCATCCCGCGGAGTAGAGGGACGGATTGGGCGCGGGACGAACGAAATTTGCGGCAGGCCAAAAATTCAGAAGCCAGGAAGCCATGAGTCAATTTTTGGCTTTTGAATGGGCCATGGCCCGAGGTTTGGTGGCCTTGTCCGATACAAGGCAAATTTCCGAATTCGCGATACTCTGACTCGTCTAATTCTCGGCTTCCGGCTTGGCCGATTGTCAGGTAGGCCTTGCGGCCAGCCCTTTCCCTTTATGCCGACACTCTACGAAAACCTCCGTGCCGATATTGTCACCGCCATGAAGGCGCGTGACCCGGTCACCACCATGGCCCTGCGCACAGCTGATGCCGGGATCAAGCGCACCGCGATGGACACCAATAAGGAAATCGACGACGCCCTCGTGATCACGACGCTGCGTAAGGCCGTGAAAAATCTCGCCGATGCGAAGACGGAATTTGCCAAGGGCGGCCGGGCCGATCTCGTCGCGGCGAACGAAGCTGAAATCCGTACGCTCGAAAAGTACCTGCCGAAGGGTCTGGAACCGGCCCGCGTCCAGGCGCTCGTCGCCCAGGCGATTCAGGAAACCGGGGCGCTGTCGAAAAAGGACATGGGGCGCGTCATCGGGGCGTTGAAGAAAATGCCCGAAGCGGAACTCATGGACTTCGGCGCCGTTAGCAAACTCGTGCAGGAAAAACTGCCCTGACCCTGCGGTGGATGAAAATTAGCCCGACTTTCCTTCGGTGGCAGTTGCTGCCCGCGCTCCTGTTTTTCACCGGCGCCTGTTTTTTCGGGCAAATCGACTGGGTGAAACGGGTCGAAAATTTGACCCTTGATCAGCGCACGCGTTGGCGCACTCACTTTCAGGAAAAGGGTGATCCCCGCGTGGCGATCCTGGGCATCGACGACGACAGTTTGAAGGTCTACGACCGCTGGCCGTGGACGCGACGGGTGCACGGGCAAATGCTGATGGCCTTGGCGCCCGCAAAACCGGCGGTGGTGGCTTGGGATATTCTTTTTCCTGAGGTGTCGGACTCCGATATGGCGGTCGTCGTAGGCGCGCGGCAGTTGCCGGGTAAAGTTATCTTTGCCGCGTATGCCTCCGACGCGCCACCGGATCCGGCGGCGCCGCCGCCCAAGGCGGAAGCCAGTCTCCGACCCATCACGCAGATCGAGGGCGATTCCTCCAAACTTTATTCCGGTCTTTCGGCCGATCTGCCCGTCCCGCGGTTTCGCGACGTCGCCACGACGGCCTTCGTCGACACGCCGGCCGGTCCGGATGGCGTGCGCCGGAACGTACCGATGCTCGTCCGCATCGGCGACAAGGTTTATCCGAGCCTTTCGCTCCAGTCGCTCCTCGTTTATTGGGGCCTGAGCGCGGTGAACGTTCGCGTCAGGCTTGGCGATGCCATTTATATCGTTGATCCCAAGAGTCCGCGGCGGATCCCCATCGACGAAACCGGCGGTTACCTCGTGAACTATCGGCACTCGATTGCCGGGCTTCAGGTGTTGAGCTACGCGACGGTCGTGACCGCGTTCACGGAACACTACTTACAGGGAAAAAAACACGATGATGTGCCGGATGTTTCGGGAAAAATCCTGCTCGTGGGCCAGTTCTCCACCGGTCTCTCGGATAACGGTCCGACGCCCTTTTCGCCGGAGAGTCCGCTGGTGCTCGTCCACGCGAACGTCATCGAGAACATCCTGCGCGAAGACTATGCCCACCAGGTGCCCAGTTGGCCAATTGCGGCGGGCGGCGTGGTGATTGCGGTGGTTGGTCTGGTCGTATCGGCGCGGCGAAAATTGAGTTTCTACCGCATCATTTATGCGTTGGGGATTCCCCTGATTTACGTCGCCGGCGCCACTTGGGCGTGGGTGCACGCGAGTCACGCCCTGCCCGTCGTCTGGCCGGTGCTGGGCTTCGCCGGGCTCGAGGTATTCGAGATCGCCCGAAGGCTCCTCGCCGAGCAGCGCGCGAAGGAACAAATCAAGGGAATGTTCGGTACCTATATTTCGCCGGCGCTCGTCAACCGGATGGTCGAATCTGGGCAGGCGCCGCAGCTCGGTGGACACGAGGATGAAATCACCGCCTATTTCAGCGACATCCAGGGTTTCTCCACGTTTTCCGAGAAGCTTCCGGCCGATCGGCTGGTCGAACTGATGAATGAATACCTGACGGTGTGTACTGACATCGTGCAGGAGGAGGGCGGCACGCTCGACAAGTACATCGGCGACGCGGTGGTGGCGATGTTTGGCGCGCCGATCGCACTGCCTGACCACGCTTTTCGAGCCTGCGTGGCGTCGCAGCGCGTGCAGGTTCAACTGGGTGAGCTGCGCGTCAAGTGGCAGAGCGAGGGTGAAAAGTGGCCAGAGATCGTCTGGCGGATGCAGTCGCGCATCGGCTTGAACAGCGGCCCCTGCATCATCGGCAACATGGGCAGTCGCACCCGTTTCAACTACACGATGATGGGCGACAATGTGAATCTGGCGGCCCGGATGGAATCCGGCGCCAAGAGCTGGGGCGTTTATTCGATGTGCGCCGAGGCGACCAAACTCGCCTGCGAGAAACACGGCGGAGACCGGCTGGTCTTTCGGCCGCTGGGTCGGATTGTCGTCAAGGGCCGATCGCAGCCGGTTCCCATTTTTGAAATCACGGGGCTGAAGGAAAATGTCGCGCCTTCCGCCCATGAATGCCTCGGAATTTTTGCGGAGGGGCTGGTGCGCTATTATGCACGGGACTGGGATGGGGCGCTGGCGAAGTTCCGGCAGAGCGCAGAACTGGAGCCCAATGTGCCGGGCAAGACGCCGGGCGTTAGCTCGAATCCTTCCACGGTTTATTTGGACATTACCGCGCACTATCAGCACGAGCCCCCGCCGGAAAATTGGGACGGAACGTATGTGATGAAGGAAAAGTGAGCGGATTTGCCAATAGCCGGGGCCTCCAGGCGGCTGAGATCGCCGCCAATATTTTGGGACGCGCGTTGGCTGAGCCTGAGGGCAGAGTATAAAAGTACGAGCTGGATCCGGGCGGGTCATTACCCGATTTTTAGTCGTAGACTCGCTAACGCCGCGGTGGCTTATTTTTTGGGCAGCGCCTCCGTGATGGGTAAAATTATTGTTGCAATATGAGGTCATTTGCCCAGTAATTATCGTAGTTTTTATGCTTATTTTTTCCAAAATAAACGTATTTGGATGTTTGGCTTAAGCACCTACTTACCATGACTTACATTAATCGCTTATCGGTCGCCTTTTTATTCGTTCTTGGCGCGTCACTTCTCGCGGGGAATGCTAACGCGCAGGAGGCCAAGATCGCCAAGATTGTCGGCGATGGCACAGTGATGGTCACCCATCAGGGCGGGGCTCCTATCCCCGCGACCGAGGGTATGGCAATTGCGTTGAATGATGACATCACCACAGGTCCAGGTGTCGAAGTGTTCTTGCAGCCTTATCCCGGCGCAATCGCTACGATTAAGGAAAACTCCCATGTCGTGGTGGAAACACTCGCTGCCACCCAGGCGCTGTTGGATCTGAAATCTGGCAACATTGTCTCCCAGCTCGATCCCGCGAAGCGCAACACCCACAACTATGGCGTGCGCACACCCAAGGGCGTCGCCGCCGCGCGCGGCACGGTTTATACGGTCACCGTCAATAATGTCGGATATACCATTACCACGACCTTGTCCGGAACGGTCACGGTTACACCTACTGCGGGCGGGGCGAGCGTTTCGATCGGCGCGGGCGGTGTTTCCGTTGAGGGCAGGACGGCCGTACCTGCAAATCAGGTCCCTGCGGCCGACCGAGCGGCGGTCAATGAAGCCGCCGCAATCGCGGTCGCCGCGGTGGCGACGGTCGTCGGAAGCACGGGTACCAGTTTCAGCGCCGAGGCGAAAGCTACAGCGACTTCCGAGTTGGCCACGACTCTGACGACGGTCGTCCAGCAAGTGCCCCAAGCAACCGCCACCGCTGTCGCTTCGGCTGCTGCCGCGGCGCCTGATCAGGCGGTTCAGACGGTCAAGACCGCGGTGGCGGCCGCGGCGGCCGCGACAACCGGAACGAACAGCACCGCGAATGGACTTGCTGCTACAGTTGAATCGATCACGAAGGCCGCCGCCGCAGGTGTTACGGAAGGAGCCGCGAAGACGGCAGCGTCCTCGGCCGCGAATACGACGGCAGTGCAGAACGCCGGGAGTGCCGATGCCAAGGCTGCAGCGACGACGAAGGCCGCGTCGGATGCCGCGACAACGGCGGTAGCCTCGACCAAGAGTTTGACTGATCAAATTGCCGCGGCGGCGGTTCAAGCCGCTTCGACGACGGTCGCGGCCTCAAAGGTAACCACGGCGAGCGCCCAGGCCTCGGCCAACACCGGCTTGGTGGCTGGTGCAGCGTCAGGTGCGGCGCAAGGCGCAACCAGCGCGGCCGTCAAGGGCGGTGTCGCTGCTTCGACCGCCGCTTCGAATTCTGCTTCCGGCGCCTCCTCAGGAGCGACGAATGCAGGCACTACGACCTTGGGGGTGACGGCGGCTGCCACGGCAGCCTCCAGTGGTGCGTCAAGCGGTGCGACCTCCGCTGCCTCTGCTGCAGGCTTGGCCAAGTCAGAGTTGGGTGCTCTGGCCGGTGAGGTCGCGAAGGCCTCTTCTGGCGCGGCGACGACCGCAGCCGTGAGCAAGGGTGCGACCGCGCAGGAAGCGGCCGTGGCGTCCGCGAAGGGTTCTGCGGAAGGTGCTGTGTCGGCGGCGAAAGCTGGTGGGGCCACAGGCAACGTCAGTGCAGCGGTTACTCAAGGTGCGGCGTCTGGTGCGAAGGATGCGGGAGGTGCGGGCGTAAGTTCCACTGCAGTTAGCAGCAGTGCCCAATCCGGCACAATCCAGGGCAACTTGGCTGCAGCTTCAACGTCCACCGCACCAACGATCATTACCCCTATCGTCTCCATCGATCCCACGCTCAACCAGAGCCCGGCGGGCGGCGGTCCTCGCTGATTAGTTCGAAGTATTGAAACACTAGCGCCGGCCCGACAGGCCGGCGCTTTTTGTTGGTGGGTCGAAAATGGATTGGGTCGTGCATCCAAGATGGGCCGTGCGCTCCGCGCGCGGCTTGAACGATCTGTTTGCCTTCCCGTGCTTCGTGACTGGAAAAGGTGCCGTGTTCAGTCGAATTGGCCGTGCGCGGAGCGCACGGCGCACCTCGGAGCACAGTCGGACTTTGCTGCCACTCGCTACTCGAGAAAATTTGCCTGCTTCGGTGTGTTGGCCGCGAGCTTGGCCGCTTCTTCCTCGGGCGTGGCGTTGAGATGCCGCGGCGGCTTCGACGCTTTCGTCGCCACCGCCGCCTCGCGATCCGTTACGATTCGATCGCAGATTTGATGGATGTGCAGCCGCAGCCACTGCGCCGTGCTCGAACTGGCCCGATAATCCGCCGGACCGTAGCCATGGATCCGCCCGGACTGAAGCAGCCGATCGTTTTGTTCAAACTCGGCCTGCTTGTCGGGATTGTAGACGGCGTAAGCCCGGCCGCCCCCGTTTTTCACGACGGAAAAACTCGGCACATCGCTCGGTCCGTCGGCGATGTAAATCATGTTGGGAATTGGAATCCGCCGGTCTTCCGCGGCCATCTTGGAATTTACCTCGATCGCCGCGTTCTTGTTCGTGCCCTTGTTGATTTCGAAAATCGCCCGTGTCTTGGTCGTGTTGTCGATGACCATGCCGATCTGCGCGATCTCCGAAGCCGCGTCGATGGCCAGTTCCTTCTGCTTCAAAAATCCCGGCTGCAGGGGGTTCTCGATGAACTCACAGGCCCAAATTCCGTCCACGTGTGGGGCAATCGCACTGCCGCGCACCATTGGCGCGATGCCCGTGCTCACGACGTAATGCTCAATCGAAATATCATGCTCCAGGTACTTCGGCTTTTCGCGGGCGAAACCCTTGGCGAGATCGAAAAACGCCGGCAGTCCGGGGTAAAATTTGATGTCCGCGCCGCACTCGAAAAGAATCTTGTTGTTCAGGCCGCCCATCGGCCCGGCGAGGACGTAGGTCAACAGATGATTCAGGTAGGCGATTTCGGCCGAAAGATGGTAGCCGCGCTTCCGATAATGCTCGGCCAGCTTGTTAGTTTCCTCCCAAAAGCCCGCCTCGTCGACCCCATAGCGCCGAAAAAGCGGCGACTGCATGTAATCGGGGATTAAGGTCTTGTCGAAATCCCAGATGAGGGCGATGGTGTTTTGAGTGAAGAGTGTTGTAGCCATTGCTGATCAATACCGCCGGGTCCATTAGACCCGCGCAATGATTGCCGCGGTAGCTTGGCGCCGCCAGCGGCCCGCGCAATTCGCAAATCGCCCCGCCGCCTCCCGCCGATTCATGGACGAACTTCCCGTTCTCACCCCTTTCCAGCGCCGCTACGACGAACTCGGATCGCAGCTGGCGGAGCCGTCGTTCTACTCGAACTCGCGGCGGGCCGCCGACCTGACGCGCGAGCACCAAAAACTCGCCCAGCTCATCGCCGATTATCACGCCCACGAGCGCGTGGCCCGGGAAATCGCCGAGGCTGCCGCGTTGGGGCGCGATCCGGCTTCGGACGTGGAAATGCGCGAGTTGGCGCTGGCCGAGTTGCCGACCCTCGAGCGGCAGCGGGAGGCGCTCAACCAGGCCATTCTGCTCGCCATGCTTCCGCCCGAACCGACGGACTCCCGCAACACGGTCATGGAAATCCGCGCGGGAACGGGCGGCGACGAGGCGAGCCTGTTTGCCGGAGATCTATATCGGATGTATGGCAGGTACGCCGACGCGCACGGGTGGAAGATTCAAGCGATGAGCAGCAGCATGTCCGAGCGCGGTGGGTTCAAGGAAGTGATTTTTCTCATCACCGGCACCGATGTCTACAAGCAGCTCAAGTTCGAAAGCGGGGTGCATCGCGTCAAACGCGTACCCGTCACCGAGGCGAGCGGTCGCATTCACACGTCGACGGCAACCGTGGCCGTCCTGCCCGAGGCCGAGGAAGTTGATGTCCAAATCGACCCGCAGGATTTGGACATCACCGTGGCCCGCGCCAGCGGGCCGGGCGGGCAGGGTGTTAATACGACGGATTCCGCGGTCCAAATCCTGCACAAGCCGACCGGCCTGATCGTTTCGTGTGCGGACGAGCGTTCGCAGATTAAGAACAAGGCGCGGGCCATGACCGTGCTGCGCTCCCGCCTGCTGCAGCGGCGCGAGGAGGAGGAGCGGGCCAAATACGCAGCGGAGCGTCGTAGCCAGATCGGCACGGGCGATCGCAGCGAGCGCATCCGCACGTATCATTTTCTCCAAAATCGGGTGACCGAGCATCGGATCGGACTCACGCTCTATAACTTGCCGCAGGTGTTGGAAGGGGAACTCGATCCGTTCATTGGCGCGCTGCAGAAGGCGCACCGCGAGGAAAAGCTCGCGGCCCTCACGGGGCACGACTTCACGCCCGTTCGCCGCGATTCGACCGCCGATGATTGAAATTCTCTCGGTGCTCGAGCTCATCAAGAAGTCGGCGGACTTCCTGGCGCGCAAAGGAATCGATTCACCCCGGCTGAACGCCGAGCTGCTAATCGGCCATGTTCTTGGGCTGAAGCGCATGCAGCTCTATCTGCAGTTCGAACGGCCGTTGACGGCAGCGGAGCTCGATCGGATTCGGCCGCTGGTGATTCGGCGCGGGCAGCACGAACCGGTGCAGTATATCGTCGGTGAGGCGGAGTTTCACGGGCTGAAGCTAAAGGTCGATCGGAGGGCGCTCATTCCGCGACCGGAGACGGAGTATCTTATCGAGTTGGTGGTGGCGAAATGTGAACGCCTGCCGGCGCGGGCGTTGGATCTCGGCACGGGCAGCGGGGTCATCGCGCTGGCGCTGGCTCAGGCCTTTCCCCAGGCGTCCGTGACCGCGACGGATGTTGACCCGGGCGCCCTCGCGCTGGCGCTGGAAAACGCCACTGCGACCGCATTGGCGGACCGGGTCAGGTTGGTGCAGTCGGATTGGTTTGGCACGCTCCCGGTCGAACCCTTTGACCTGATTGTTTCCAACCCGCCCTATTTGTCGGCGGTCGAGACGGAGCAGACATCGCCCGAAGTGCGGGGCTTTGAACCTACGCGCGCCCTCACCTCGGCGAATGAGGGCTTGGCCGACTTGCTCGCGATCATTGCCGACGCGCCACGCTATCTCGCTCCCGGCGGTCTCCTGGCCCTGGAAACCGGAATTTCCCAGCATCCACGGCTGCTGGAAGCCCTGCGAGCCGCGGGCTTCGCGGACGTCGAATCGCGGACCGACTTGGCCGGCCGCGATCGATTTGTATTCGGGCGGTTATAGGCCGTTTCGCCGAAGTCAGGGTTAGCGGCTGTCATGAACTTTAACCCCTGCGGCAACAGTTGTTTGGCTGGGGACGCGGCGCCCCCGCCGCGTGAAGGGGATAAAAAACCGCGGCGAGGGCGTCGTGGCCCCAGTAAAACTTGGGCGAAAGTGCCTGGCAGACTCTAGCCAACCGGACGCTTCACGAAGCTGCCCGTGAGCTTCTTTGGTTTGGCATTTTGAGCGGAGCGAAGAATCCAGCAGGATATGCGCGGGCGTCGAGGGGAGCGAGGCTCCAACTGGATGCTCGAACTGTCGCTTCGCTCCGTATCTTCGCTGGCGCTCAGGATGGCAAAGTGAGTCTTATTGGACGCCCTCTTAGCCGGAAAAACCAGTTGAGAGTTGAAGGTTGATAGTTGAAAGCCAGAGCGGGCAAAAAGTTAACTGCGGTGTAGGCCGCGATAGGGAGTTACGGATCAGTTGCCTCGAACCCAGCCCCAAAGAGCGATTTCGCACCGGCGTTCATCGCTTTCAACTTTCACCTCTCCACTTTTAACTGCACGCGTCCGGCTTAGTCGGTCGCTTATCCGCCAGCGGCCGTGGCCGTGAGCGGCGGCCGATTGCTGGCCCATTGCTCGCGATGGCGGCCCAAGCCAATGGCGTCACTCACCACGCGAAGTGTTTCGCGCAGGTGAACGTCGGCTTTGACGTAGGTCTCGTTCTCGTCGGGATCAAATCCAAGATCATCGTCGTCGGCATCTTTCTTCGGGGCCTTGATCTTGGGTGCCGGCGGCGGGCCAAGGTAGTACGGCTTGAAGGCAAAGTCGGATTTGGCGATGAGTTCCTTCTCGGCTTTCATTTCTTTCCGAAACGCGTCGTCCTCCGCCTTCTGTTTTTGGCGCTGCTCCAGATTGACGGAGATGAGTTTTTGTTCCTGGCGGGTTTTGAACCAGTCGACGTTCTTCTTGAGGTAAGTGAACTCCTCGAACTTGCCCTGCCGCTCGAGGCTGGCCTGGCGCAACGGCGCGAGGACTTTGGGCTCGAGCGGGGCGCCGTCGAAAAAGCTGGTCTTGATTTGATCCCAAACCAAAGCGTGCGGAAGATCGGCCTCGCCGATGTTCGGGATATAATCGTCGATCGACGGGAGGATGATATCCGGTATCACGCCCTTGAGTTGCGTGGACGCGCCACTGGGTAAGTAATATTTTTGGATCGTGAACTTGGCTGCGCCGGTTTTCTGCGGCGACAACGCCAGCGCGCGGGAGAGCTGTTTCATCTCGACGACTTGCTGCACCGAGCCCTTGCCGTGCGTCGAGCTGTCACCGATGATAATCCCGCGGCCATAATTTTGCAGGGCCCCTGCGACAATTTCCGAAGCCGAGGCGCTGAAGCGATCCACCAGCACGGCGAGGGGCCCCGCGTAGGCGATCTTGGAATTCGTGTCGCTGTCGACCTGGATTTCCCCGTTGTAATTTTTCACCTGCACCACCGGTCCCTGTCGGATGAACAACCCGGCCAGTTCAATGGCCTCGGTGAGGTAGCCGCCGCCGTTGCGCCGCAGGTCGAGGACCATCCCTTGGACGTTTTCCTGCTTAAGTTCCTCGATGAGCCGGGCCACGTCTTTTGACGCCGTCGTTTTTTCTGTGTCCGTATCGCCGTCGTCCGCGGGACCGTAGAAGGCCGGCAGGGTAATCACCCCGATGGGTTGGAGTTTGTCGTCCGGCCCGGGAAGCTGAAACACGGCGGCCCGGGCGCGGGCGGAGTTCAGCTTAACAACATCGCGCGTGATGATCACCTCGCGGCGGACCGACGTATTGGCGGAATCGGCGGGCTGCACCAGCAGATGGACGGGCGAGCCTTTTTGGCCGCGGATCATATCGACGATCTTCCGCAGCTTCATGCCGATGATTTCCACCGGCTCGGCTCCGGCCTGGCCGACCGAGATGATTTTGTCATTCGGCTTCAGTTCGCGTCCAATATCAGCGGGACCACCGGGGACGATTTCCTTTACGATACAAACGTCGTCGTCGACCCCGAGCAGCGCGCCAATTCCCACGAGCTGCAACTTCATCTGAATCCCGAAGTCCTCGTAGGTCGTGGCGGAAAAATAGGTGGAGTGGGGGTCGTAGAGGCGGGCGATGGTTGAAAGATAGAGTTCGGCCAGGTCGTTGCCCTCCATTTCGCCGGTATTCTTGAGTAAACGCTCATAGCGCTTGCGCACGTTGGTCCTGGCCTCCTCGGGCGTCTTTTTATTCAGGATTTCGCTGACGAGCTCATATTTGAGCCGCCGGCGCCAGAGGTCGTTGGCTTCCTCGAGGTTGGTCGGCCAGGCCGACTTGGAGCGATCTGCGCGGTACGTTTCGTTGGCCGTCAGATCAATTTCCTTCGTCAACTCTTCCTGAATCCACGTGACGCGATTTTCCACGCGCGTCTGGTAGACATAGAAGATTTCGTAGGCCGCGTTGATGTTGCCGAGAAACGCGGTGTTGTAATACACGTTCTTGCCGTGCTCCTCCTCGAACTTGGCTTTGTCCGTCCCGAGGAAGAACAGCCGCTGGCCATCGAGATCTTCCATGAAATCGGGAACGACCTGGGCATAATCAGCGCTGCGGACCGCATCATGGTTGTAGTGGGCCTGTTCCAGCAGCTTGACCAGGGTGCTGGCCTCGTTGGCCAGGGTGGTTGAGGTCGAGAACGCCTTCCGGTCGGCGGCGGCAAAACCTGTGCCCAAAGTGGCGACGAGCAAAATGCCAACGCCGATCTGCCGGAGGATGTTTGGAATGCGGATCATGGGGTGCTTAGAGGGTGAGGGGCGATAATTGTTCAAAAAGACTCAGTTTGCGCGCGGGCGCGAGAGTTGGACGTCGCAACGAGGTGGGGCGAGACACCTGACAGCAAGAAAGTTGTTCACCGGCGGCTAATGGCGTCTTTGGCTTCGCCGAGGATGCGTTTTTCCGCCGGGGTGAGCGCGGCAAAACCCTCACTGTTGATCTTGTCGAGAATCCGGTCGACCTCCGCCCGAATCTCATCGCGCGAGCTGCGAACCTGGGTTGGAAAGGCGACCGTGGCCGATGTGGTTGGCGCCTGTGCCACCTTGACTGGGGGTTCTCCCCGATTCGACCGAAGGGCGCGTGATTCGCCCTTCGCCTCGCGGCTAAAACGGAAATAAAAATAACCGACCGCCATGCCGCCGAGATGCGCCGAACTGGCGAAGGTGAGCCCGAGCGGAAGTACGGTACCAGGGATTTCGTAGCAGAAGAGGCCGATCAAATCGAACGTGACGAGGGCGTAGGCCACATGCTTGAGCCTGACCGATACCGGAACGACGAAGAACAAAAGAAAATTGAACTCCCGGTCGGGAAAGAAACAGGCAAACACGATGAGGAATGCGGCGACCGCCGGGGTTGCTCCGACCAGCATGTCGCCGCCGAGCCGCCAGTGGATCGCTGACCACGTCAAACCGCCGACGACGGTGGCGACCGCGTAGGTTCCCAGGAAAACACGCGCGCCGAGGATGGGCAGCAATTCGCGTCCGATAAAATAAAGCGCGACGACATTGCCAACGACGTGGAAAATGAAGTGCGGGCTATGGAGGAAGGAATGGGTCAGCAGCGTCCAGTAGCGACCTTCCTGCAGACCAGACGTCGTGAGGCCCGCCAGTTGGTAAAATCCGGTGGTCCCCGCGTTCCATTCCAGCACCAGTTGCAGGACGAAGCCGGCGATGAGCGCTGAAAGAAGCCGCACGAGCACGGCGGTCGTTTCCCGCTGGTGGTTGTCGCGCAAATGAGGCCGACCGGAAAGCATCGCGTCCACGGTAGCGGCGGAGTCTGCAAATACAAGCCGGCTCCCGTAAATGTTCGGGTGAATTATTTCTTGGAGCCGGGGCGTTCGTGAAGGACGGGGACGTCGCTTGACAGGTCCCCGGTTCAATCTCTTTCTTCGCCCAATTCATGGCGAACAAGGCAGACAAATGGGCCCCCAACGTCGCGGGAAAATTTTACGTCGATCAGCAGTGCATTGACTGCGATCTTTGTCGCGAGACGGCGCCCTCGTTCTTCACGCGCAGCGACGAAGGTGGCTATTCCTACGTGCAAAAGCAGCCGACGACGGAGGAAGAAATCTCCCAGTGCATGGAGGCGCTGGAAGGCTGCCCGGTGGAAGCCATTGGTATCGACGGAGAAGACTAGCCCGCATATCTCGCACTCTGATTGGTTTTGCGGATAGCCGACGACGGATGCAGCGGTGTTTTTTACGGGAGCGATGAGGAGATGCGGCCTGAAAGCAAAACCGCCGCGATTTTGCAATAGCCCGGATGCTCAAGGCGGCTGAGACCACGGCTAAGATTTTGGAACGCGCGTGGCTGCGCATGAGAGAGGCGTGTAAAAAGTCCGGGCGAGAGGCGGTCAGGGGCTTTCGCCGGCGCTCACTGGAGCCGCGACGTCCTCGTCGCGATTTTTTATCCCATTCTACGTGGTGAGGGCGCCGAGTCTCCTAGCCGGACTGACGTTTTTAGAGCAGTTGAAGTTCATGCGGGCCGCTGGAACCGCGCTGGCGGGGCAGTCTTGGATTTGGGTTTGCGGCGGAAGCGCTCAGCGACCGTCTCACGGTCGCAGCCTTGTTAAGTGCCGTCTGCGATTTTTATAACAGGAGCTTGTTTTTGGCTTGGTGCGTGGTAGCGGTTCACCTCGATGAAGGTCGCACTTTGGATTCTTGGCCTGACAAGCCCCTGGTGGTTGCGCGCGCAAAACGCCGTTAACCTGCCCGAGGTCACCGTCTATTCTTCCCGCGTGGCTAATCAGGAGCCGGCGGCTTCGTTCGTCATGCCGGTATCGGCTTTGCGGTTCGAACCATTGGTGGACTTGCAGTCGCGTAATCTGGCCGAGGGTCAGGCGGACCTAACCCTGCGCGGCGGAATTTTTGAGAACAGCGGCTTCCAACTCGGTGCGATTACGCTGCTGGATCCCCAGACCGGGCACTATCTAGCCGAAATTCCGGTTGCGCCTGCCATGCTGGGGGCGCCGGCGGTGGTCACGGGCGCCGACTTGTTCGTTGGGGCAACCAATGCCACCTCCGGTGCGGTCGCGTTCGGCTGGCGTCCCGTCCAGACTGCTGGGGCGGCGTCAGTCGCGATGGGGCAGAACCATTTTAGTGCCGAAGAGATTTACCAAGGGCATGTGAGCGACGCGCGTCTCGGGAGCAGTCGCCTGGCGGCGGACGTTGCGGTGGCGCACTCCCAGTCGAACGGGCCGATTGCGTTTGGAGAGCATCGCTTCAATCGCGCGAATTTCCGGCTGCAACTCAAGGGCCCTTCGTCGCAGACCGACGCGTTTGCGGGTTATCAGGCGAAATTCTTTGGCTGGCCGAACATGTACACCCCGTTCAATTCCAATGAGACGGAGGATCTGCAAACGGTGCTGTTCGCGCTCAATCACCGCGCGGATTTCGGCGGCGGGGATTTCTTGGAAGCGGGGGTTTATCATCGGCGCAACAAGGATGACTACGCCTTCAATCGCTTTGCCCCGGTGGGGCCCGTGCATCCCTTTCAGCATACGACATGGGTGGACGGTGGTGCGGTGAGCGGGAGGACGGCTGCGGGCGACATGCTCCTTAATTTTCGCGCCGAAATTCTCGCGGACGAACTCGAGTCGACTTCGTTGACGTTCGGACGCTACCGCACGCGCTCGCTCGTAAGGGTGGCGCTCATTCCAGAGAAATCATGGAAGGCCAGTGACGGAAGTCAGGTGAGCGTGAAGGCCGGCGTGGGCTACGATCGCACGAACCATGATGGAGGATCGCTTTCACCCGTGGTGGAAATCGCCCGGGAATTCCCGAACTCACCCTGGCGCCGACTATATGCCAGTTTTACGCGGACCACGCAGGTTCCCACGTACACCGCCCTCAATTCCAACCCGGTCGCCGGTCTCTTTCGTGGGAACCCGGGCTTGGGGCGTGAGGCCAGCCATAATCTGGAGTTTGGCGCCAGCGGTGCGATTGCGGGCTGGACAACCCAGGCGGCGGCGTTTTGGCGACGCGATGATGGGCTCGTGGATTGGACCTTTCGGCGTGGGGTGACGGCGCGAACCGCCAATCCGGTCGACATCGACGTCGTCGGCCTCGAGGCGGTCGTCCGACATTCTTGGAGCGCCTGTGAGGTGGTCTTGGGTTACACGGCGTTGTCGAAAAGCGCCGATTATCGCGGCGCCGTCGTCGACGCCAGTTTCTACGCTCTCAACTATGCCCGGCAACGGCTGACGGCCGCGGCCACCGTGCGCCTGGGGGGCGGTTTCGAACTGCGCCTGGATAACGTGGCGCGCATCCAAGCCGGAAATTTGCTGCGCGTGGCCGGCGGTGATCAGGCGATGATCAGTTCACTCGGGCTCGCCTATCGGCCCATCGCTTGGCGCGGCAGTGTGATCACGCTGCAGGCCGACAATCTTTGGAACAGCGGTTTTCAGGAAATTCCGGCGGTTCCGGCCACGCCGCGACAAATTTCGCTGGGTGTGGCCCGGACGTGGTGAGGTTTGCGGTTTGACATTGGCGGGCCGAGGGCGGTTTTTGCGCGGATGCCTGCCAATCCGTTTCTCGATTCGGAATTTCAGATTCGTTGGTCCCGGCTCACGCCCGAGTTCGTCGGCCCGGCGATTACCGAGGCTTTGGGCCGGGCGCAGGGCGCGATCGACGCCATCGCGTCGCGCAATCCCCAGGCGGCCAACTACGAGAATACCATCCTGGGCCTGGTTCAGGCCACCGAGGAACTGACGGTCACTTGGGGAAAAGTCACGCACCTGCAGTCGGTCGCCGACTCGCCGGCCTTGCGGGAGGCGCACAATGCCATGTTGCCGAAAGTTTCGGCCTTCTTCGCGGGTATTCACCTCAATCCGGCGCTTTGGCAGCAGGTCAAGGCGGTCTCGGCGTCGCCGGCCGCGGCGAAGGTCACGGGCATTCATCGCCGGTTGCTGGACGAAACCCTCAAGGATTTTCGGGAGGCCGGCGCCGATCTCCCCGCGGACAAGCGCGCCCGGCTGGAGGCGTTGCAGACCGAGCTCGCCCAGCTGACGCAAAAATATTCGGAAAACGTGCTCGATGCGACCAATGCGTGGGAACTGGTTGTCGCCGACGAGCGCCGGCTGGCCGGTCTGCCTCCCCATGCGGTCGCGGCCGCGCGGCGCAGCGCCGAGGCGAAAGGTGTCGCGGGATGGCATTTCACGCTGCACATGCCGTCGCAAGAACCGTTCATGACGTATCTGAATGAGGGGGAATTACGGCGTGAGATGTGGACTGCCGGCGCGGCGCTGGGGGGCAAGGCGCCCCACGACAATACCGCGCTGATGGGGCAGATTCTGCGGTTGCGCGAGGAGAAGGCTGCGTTGCTCGGCCGGCCGCATTTTGCCGATCTCGTGCTCGAGCGGCGGATGGCCAAGAGCGGGAAAAACGCCCTCGCGTTCGTCGAGGATTTCCAGCGCCGGGCGGCGGGGGCCTTCGCCCGCGAGTGCCGCGAGCTCGAGGAATGCAAAGCCCGAAAAACCGGTGGAGCGGTCGGACCGCTGGCCCCATGGGAAGTGGCTTTTTGGGCGGAGAAACTGCGACAGGAACGCTATGCGTTCGATGCGGAAATCCTGCGACCGTATTTCCCGATGACGCGCGTGATCGCCGGCCTGTTCGAGCTGGTGGGCCGCGTGTTCGGGTTGCGGGTTGTGGAGCATCCGGCCGGCGAAGTGGAAACCTGGCACCCCGAGGTGAAATTTTACGATCTCTTCGATCGCCGTCAGACTAAGGTCGGTTCGTTTTATTCGGACTGGCATCCGCGCGAGTCGAAGCGCGGCGGCGCGTGGATGAATTTTCTGATCACGGGCGGGCCGACCGCGGATGGCCGCCGCGCGCCGCATCTCGGGTTGATTTGCGGCAACATGACGCCGCCGGCCGACGGGAGGCCCGCGCTGCTGACTCATCGCGAGGTGGAGACCATCTTCCACGAATTCGGCCATTTGCTCCATCACCTGCTGGGCGAGGTCGAAATCAAGCCGCTCAACGGCACCAACGTCGCGTGGGACTTCGTCGAACTGCCGTCGCAAATCATGGAAAACTGGTGCTGGGAGCGCGAGAGCCTCGATTTGTTTGCGCGGCATCACGAAACGGGAGCGCGGATTCCCGACGACATTTTTGCCAAGATGATCGCGGCGAAAAATTTCCGCTCCGCGTGTGCGACGATGCGGCAGGTGGCCTTCGGCAAGATGGATCTGCTGCTGCACATGCGCTCCGCCGAATTTTCCGGCGAGACGGATCTCGAACCCAAGGTGCGGGCGGCCATCGCCGATTGCCTGATCCCGACGGAACCGCCGGCGCCGGCCATCGTGAAGCGCTTCACGCATATCTTCGCCGACCCGGTTGGCTACGCGGCTGGCTACTATTCCTACAAATGGGCGGAGGTGCTCGAGGCCGACGCGTTCACGCGCTTCAAGCGCGAGGGAATTTTCAATGCCACGGTGGGAGCGGAATTCGTGGACAAGATCCTGAGTCGGGGGAACTCGGCCGAGCCGGCGGAGCTGTTCCGCGCCTTCATGGGGCGCGATCCGGATCCGAATGCGCTGCTGGTTCGGGCGGGGCTTGCGGGGTAAGCTTCTTGAGGGCTACGGACCACGGACAAACAGAAATTCCGAATAACGGTTAACTAAATAAAAATATGATCATCGCCGATCTCGCCAACATTCCTGGTGGCACTTTTCCCGCCCGTCGTTGGGGCCGCGGCCTCGTCGGGCAACTCGGGCAGCCGATTCCCGCCAAGGGCTTTTCCATGGGCTATTCGATCCTCGAGCCGCGCGGCGGCCAGGTGCCGTGGCACAACCAGGAGCAGGAAGAGGTTTACTTCATCGTTCAGGGTGAAGGGGAGATTTGCGTGGGCACCGAGCGTAGCCCGATCAAGGCCGGTCAGGCGGTTTTCATGCCCCCGACCCTTTTTCATCAACTCACCAACACGGGTGATGTGCCCATGCACATGATCTATGTTTATTGCCCTGGGGGCGATGTGGCTCACTGGAGGCAAGAACTTACGGGAACACTTCCGCGCGCAGGAACGGACGAAATTCCTAATTTGCCCTCTGGAGCTTCACCTCAATGCACCAAGGCGCCGGAGGACAAAAATCCGTAAGTAGATTTCCACTTGCAAGGGGAGGTCTAGCGTGGATACCATGTATGGATACCACCGCACCCCATGAGCAAAAACGCATCTCTATCGGAAAAGGCTGATAAGAAAGGCGACTTCGAGAAGGTTCACGGAGTTGAGAACCTCTACTTCCGCCATTCGCGCGGCGTCTACGTGACTCGCGTTTCCCTGAACGGCACGAGGACTTGGAAGAGCCTCGAAACCGAAGTCCTGACAGTTGCAAAACTGCGGCACCGGAAGGAACAGAGCGACAACGAGGAAACTCGAGCGAAGGGTGGCAAACTTACCTCCGAATTCCGGACGTTGGGCGCATTGGCGAAGGAATTCGAAGCGCGTATGGAAACCTCCGACCTCGCGGACTCTTCGAGGGTTGGCTACCGGGGGCACCTCAAGCGCCTTCGTGAAAACTGGCAGCGCGGGACTTTCGAAAGTTTCAACGTCAAGGCCGTGAGCCTCGACGTCATCTTCGAACTGCGTGAGCAGCTAGCGAAAAGCGCGAAGGTCATGCACGGGAAACCCAGCATCGCTAATAGGGCCACCAAGGGCTACTGCAACTCGGTCGTGAACGACACGCTTTTCTGCCTGCGCCGACTCGTCGACATCGCGATTGAGAAGCGGGTGATGATTGAAAATCCGTTCTCGGCCGGCGGCGTGCTTCGGCAAAAACTGAACCTTCCCACCCAGACGAAAATTCCGGAACTGCCGGACCGCGCCGTCATGGACCGCATCTTCGTCCAGTTGCGCACAATCAAAGCGACTCTGGACGCTCCAGGCTGGCTGAAGAAGCAGCAGGACTTCGCGAATGCGAACGCCGATTTCGCGGAGTTCCTCGCGTTTTCGGGCGCGCGTCACGAGGAAGCGAACCTCGTCAAGGTGAAGTTCTACAAGCCGGGTATCGGCGGGAAGTGCGGTACGCTTTACATTCCCGGGTACAAATCGGTGTCGTCGGAGCGTACTATCCCGGTCATCCCGCCCCTGCGGCGGCTGATCGACCCGCTTGTCGCGGGCCGTAATCCGGAAGAGAAATTGCTGAAGGCGCAGTCGTGTTTGAAGGCACTGTGGCGGGCTTGTGCGCAGCTCAAGGTGAAGCGGCTCACGCAGCACCACATGCGACACTACTTCGCGACCATCTGTATTGAGAAGGGCGTGGACATCCCGACGGTGTCGCGCTGGCTTGGCCATGGTGACGGCGGGCGTCTCGCGCTGAAGACCTACGGTCACTTGCGCCAAGATCATTCGTTCGCACAGGCCGCGCTGGTCGACTTTGCCGACAACACGACGAACGTGGTCTCCTTCAATCCCGGCGGCCCGCCGATCGAGTCTGCCGCTCAATCGAAAGTCGTGTGACGAGCAGCCGCCGGGTGTCGGGCACCCGGTAGAGCTTTCCGGTCGCGACCCACCGATACAGTGTCGCCAACGAAATTCCGCCCAACATCTGCCGGGCGGATTTTTCGTTATAGGCCTCCGGTAGCGGTTCAGGCTTGTAATCTGGCTGCTCCGATTCGCCGAGAAGCCCAACGCCCCACCCGGCCGAAAGACCACGCGCAACATCAAGGGAGTCAGCCTCGAACCACACTTTATGGCTGAGGCCCTCCTTCACGTAGATGGCTACGAACGTCTTCATTGTTTCTTGTCCCCGACTCCTTCCGCCAGGCGCGCGATGGGATAGTGCTGCTTCTGCCGGAGCGAACCTTCGCCGAGCCGGTCGGCGCTGGTGATCTGGTAGTAGTTGGGGTTGCGTGGAGGCTCTACTCCGGTGTCTCCGGTGAATGCAGGATTTATTTCTCCCGCACCAGCTCCCACGCCTGATCGTGGGCCAGCTGTGGCGTCAGGCCCTGCTGGCGGAACTCCCGGATCAACGGATCCATTTCTGTCGCGGTCCGCTCCTGGGCCTCCAGCAGAGCCGGCAGCAGCCGGTTCTCCGCTTCCAGTTCGAGCACCATCTTCGGACGGTGTTCCCGCCAGTGCCGTTCCGCCATTAGTCTGTACGCCAGGAGTCCGCTCATTTTGAAAGTGCGCGAAGAGATCGAGCTGGTTGTCGTTGCGGGATTTTAGCGCCATGCCTCATGCCGTTTCAATCGTGATTCGGCGCACCTGCGGGCCGGGCCGCGCGCCTGTGGGGCGCGGAAAGTTCACCCGCAGTTCGCACAGCCGGCCCATATCGAGCGCGGCGCGGATCTCGGACAACTCGCGGCCCTCGATGACGATTTCCTCCTTGCCCGTTTTGATGGTGAGCAACTCCGGTTCGCCCACGGCGTGCTCCCACCGCTCGAACTGATCAATCGGAAAAGACACCCAACGGTTCACGAGGACGAAACGCACGACGGTCGCCGTCTTGCCCTCGGGCGAGATTTCTCCCCAGTTCGGGGGCACGGGACGCGCCAGCGGCATTCCTCCGGGGTAGATTTCGATGCTCATGCGGCTTTGGCGCGGACTGAGGGGACGAGGCGCGGAGCCCAACGCGCACGCCACGACTTTCGGGGCGACGGGGTTCCGGATTGGTCCGGGCCAACCATTTCGAGGGCGAGCTTCCGGTCGGCGAGGCGCATCAACGCGTCGCGCGCGGCTTCGCGGTCCGAGGTGTAGATCATCTGGCTTTCGCGGAAGCGGGAATTTGAGACGTAGGCCTGCTTCAGGTTGCCGGCCGCGATACCGGCTTCAGCCATCAGCAAGATACCGCGATCCACCGTCTTTCCCTGCGAAGCGTGCGAGGTGGCCGCATAGCCGTGGGTGAACTCGCGAAACCATGCCGGGAGGACACGCCCATCCTTGAGCCCAATCTCACCGTCGCGACCGATGCTCGCGACCTCAACCAGGTCGCCGTTGCGCAGATTCGCCGGCTTCACATTAGCCCGGATCAACAGTCGGTCGCCAACTGCGAGGGAGATTTCGTTCGAGGTGCCGACTTCGAATCCACTGATCCGCCGGGGGTCGAGTCGCCGTTCGCGTCCGTCCGCCTCCCGCACGACCAACTGAAGTTCTTCTGAGCGCACGACGGCAACCGCATCGAACTTGCGGAGGCTGCCCCACGCGTGGTGAAACGTGAGCACATCGCCCGGCCTGTAATTTTGTATCCGGCGGCGCTCCTCCTGCGTCCACTTGAGGGATTCGACCGTCGCGACTGCGTGCTCGTTGCCCGTGAGTACCCCCGCGAGTCGCAACTGTGCGCGGACGGCCGAAGTGAACTCGCGGATCTCCGCCCGCACCGGCGAAATCGCCAGACAGGATTTTCCGGCCTGGACCGTCCGCACATAATCCGCGGCTGCTTCCTGCCAGAGACCGGCGCCTTCGGACACTTCGCGAACGGCACCGAGCCGGTTGAACTGATTGAACGCGCCGAAGGCGTCGCCGCGTGCGAGCCACGCCACCGCCTGTCGGTAGCCCGGGTCCACCTGGCGCCGGATTTCGGTCAGGTGAAAGACCGGCACGCGTGCGAATTCCTGCAGGCACCGGACGGCGTCACCGGCTTCGATCGATGCGTGCTGCTTGATGTCGCCCACCAGCAGGAGCCGGTTTTCGTTGCGGGCGTCCGCCGTCGTGTGTGTACACAATCATCCGAGTGGCGACCCCGCCCCAAGTTCGCCGGACACTCACGTCACGCGGCTCCTCCGGGAGGCAGCAAGAACGGTCGATATCGAACTCATCGACCACGTCATTATCGGACGGACGGAGTCGGATCCGATCGGGCGCGGATATTTTTCCTTTCGGGATGCGGGCATGATTTAACGGGAACCAGATCGTGGGCGATCGTTCCGCCGGGGATGTTGTGATAAGACTACCCGGCGTGCAGGACCTAATTTTGGTGGTGCCGGACAAGATATTCGTCGCACCAGCCTTGCACTTTCGCCTGGGCTTCGACTATTCACGGGTAAGCTCATGAAACGCCTCGTGGCCACAGTGCTGTCCTTTGCTTGGCTGGCGATGACTGCCGGCGGTTTGGCTTTACGCTTGGTTGAGCAAACGGATTGTGCACAGGCTGCGGACGCCTGCTGTCACCATTCTGCGGAACACGCGCCAACGCCCGCGCCCATGCCGCCAGCGTGCTCACAATGCTATCTGATGTTTAGTGCGATCCCTGTTCAACCGGCCACTGAAATTGCGGCGCCGGCGGCGCGCATTGTAAAATGGCAGGTGGATGCGACAGACGCGACATCGCGAACTGAGCAGCCACCCGTGCCGCCACCGCGCGTTGGATGAGGTCAGTTCCTGCTATGAAACATTAACTCATTCAAAATGAAAAACTCACGTATTGCCCTTGTTCTCTTCGCTATCGCTGCACTGACCGCGGTCGGCTTCTCTGCCGCTGGGTCGAAGGCCAAGGCGCCAGCGAAAGAAGATTGCAGCACCTGCACGTCAGGTGGCTCGGGCGGCTGCAACATGTAACCCGCAGTCGTTGTTAGATTCACGAGGCTCGCGTCGCAAGGCGCGGGCCTTTTTGTTTCAGTCCGTTACTGAGCCAAGTAGGTTGCTGCCCAATATTGAGCTCCGGGCCCTCGAGAAACGGCAGGGCAGGTGCCGTCGTGACGTCCAGCGGAGGTTGCATTTGTTCCGCGTGTCACGTCGCGTTCCCAACTACACCGGTCGGAAATCACTTTGCACCTGCTGAGCCTTCGGATCGGGCACGCCCGCTTCTTTCGCGATGTCCGCCCACTCCGAGATCGCCGACTTCACCGCGAGCAGCGCCGCGTTCGCCCGCGGGATACTGAACCGATCGGCGACCACGAGCAGGTCGTCTCGCGTGATCGTGTCGAACTTGCCGTTCACGCTCATCAAGTGCTGGCTCGTCCATTCGCCCTTGGGATTGTGGGCATGCGTCACGTCAAAAGCCGGAGCGAGCCCCCATCGGCCGCCGGATTTCAGCTTGAAACCAAAGTTCTTGGTGTGGTCGTCACAGTTTCTCGCCATTACGTTGAACGCCATCCGGCGAAATCCCTGCTCCAAGGCCTGGTCGCCCAGATCCAGGTCCTTGATCGCGATGAAATACTGCTCGTACGCGTGGGTCCCGCGCTGCTTGTAATCCAGATGGGAGATGGAGCAGAGCGACTGGATGTGATGCTTCTTGTTTCCGTCTCGGTCGAAACGCTTCGTCATGAAGTGCGCCCGTCCGTTTTCGAGGAGCAGCCGGCATGGGGCCATTTCGATCCCGGCATGCCGCGTCGCCATCAGATAATAAGCATACTCGATGCGGCCGTAATCGGCCGCCGTGCCTAGCTCCCAGTCGCGGCCAACCCCATCGAACTTCAGCAGCCAATGTTCGAAGCCATCTTCCGTCTCGAACTGGCCGCTTCTGATTTCTTCGGTTTTTGGATGCCACGCTATGACCGCCTTGGCGCGCGCGCCGCCCGCGGAGGTACCGACTTCGATCATGTTCGCTAGAGCAGCCTTGGCGTGATCGTCGCCATCGAAGTCGCCGAGCAAAACCTTTCTGGCCGCCTCAACGAGAGATTTCATTTCGAGCGGTTTGGCGCTGGCGCGAAGCGACGGTTTGGCGGGCTTGAATTCCAACGCCCCAAGCCCGCGTTTGCCCATGTAAGCCAGGCGATCGAGCGAAGTGATCTCTTCCTTCCTCACGCCTTTTCTGGCCATCCACGCATCGATCAAAGCATTGCCGAAATCGTCCGGGAGAGCATCCGACAGTAGCCCCGGAAGCCGCTTGTACGATTCCCCGAGATCTGGAAAGACGAAGATCGGGCTTGGTGCCGACGTCGGCATCATCCGTGGCGCGAGTTCAATCCCCCTGCGGCGCCACGCCGGGTCGTACTCGAAGGCGTAGTATCCTAGCGTTGGGTCCAGTGCGACCGCGCCCACCAGCGAGTTCCAGGCCCGAACTTGAATTACGAGGGTGCTCACGTGTTACCGCACCCGTCTCGGCTTCCGCGCGCGCCGGGGTGGAGTCGGGTTGTTGAGCAGCGCCATAGGGCTGACCGTAGATTGCGGCGCGAAGTGTTCGATGACGTCCGTCGCGTTCAGAGCCTTCAGTGCGCGGACGAGCGTTTCGAGCGATGATCCCTTCCCATTCTCCAAGTTCGTAAGGGCCCGATTCGAGATCCCACCCTTGCTTGATAACTCATTCTGGCTTAGATTTTTCCCGAGGCGGATGGCCCGTACCCCTAACCCCAAGTGCTTTTGGAGTTCTTCGGGAGTTTTTAATGAAAGGTCCATAACAAGAAGAATAACGCTAGTTAAGAACGAATTAAGAGTTAGTAGGTATAATGGTGCTAGTTGCAAGAAATAAGGCAACTAGCGTAAAGATGCTTGTTAAGACCTATTGAAGGCATAAATAGCGTAATAATGCTAGTTATTGTAAAGTTATTTTTAGCGAATCGACAATCAGTGTGGGCCATCAATACAACGCCAAAACCTTCACCGGTAACGACACATCGATGACTTCCCCCCGAAGCTAGCCTCGACCGAGCACGTCTCTCCGCTATCTCTGCTCCCACTTTGGTGATTCACGGTGCGAGCGACCCACTGATACCTCCCGCTTGCGGAGAAGACACGGCCACAAGTATTCCTGAATCCGATCTTACACCAAGTGCCCGTGGACGGTGCCGACGAAAACCATATCGCCGAGCAGTGCGACGCCGCGATTGATCGGCGGAGAGCCGATGATCACGACATCGCGGGGAATGTTCGGCGACCAGGTCCAGAGCGCGCGGCCGCTGCGGGTATCGAGCGCCGTGACGGTGCTCGGCGGTTCGGTGAGGTACATCACGCCGTCGGCGACGAGCGGGGAGGTCTCGATGATGCCGGGCTGGCGGATTTGGTAAATCCAGGCCGTCTTGAGCTGCGCGACGTTCTGGCGGTTGATCTGAGCGAGAGGGGAGTAGCGATGCGACTGGTAGGTTCCGGCGTAGGTGAGCCAGTTCTGCGGCTCGCGGTCGGCGTGAAGAATGCGCTCATACGGAACCGCGCCGAAGGCGGGAGCGGCGGCACTGACCGCCAGCGAAACGAAGCCGGCCGCGCGGCGGAGCGCCCGGCCCACTTGGGAGACCGAGCTCGGGATTGCCGTCGAGGCGTGGACAGGGACGATAACTGTTTTCATGGCGTGCCGCGCAGGTTCGCCAGGAATCCGATCAGATCATCGACCTCGGCCGGGCTGAGGTTCTTGGCGAGGTCAGGCGGCATCAGGCTGGTGCCGCGAAGTTTTTCCAGGCGTGTGAGGGTGCTCTTGCGAAACGAGTGAATCTGGCCGTTTGGATCGCGCAGTTGGATCGTGAAGGAGTCCTCATTGAGGCGCACGCCCTTCACCTCGCGGTCATCGCTGGTGACGACCAGCACGGGGAGGTATTCGTCGTAGCCCTGCGCGCTCACCCGCAGCGTGCCGTTCGGCAGGACTGCGGCGGGAGTGAGTACGGCTTCCTTGAGGTAGGCGGGGCCCCGCATCCGGCCGATGGCGGTGAGATCGGGTCCGAGATTACCGCCCTCACCCTTGACCATGTGACAGGTGGCGCAGCCGAGTTGGTTGTAGAGCAGCCGCCCCTGGTCCGCGTTCGCGGTCGACGGCGGCGGTGGCAGGCTGCGCAGTGAGTGCAGATAGCTGACGAACTGGCGGAGTTCGTTGTCCGCCATCCGGCGCACGCGGGGCATGCCACGGCCGGGGATGCCGTTGGCAATGACCGAGCGCAGGGCATCGTCGTCGGGCGCCCCTTCCAGGACCGGACGGTTCAGGCTGGGTGCGCTGCCGCCGGCCGCCTCGTGGCCGTGGCAGTTGACGCAGAGAGCCTGAAAAAGCTTGCGCCCCTCGGCGACGTCCGCGGCATTCTCGGCGCCGGTCATCGGGTTGACGAAGAACATCGCGACCAGAAGAAAGACACCGGCGACCAGTCTGCCGGTGCGGAGTGGGGTGGACTCGGCACGCATCGAAGGGCGAGCGCAGTGCGGCGGGTTCGGGCCGTCAACGAGATTTGATTCCATCGGCGGGCTCGCGTGGTCGCTCGTAATGACGAGATCAAGTAGCGTCGGTCTCCGCCCGGCGTCGGGGAATTCGCGCTACGAGTAACGCAAAAAACGGAGAACCGGTATCCGGCGTTTAAGATGTTGCGGGAATTTCCGCCGCCGCCAAACGTCGCGGGCGTGGTTCCAGACGAGCGCGGGAAAATTTCTCTTTCCCAAATTTACCAACCCCAAGTTCCACCATGCCTACGCCCTTCAAGCAACTGACCGATTTCCTGATTCAAATCGGAGCCGAGAACGTCGCCCACACGGGCGATAAGAAATACCTGGCCCATGCGGTCGGCGTTTACAGCGACCTGAAGAAGTGGGGCTGCGATGAAGATCTCGCGCGCGTCGGCGTGTTTCATTCGATCTACGGCACCGAGTTGTTTCAGGGTTTCACGCTGCCGTTGTCGCGGCGCGGCGAGGTGCGGGCCCTCATCGGCGAACGCGCGGAGCGGCTTTCCTATTACAATTGCGCGATTGATCGCACCCATTTCGACGGCCAGGCAGAGAAACGAAGTGGGCCCTATGTCATCTTCGATCGTTTCCAAAAAGCCGAGACGCCGATCACGGAAGAGGATTTCAACGACCTTTGCACGGTTCACCTTGTCGACTGGCTCGAGCAGGTGGCGCGCTGGGGTAACTGGACGTACCGGCGCGAGGCCTATCGCGAGCTGGCCCGGCGCCTGGGCCCGAAGGCGGAAAAGGCGTACGACGAAGTTTTTGCTCAGGCGCCGGTGGGTTAGCGCGGCGGCGGATTATCACAGGAGCCAAACCGAGGCCAGGCCGAGGTTGAGGATTTCTGTTATCTCTGCCCGGCCTCGGATTGTCCTCCTGTGACCGTCAAGGATCTTGACAAAAGTGAGCCAAAAGCAGCCTTCCCCTTCATCCTTCGTGCGGCTTTTTTCCCACCAGATAATCATCGGCGCTTTGCTCGGCATCCTCGGTGGTATCATTCTGCTGGCGGCGCCGGCGGACAACCATGCGACCGCCGAACCGCTCCTCACGGTCCGCGCGAAGGATCAAGTCACGCTCCACGTCCGCAGCGCCTATCTGACTTTCAACGAAACTTTCGTGGTGACCCCGGCCGCGGTGAAAAGTGACCGGACCCAGCCGGGCGCCACGAGTCTGGTCCACTTTTTGATCGCCCCGTTCTGGCTCAAGGACGGAAACTACCGGGGGCCGGCGTTTCCGGTGTTGCGACCACAGCTCACCCTGACGAGCGGCCGGCTGAAGCGTTTTGTTCTGCTTCGGCCGGACGGGGAGAGCGTGCGGACGGTCGATGAGATTACCCCGGATTGTCGCTACGTCCTGACGCTGGAATTCGGCCACATGCTGCCCGAGCAGTTCACGGTCACGGTGCAGATGTCCTCGCCGGTGGGCGTCAGCTCCGACGCCGAATTGAGTTATACGCCGAGCAACGACGGTCACACGCTCGGTTCCGGCACGCCGGAGTCGGTTCAGACCGCCGTGCATATCGTCGCGGATGAAAACCTGGAACCTTGGCGCGCGATGAGGGGCAACGAAATGATTCCGCGTCACGACGCCTGGGTGACGCTGGACCGCGAGGTGCCCTACACGATTCGCTTCGCGCCGAAAGGCGAGTGAGCGCTCAATGAGCGGTCAGGGCCTTCACCGCCAGGAAGAGCACCGATGGTCCCATCAGGCATCCGAGGCCTGTGTGAAATGTGGCGACCAGCGCGCCATAAGGCACGAGGCGCCGATCCGTGGCGGCAAGCCCGGCGGTGACGCCGCTCACGGTGCCCGCCAGGCCGCCGAAGACCATCGCGGACCGCGGCGTATTGAGCCGGAGAAATTTTGCCGCGACCGGAGTAAATACCATCACGAGAATGGCCTTGATGACTCCCGTTGCGATGCTCAGCGCCATCACCTCGGAACTCGCGCCGATGGCCGTTCCCGTCACCGGCCCGACGATGTAGGTGACCGCGCCCGCGCCAATCGTGGTGAGGCTGACCGCATCCGTATACCCGAAGGCGCGCGCCACGGCTACGCCGACGATAAACGGCAGCACCGTCCCGAGGAGCAGGGCAATGACACCGATCCGACCAGCGCGGCTTGCCTCGGCCGGCTGGACTTCAAATGCCGTGGCTACGATCGCGAAATCTCGGAGCATGTTTCCGCCCATCAAGCCAATCCCGCTGAAGAGGGCGATGTCGGCCAAACCCTTGGTCCCGCCCGAAAATTTTCCGCCCACATACGCGAGCGCCAGACCCAGGAGGATGGCGATGGCCGAGCCCTGCACGCGCCCGAATGTGAGCTTCCGCGAGATGAAGCCCGAAAGCAGGACCATGAAGCCGACGACGGCAAACGCGGTGACCAGACCGTTATCCTTGGCGGCTTTTTCGATGATGGGCCACATGGTGCGCTACTCCGATTTAACCGCCGCGGAGCTGGCTTCGCCCGCCGGTCTGGGTCTCGAGCCCGGTCTCCAGCAAGG
>CANJNJ010000034.1 GCA_947474995.1 Opitutaceae bacterium | reverse complement strand
GGTTGTTTCGATCAACCGCTCAGGGCGGTCGTCGCCGTGGTTTGTTTTGCGTCTTCTGCGCCTTTTTGCGGCCAAAAATGCTTGGTAGTTCGAGGTCCGGCCAGCTCCGAACTCCGCGTCTTCGCGCCTTGAGCGAAGCGGGCGGGAGATTTGTTTTTAATCAAAGCAGAGTTAATCGCGCAGAGGCGCAAAGGCGCAGAGTCGAGCCATCAATCCATTAGCCGCAAAAAAGCACAAAAGGCGCAAAAAAGGCAGGGGCAGGGAGGGGGCAGGATTTTGCCAACCGGGTTGTTTCGATCAACCGCTCAGGGCGGTCGTCGCCGTGGTTTGTTTTGCGTCTTCTGCGCCTTTTTGCGGCCAAAAATGCTTGGTAGTTCGAGGTCCGGCCAGCTCCGATCTCTGCGCCTTCGCGCCTTGAGCGAAGCGGGCGGGAGTAATGGATTGAGTAAGGCAGGGTAACTCGCGCAGAGGCGCAGAGCTCGCGGAGGACGGGGGATTGCTCTGCGCCGCCGCCTCTCCGCGCGCGAAACAGAACCGAGACCGGGCGGCTTTCCTGGTCGTCAGGTTCCCGCCGGGCCCGCCGGCGCGGAACCGGCGCCACTTTCCGGCTTCTCGTGCCACGTGAGCGCGAAGAGCGCGGCGAGCATCGGGAGGATACCGGCGACCAAGATCATCGGCGCAAATTTTCCCATCGCGGGCGAGTGCGTGTCGGCGAAGCGGCCCACCAGCGGGTGCAATTGTGAATTGATGAACCAGGCGGTCGCGCCGGCCAGGCCGAGGCACTTGGACGTGTGCTGCGGCGTGATGTCCTGGACGAAAGTGTAGAACATCGCGAAGACCCCCATGATGCCCGCGCCGACGATGCAGTAGAGCGGGAACATCACCGCGCGACCGGGACTGAAGACGACTGGCGTGGCCACGAGGCACAACCCGGCGGCAATCATCACGACGATTTTTCGCGCCCGTTCGACCGAACGCCCCCCTTGGGTGAGTTTGCGCACGAGGAATCCGATGGCGATGCTGCCGATGTCGGCGGCGAGATAAAACCCGATCAATAGGTACTGCAGCTGGCGATCATCGAAGCGCAGGTCCACCACGAGGTGACGCGGCAGCCATACCCGGTAAAAGTGCCAGCTCATGTTGACCGCCACGCCCACGGCCATCGTGATCCAAAACGCCCGCAGGGCGAAAACCGAACTAAAGGGAACATGGGCGGTGCCCAGCGACTCGGCCTGCGTGGCGTGCGACATCTCCGCGGCTTTTTCGCCGCGGGTGCCCAGCAGCCAGAGGATGATCCAAATCGAGCCCACGGCTCCGACGATGATGAACAGCCGCCGCCAGCCTTCGCCGTGGGGGCCGACCAGCAGCAGCACGAGGATGGGCGTCAGCACGGCGCCCAGTGTCATGCCACTGTTAAACAGTCCGTTGGCGAACGCCTGCGATTCCCGCGGGATAATCCGGCGGATGACGCCGATGGCGACCGGCCAGTTGAACGCCTCGGCGGCGCCAAGGAAGGCGCGGCAAATCTGCAGTTGAAGAATCGTGTCGACGAATCCCGTGGCGAAGCCGGCGATGGACCAGACCAAAAGCGCCCCGGGGTAAAGCCAGCGCAGGTCCCAGCGGTCGGCCAGAAATCCCGCGATAATCAGGAAGACCGCGTAGGAATAACCGAACACCGCCTCGAGCGTGCCGTAGCCCTCCTCGTTGAGATGGAAGTCGGCTTTGATGAACGTGGCCAGCGAGCCCAGCGTCTGCCGGTCGATATAGTTCACGACGGTGGCGAGCAGCATCAGCACAACCACCCACCATTTCCACGGCGCAACCTTGGTTTTGGGGGGAGTCGCAAAAGAGATCATAGGGGAAGGGGCGCGCCAATCTGTCGTGCGGCGGCGCGCGAGGTCAAGCGACGGCGGGAAAAGTTTTCCCGGAACGCATGGGTCCCCCGACAATGGTTCGATTTCGGGCGGGTAGGAGCGGGTTCACCCCGCGACGCATCGGGGCGTAAAGCCCCTCCGAAAATCCTTCGGTCCGGTGTTGAATCGCGTGCGTCAGTACCCCTTGGCCCAGTCGACGACGTTCAGCAGGGGCTGGCCGGCACGGTAGCGCGCGAGATTCGTTTTGAAAACTCCCACCACGTCCGGCGAAACCAGGTTGGAGCCGCCCGATGTATGCTGCGTGAGGATGGTCCGCGGACAGGTCCAAAAGGGATCGTCCGGCGGCAGCGGCTCGCGGCGCGTGACATCGATCACGGCGCCCCGCAGGCGACCGGTCTGGAGGGCGGCGATCAAGGCCGCTTCGTCGACGAGCGAGCCGCGCCCGACATTGGCGAACAGGGCGGTGGGTTTGAACCGAGCGATCCGGGCGGCGTTGAGCAAATCCCGGGTGCCGGGCGTGTCGGGCAGGGCGGCGCTGACGATATCCGCCGTCGGCAGGACAGCATCGAGCTCCGCCGGAGTGTGAATGTCACCCGAGGTGCGGGCGTAGACCGTGAACCGGCAATGGTAAGGCGTGAGCAGTTCGCGCAGTCGCTGATTGACCGAGCCGGCCCCGAGCAAGAGCACGTGGGCGCCATGGATGACCTGCAGTTGCGGAAACAGGACCATCTTCTGCCAGTCGCGTTTCGGTTTAAGGGCGGCGAGTTGCTCGACCCCGCGATTCAGGGCCAGCAAGCCGCCGAGAATCGTCTGCGCCATCGGATCGGCCAGAATGCCGCGGAGATTGGTGCACGTGATTTGGCCGGCGTATTTCGACCAGTCCGTCTGGCGGTAGCCGTCGATCCCGACCGATGTGAACTGAATCCAGCGCAGGCGATGCGCCGCCGGCAGCAAATCGACCGGCGCGGTCCCGAGCACCGCGTCGGCCTCGAGGAAGGCGCGGCGATCGGCCTCCGACAGGGAGTCGAAATTGGCAATGCAGACGTCATCCGCCGGCAAAAGCGTGCGGAGTTCGGCCTGCTCGGCTGGGCCGATGGAATTGGAGGAGACGTATAACTTCATGGCGAAGGCTGAAAATGGGGGCGATGGCAGTCAGGTTTGTCATTCTGAGCGCGAGCGAAGAATCCACGACGCCGTCACCGCCGATGAGATGGATTCTTTGCTTCGCTCAGAATGACAGGGCGGCCGGGTTCCAAGATTCGATCAATAAAACCGGCCGCGCCCCGTGATGGGCCAGAGGGCCTCGACGTGATGGCCCCGGTAGCAAACCATCCAGTCGTAGAGATTCACGGTGGGATCGCAGTGTCCGGGAATCAGCCGGATTTTCTGACCGAGCGTGACGGTCGCCGGCTCGGTGAGGGCGAGCACGCCGTGCTCGTCGGCCGCCCGCACGTAGGTGGCCCCCGGGAGGCCGTGGACCAGCGGCAGGCCGGAATCGACGCTGTGGGCTTTGAGCCCGACGTCCACCGCCGCCCGTTGCGGGTTCGTGTGGCTCATCACCGTCGCGAGTAGAAACAGACTGTGCTCGAACTCATGGACCGGCTGGCCGTCGGCGCCGAGGTTCCGCCCATAGTCGGCATCCATGAAAATGTACGAGCCCGGCTGGATTTCGTGGTACACGTTGCTCGAGGCCTCGAGCGGATAGGTGCCCGTGCCGGCTCCGGTTACGATCCGCGCGGGCAGGCCCGCCTGCTCGAGGAGCGCCAGCGTTTGCTTCACTTTGGCCACGGCATCGTCGATCCCCTGTTTGCGCTCGGCGGGCGTGCGCTTGTGTTGGGCCGCGCCGTGGTAGGCGTGAAGGCCGGCGAAGGTCAGGCCCGGACCAGTGGCGATGGCCCGCGCCAGCGCCACCACCGGGGCGCCCGGATCCGCGCCGCAACGATTCGCGCCGACGTTCACTTCCACATAGACGTCGAGTTTCGCACCCGCGCGCTGCGCGGCTTGGCTGAGGTCGGCGACATTGCCAAGGTCGTCGACGCACACGCCCATTTTCGCCTCTTTCGCCAGCGCGACCAGCCGCGCAATTTTCGTCGCTCCGATGACTTGGTTGGACACGAGGACGTCTTTGACGCCTCCGCGGACCATGGCTTCCGCCTCGCTGACCTTCTGGCAGCACACGCCGATGGCGCCGTGTTCGATTTGCCGGAGGGCGATGTCCGGGCATTTGTGTGATTTCGCGTGCGGCCGCACGCGAACCGAGACGCCACGGAGCGAGGCCGGCAGGCGCGCGAGGTTGCGCTCGAAGGCGTCGAGGTCGAGCAGTAGCGCGGGGGTGTCGACCTCGTCGAGGCTCATGCCGACGGTGGCGGGGGCGGGATGCGGGGGGAGCGGCGGCGTGCGGGAAGCGGACGGATTCATGAGGCGGGTTCCAGCATGGGTGGGAGATTCCGCGGAGGACAAGGATGGGTTCCGGGTTTGTGAAAAACTTTTTGCGTTGAGGGTATTTGCCTCAATCGGTGGAGGGCGAATTCAGAAGCCAGGAAACCAGGAATCAGCGGTGAGTTTATCTCGTCTGGTTCCTGGCTTCTGGTTGCTGAATTCCTCGGCGGCTCCGTAGAAAAATGCTGGGGACAAGGTTCGAACACGTTCCTATCCCAGCCAGCGTCGGAGATTCTTTCCCACGAATTCATCGTCCACCAGCCATGGATAGGCCTTCGTCACCCGCGTGATTTCCGCGGCCTGGCCGGGCGAGAGGCGCTCATGCGGATCGAGGCAGGCCGTCGTCTCGAAGAGTCCTTGCCGGCGCAGGACCTCGTGGATGCCGGGGAGGCAGCCCGCAAAGTTATGGGCGGCGTCGAAGATGGCCGCATTCGCGTCCGTCAGCGCCGCGCCGCGCTTGAGCCAGCGGGAATCGAGCCGCTGCTGGCGTCGGGCCGTTTGGAGTTCGCCGAACAGGGCAACCGCTTCCCGCGTCCAGACGCCCCATTGTCCCAGCAGTCCGCCGTCGATAAACCGCGTGCGCCCGCCAAACTCGAAGGGCGTGACCAGATCCGCGACGATCGCGTCGTCGTTGCCTGTATACAGCGCGACGTCGTCCCGCCCGGCCTCGCCGACGGCGCGCACGACATCGATCGTGCGATAGCGATTGAAAGGTGCGATCTTGATGGCGACGAGCTGCGGAATCTCGGCGAACTCGCGCCAAAAGCGGTACGAGAAATCGCGGCCGCCCACGGCCGGCTGCAGATAGAAACCAATCAGCGGCAACTCGCGGGCCACGGCGCGACAATGCTGCAGGACCGCCCGTTCCGGTGCACCCGCCCACGCGCCCAGGCTGAGCAAGCCGGCGTGATAACCGTGGCCGGCGGCGAGTTGGGCTTCCCGACGCGCCTGGGGCGTCTGCCCGCAAATTCCGGCGATCAAACCAAAGGCGCGCGGCTTCGGGCCCAGCCAGGCGCGCGCCGCTTCGGCGGCGAGTTGGAGGATCGGCCCATGCAGGCCGTGTTCCGGGTCGCGGATGGCAAATTGCGTGGAGTGCACGCCGACCGCGATGCCTCCTGCTCCCGCGTCCACATAGTAGCGGACGATGGCCCGTTGCCTTCGTTCGCTCCAACGGCGGGAACGGTTGAGGGCCAGCGGCACGGCGGGAATCACCTGACCGGCGAGGAGATGGCGGCGAACGTTGAAGGACATGCGATGGGTTTGGGCGATGGCGGGTCGGCCATCAGAATCGACCTTCGCGATTTTCGAAGGCGGTCGGCTTGCCCCAGGTGGAGCCCCCGCGCGTGAGCCACGCGGCGATCCACGCCATCATCTGTTCGGGCGTCGTGGGGGGCGGGCCAAACCGGCGGTGCGAGCGCGTGGCGTTGTTGAGCCAAGCCGTGGCTGATTCCTGGCCGGTGAACTCGACGCGCCGGCCCAGGAGCTTGCCGAAGTGCCGCGCGACCTCCCGGACCGAAAGCGTTTCCTGGCCTGTGATATTGAGCGGCACCGCGGGCGATTCCGTGCAGGCCCACGATTGAATGATGTGGGCGACCGCATCGCGTTGCCAGATGGCGTTGAAGTGCCCCGTCGTCACGTCGACCGGCTGGCCTGCGAGGATTTTTTGCGCGACATCGACGAGGACGCCGTAACGAAATTCGACGGAATAATTGAGCCGAATCAGCACCACGCGGGTGCCGTGATGGGCGGCGGCATCGCTGAAAGCCTGCTCGCGGGCCAGGCAGGACTCGGCATAGGCTCCCACCGGCTGCGGTCGCGTCACCTCGGTGGCGCCACCCGAAGCGATGGGCACAAACGGGTACACGCAGCCCGTGGAGAAGGCGATAATCCGGGCGGTGCGAAAACGCGCCGCGACCTTTTGGGGGACCTCGACATTGGCGCGATGGAGCAGCGCGGCATTCGCGTCCGTGCCGAACTTGGCGCCCGCGAGGAAGAACACGGTCGACGCCGAGGGCAGCACGGCGAGTTGTTCCTCGTCGGCCAGGTCGCAGACCTGGGTCTTGATGCCATGCTGTTCGAAGATCGCGCGGTCGCGGAGCGTGGAAAAACGGGACACGGCCACCACCGCGTCGCTGCGACTGAGGAGATGCATCGCCCGGCGCAGCATCAGGCAGAGGTGCAAGCCCATCTTGCCACCAGCACCGAGGACGAGAATCGGTCCGGTCATCCCGGCGAGCGACTGCACGACCTCGGTGGTGGGTTCACTCAGAAAAAGGTCCACGTCGTCCGCTGGGCAGGGCAGCGCCAGGCTAACTGGCTGGGCCCGATCGGGAGCAGAAGGACTCAAAGTGATCGTGTAGCTAGAAAACAGGGGGACGAGCACAAGCACAAACTCGCCGGTCCCGCGGGCGCGGGACCGGGAACTCTGCGGCGCGGGTGGGCTTCGTCACGCGTTCGCGCTGGATCACGCGCGGACGATGAGAGAGAAACGCCGCGAATGACGCGCCCGAATAATTCACCCTCCGCCGCGCCGGCCGCCCGGTCGATTCGCCGGTTGGTCGCAAGCGACATTCCGGTCGCGCACGAACTGCGCCGGCTGGCGGGTTGGAACCAGACGGAGCGGGATTGGGTCGGCTATCTGGAATTCGAACCGGAAGGATGCTTTGCGGCCGAGGTGGGCGACCGGGTGGTCGGCACGGCGACCACGATCCGTTACGGCGATCGCTTTGGCTGGGTCGGCATGGTGCTGGTGCACCCGGAGCAGCGGCGCACGGGGGTCGGCACGGCGTTGCTGCACGCGGCCATCGCTTCGCTGCGCGCGCGCGGTGTCCGCTGCGTGAAACTCGATGCGACGCCCCTGGGTCGGAACGTCTACCTGCCGATGGGTTTTCAGGACGAATACGGATTGTCCCGCTTCGAGGGCGTGGCGCCCAGCGGCAGCGGGGACGCCGCGAGTGGCGTCGCTCCGATCACGGAAGCCATCCTTCCGGCCCTCATCGCGTTCGACGCGGAAGCGTTTGGCGCGCCGCGACCGGCGGTCGTGACGACGCTCAGTCGCCGCCATCCGGAATTGGGTTTCGTGTGGCGAGATGCGGCGGGGATCGCCGGCTACATTCTCGCGCGCGAAGGGACCAACGCGGTCCAGGTGGGTCCGTGGATCGCCCGCGACGCGGCGACGGCTTGGGAACTGCTCGGTCACGTGCTTCGGCGCGTGGCGGGGCGCAAAGTTTTCCTCGACGTGCTCGAGCCAAATCGGGCGGCCGGCGAACTGATGGCGAGGCTGGGTTTCAAAGTGCAACGCTCCCTGACGCGGATGTTTTCGGGGGAGAATCGCCACCCGGGTCTACCCGAGCGCGTGTTTGGCATCAGCAGTCCCGAAAAAGGCTGAAGGGCGAAAGCGCGGGCAATCAGTCCAAACATTGGTTTTCAACCGGCTTCATAGCAGCCGGAAACGTGCAGCCCAAAACCGCAAAACCTGTTTTGCTCCGGACGGGAAGAAACGAAGGTTGCGGTAGCCCTGCTCGGGAGAGCAGGGATGGTCTTCGGTCCATGCGTGAATCCCGCTTCTCCCGAAGCTCGCTACCTCGGCGCGGTTCCTCGAGAGAGGTGGGGTTGGAAGGTGGCAATCGAACGCGCTTTCAACTTTCAACCGTCAACTCTCAACTAAATTTTCCGGCTCAGATCTGCGAATAGCTCGTTGGCGCGAGGAAGCGCGGCGTGTTCTTCGAGACCGTGTCGGCGTACTGCGGCAGTTCCTTCATCTTCACCCAGTCCGGGTGGGCGATGAATTTTTTCCAGTTGCCGAGGTGGGTCTTCAGGTCCTCGGCGCCCGTGATGTAGGTGAGGTGCGGCAGGTCGCGGCCGGCGAGGGCCTGGCCGTAGAACAATGGGTTCATGCCCGCGGCTTGCATGACCCCGATTTCGCCGTCGTCGAACATCGCCATCTTGGCGAGGGCCTTGAGTTCGCTGTAGCTTTCATACGAGCGCATTTCAAAGAGGCGCGTCGCCACGCGATTCCGGGAAAATTCCGGCACCTGCATTTGCGGCAGGCCCATGAACGCGAGGAGCAGCCACGAATCAATCCGGTCAAAGGCGGGCGATTCCTTCGGCAACGTGAGATAGTCGCGCGCGGCCTGTTGCACCGCCGGGTCTTTGTTCAACTCGGCACTGACCGCGACAAACGAGGTGAATGACGCGTGGGGGATAAGGACCCAGACGGGCGTGTCCGCCTTCGGCGACGACGTGGCGGTTTCCCGGTTGATGTCGAGCTCGGTGAAGACCCCCACCTGGCGGACGCCCCGTTTTTCGAGGGCGGGGAGAAAGGCTTTCTCCAGATAGCCGTCGAGCGCGGCCCGGGCGGCGGCGGTCTTCACGCGATAGGCGCGCAGTTCATAATATTCGCGATCGCCGGTGGCGGCAGAGCCGGCGGTGGCCGGAAGGCCGGAGGTGAGCGCAGTGGCGGCGGAGGCGGGGAGGGTGGTTTTCAAGAATTCGCGACGAGGAAGTTTCCCGAGGGTAAGAGGTCAAGTGGAACATTAAAAGCCCACTTGGCGAGCCGGGGTGCGAGGGCGTCACAAACCGGTGACGGCGGAGTCGCAAAGGGGAAACGATCGACCAGACGGCGATTTTTCCGTGAACAATCGGGTCTGGCGGACGTCATACCCGCGCATGAACGAAACCGCCTATGAGCAAAAGGAAATCCTGGAGCAGGACCTCCCGATTGTGCGGGCGACGCTGGTTACGATCACGGGCGATATTCGGCGGATCTCAAAGTCCGCGGCGGACGACGTTCAGCTGGCGGTCCTGACCTTGGAGCGCGCGCAGCGAAAATACGCGCAAGCCGCCGGGCTCGGGTTGCGGTCCGAGTAGCGCCCGGCTCTGACTGGCGGCAGTGCGCCCGGAGCGCGACGGCGGTCGCGAACGGGTCGATTTTCCTGTGGGGTGGGCGGCCAGTGTGGCCGCGGCCTGTGTCATACGCGGCAAATTCTCATTTCACGGCGGGGAGCGGGGGGCCGTGGACGAAAAATTTTCATCGCCCGCGCCGGGCTGAAGAGTTTGCATGGCCGTTCCTTTCAACTTCCACCTGGGATTCGCACTATGTCCGCTCCACTTTCGATCGCATTCATCGGTACTGGCGTCATGGGACGCAGCATGGCCGGTCATCTTCAAAAGGCTGGTCACAAGCTCCACGTCTACAATCGGACGAAGGAAAAAGCCGCCGCTTTGGTGGAAGCCGGCGCCACGTGGCACGAGACCGCGGGCAGCGCGGCGGCGGAGGCTGACGTGGTCTTTACCATCGTCGGATTCCCCACGGACGTGGAAGCCACTTATCTCGGCCAGGGCGGAGTCGTCGAGCGCGCCAAGCCCGGTGCGCTCTTGATCGACATGACGACGTCCAGCCCGGCGCTGGCCGTGCGCATCGCTGACGCCGCCAAGAAGCGTGGCCTGAGTTCGCTCGACGCTCCGGTATCCGGGGGCGATCTCGGGGCGAAGGAAGCCCGGTTGGTCATCATGGTCGGCGGTGACGCCACCGCATTTGCCCGGGCCAAGCCCTTGTTTGAACTGATGGGCAAGAACATTGCCCTGCATGGCGGCCCGGGAGCCGGCCAATACTGCAAGATGGCCAACCAGATCGCGGTCGCGGTGGCGATGGTCGCCTGGTGCGAGGCGCTGGTTTACGCGAAGAAGGCCGGCCTCGATCCCACGGCGGTGCACGCCAGCATCAGCGGCGGTGCCGCGGGCGGATGGGCGATGACCAATCTCGCGCCCCGGGCGCTGAGTGAAAATTTTGCCCCGGGCTTCTACGTGAAGCACATCTTGAAGGACATGCGGATCGCGCTCGAAAGCGCCGCCGAACTAAAAATCGATCTCCCCGGCCTCGCCTGTGCCAAGAAACTCTACGACCAGGTCGCCGCCCGCGGCTGGGAGGATTGTGGAACGCAGGCGCTTTACCGACTCTACATCTCTCTCTGATTCCAAGCCCGGTTGAGCGTTGAGCGTTGAGAGACTTCAATTCGCAACACTCGGGAAACACCTCTCAGCCTTTTCGCTGCCGAATTCCGGCTCTCAACTCGCAGCACTCAACTCTCAACTAATCTTCACCATGAAACCAAACGGCACCCTCCGCTCCCGCGTCCTCGCTCGTGAATATGTGATCGGGACTTTTCTTAATCTCGGTTCGCCCATCACGGTCGAAATCGCGGGCCTCGCCGGCTTCGACTGGCTGCTCATCGACCACGAGCACGGTCCGGGCGGCGAAGACACGATGTTGCACCAACTCCAGGCGGCCACGGGCACGCCGGCGGCGCCGATTGTGCGCATCGCCGCCAACGAAACGCCGCGCTTCAAGCGGGCCCTCGACATGGGTGCCCATGGCGTGATGGTGCCGTGGGTCAGCACCGCCGCGGAGGCCAAGGCCGCCGTGCAGTCCATGCGCTATCCGCCGCGCGGTTTGCGCGGCGTGGCGAAGTTCAATCGCGGCGCCGGGTTCGGCGGGGATTTCGAGGAGTATTACACGCATGCCCACGAGTGGCTCCTCACGGTCGTCCAAATCGAGACGCCCGAAGCCGTGAACAACATCGATGAGATCGCCGCTGTCGACGGGGCCGATGTCATGTTTGTCGGCCCGACGGATCTCTCGTACAATATGGGAATCCGGGACCAGCTCGATCATCCCGACTTCCGCGCTGCGCTGAAGAAGGTCAGCGACGCCGCGAAGAAGCACGGCAAAGCCGCCGGCATTCTCGTGCACAACGCGGCGCTCGTGCCGATTTGCCGCGAACTCGGCTACACCTTTGTCGCCCTCGGTTCCGATGGCGGCGCGGTCCGCACCGGTCTGATCGGGCTCGTGGCCTCGTTGCGCGGGAAGTAAGCGCCGCGCCCGGCGTTTCGAATTATTGAAAAACGGGGCGGGCTTGCATGCCCGCCCTTCCTCTTTTGATGAAAATCACCGAAATGCACATTACGCCGATCGCCCTCGGCGATCCGCCCCTGCTCAACTCGGTTGGCCTGCACGCGCCTTATTGCCTGCGGACCGTGGTCGAGTTGGTGACCGACAATGGCCTCACCGGCCTCGCCGAGGTGCCGGGCAGCGTCGCGATCGACCAGGCGCTGGCCGCGGTCCGCGACACGGTGATGGGGTCCGACCCGCTCAACTGGCATCAGCTGCGGGGGAAACTCGTGGAGCGCTGCGCGCCGGAAACTTCCGTCGAGCGGGGAGACATGCCGTGGGACAGCCGGACGCGCGTGCAGGTATATAGTGCCCTCGACGTGGCGTGCCTCGATCTCGCGGGCAAGGCCTTGGGCGTGCCGGTGGCGACGCTCCTCGGCGGCATCGTGCGCGAGCGCGTGCCTTACTCGGCCTACCTTTTCTACAAATATGAAGGCGCCGGCGGTGAACTCGGAGCGAGCACCGATCCGCAGGCCACGGGTTGGGCGGCCGCCCGGCAGAAGGCGGCACTCGATCCCGCGGGCATTGTTGCGCAGGCGCAGGTGATGGTGAAGGAATTCGGGTTCGAATCGATCAAGCTCAAGGGCGGCGTTTTCGAACCGGCCCAGGAAGTCGCGGCGATGAAAGCGCTGCACGAGGCGTTCGGTCCGAACGTGCCGCTGCGCTTTGATCCCAACGCGGTCTGGACCGTCGATACCTCGATCCAATGGGGCCGCGAGATGGAGGGAATCCTGCAGTATCTCGAGGACCCCTGTCGCACCCAGGAGGGCATGGCCGCCGTGCGCCGGGCGTTGAAGACGCCCCTAGCGACGAACATGTGCACGACGTCGTTCGATGACATCGCCGGCAGCATTCGCCATGGTTCCGAGGACATCATTCTGACCGATCACCATTTTTGGGGTGGCCTGCGCGCCTCGATGGAACTCGCGGCGCACTGCCGGACGTTTAGTCGGGGCGTGTCGATGCACTCGAACAACCACGCCGGCATCTCGCTCGCGGCGATGACCCACCTCGGCGCGGCGATGCCGAATCTCGGTTACGCCCTCGACACGCATTATCCCTGGCAGTGGGACGAAATCATTGTCGGTGGCCGGATGAAGATTGAAGGCGGCTGTGTCACGCTGCCGAAGGGCCCCGGCTTGGGCGTCGAACTCGATCGTCCGGCACTCGCCAAGGCACATGCCGCGTACCTGAAGGCCGGCATCAAGGAACGCGACGACGTCTCGGAGATGCAGCGGAAGAACCCTGGCTGGCGTTTCATGGCCACCCGCTGGTAAGGCCGGCGCCACGGCGCGGGTGCTCGCCGGGGGCTAAAGCGTGCGGTGATGGTGCGCCGGGCGCGATCTTGGGCTCGAAGGCCGCGCGCGGAGCGCCCGATGGGTTGAATGCGAACTCACGTTCGATGGCGGTCCCCTTGTGGGCCGCCCTGCAAAACCGTGGACGGGACTTGGGATGTCCGTTTCGGAAAGTGGCGCCCGCTTCTAGCCCGGACTTTTCCTACCGCGGCGACCGCAACCAAAGGTGTATTCGTAGCCCGCCTCGAGAGAGGCGGGACCGAGAACAAAACGAAAATGCCATCAGCCCTGCCCTCTCGGGCAGGGCTACGTCGTGCGAACCCCGACCGAAAAATCGTCGCGGCCTGCGACGATAGGGATGGATAGTAGAGCGGCCTTTTTTCGAGACTGCGCTCGAAAAAAGAGGCGGCGCAGCCGTCGTTGGTCGTTCCGCCTTCAGGTGGTGCCTCGTGCACGTTCGTTCCGTCTAAAGGCGGGACTACGAACAATAACCACGTTCGCTTACGACCAACATGTTGGTGTCGACGCTCGAATAGTCAGACACTCCTCGCTCAGGTGCAGCCACCGCGTGTTCCCAAACCTTTGCCGTGGTCTCAGCCGCCTTGAGCGTCCGGGCTATTGGCAAAACCGCGGCGGTTTTGCTTTTAGCCCGCATATCCTCATCGCTAACACAAAAACACCGCTGCCTCCGTCGTCGGCTATCCGAAAAAACCAATCAGAGGGTGAAATATGCGGGCTAGCGGCAATGATTGACGACGGGAAAAAAGCTGGCGCTACTTTCTCCATGACTCCCCTCGTGCAACGTCTCGCCAACAAGTATGCCCTCGTCACGGGTGCCGGTTCCGGCATTGGTCGCGCCATCGCGGTGCGTCTCGCCGCGGAAGGCGCCCACGTGACCATTCTCGAGACGCGACCCGAAGCGGGTGAAGCCACCGCGACGGAAATTCGCCAGGCCGGCGGGGCGGTCCGCATGATCACCGCCGATGTTTCGAGCACGGCCTCGGTGAAAGCGGCCTTCGAGCAGATCGAGAAACTGCACATCCTCGTCAACAACGCGGGCATCGCCCACATCGGAGACGTCCTGACCACGACGCCGGAGGACATGGATCTAATTTATGGCGTCAATGTGAAGGGTGTTTACCACTGCCTGCACTTCGGGGTGCAGAAGCTGCTCGCGAGCGGCGGCGGTGCGATTGTGAACATGGCCTCGACCGTCTCGAAGATCGCCGTGCCGGATCGCTTCGCCTACAGCATGAGCAAGGGTGCCGTGCTGACGATGACGCTCGCCGTGGCGCGCGACTTCGTGGCCCGCGGCATTCGCTGCAATTGCGTGTGTCCGGCCCGGGTCCACACGCCCTTTGTCGACGGTTATCTCGCGAAAAATTATCCGGGCAAGGAAAAGGAAATGTTCAAGGTGCTGGAGGCGACGCAACCGATCGGGCGGATGGCCGAGCCGTCGGAGATCGCCGGGCTCGTGGCCTATCTGTGCTCCGACGAAGCGAGTTTCATCACCGGTTCCGCCTACGACATCGATGGCGGCGTGATTCACCTCCGGTGATAACGACCGAACTTCGTAGCCAAGAGCTAAATTATTAAGACCTTCGCGCGGCAGCGCGGTAGGGACGCCTCTCCGCAGGCGTCCGCGGCCGGCTCGGAGAGCCGTCCCTACCTACGGGTTCTTCACCGCGCTTCGGCGCGGCGCAGCAATTCGGGTGCCTCGCGGTGGGCCGGATCAATGGCGAGCGTCCGACGGGCCGCTGTCGCCGTGCCGGCGCGATCCCCGCTCTGCCAGAGGATCGTGGCCCGGGCGTACGGATAATCGGCGACGGACGGGGCGAGCCGTTCGGCCTCGCCCAGCGCCTGCAGGGCGTCGGCCCCGCGATGGGCCTGCGCGAGCAGCAGTCCGAGATTGTACCACGCGCGATCGCGGCTGGGATCCCGGCGGACCGTTTCGCGCAACGCCATTTCGGCGTCCGCGAGTTTGCCTGCCCCCGCGAACGCCAGCGCCGCGCTGAAGGCGGCATTCGCGTCGGCGTGATTGGTTTGCGCTGCGCGCCAGAAAGCGGCCGCCGCCTCGGCGTCGCGGCCAAGCGAATTCAACACCGTGCCGAGCGTTAAGAAAAGGCCGGGAGAATTTTGATCCCATTCCGTCGCCTTGCGCAGTGCCGCCTCCGCTTCGACCATCCGGCCGCGATTGAAGAAATCCTCGCCGAGGCGGGCCTGTCCGGCCGGTTGGTCGGCCATGACGGCCAGGTAGGCGTTGAGTTCCTTTCGCTCGGGCGAGTTTTCCGCCAGCCGGTCGGACAGCGCCCATTCGGCGTCCAACCTTGCGAGGCGCGAAGGATCCTTGAGGACCGGAGTCAGCGCGAGTCGCGCGGCCTCATTGGCGCCCAGGACCTGGACCGCGGCCGAACGCACCAGCGGCTCGGGGTCCTGGAGCGCGACGCGCGCGGCCGCGACGATCCCCGGTGACGTATTCGCGAAGGGCCGCGCCAATTCCAGCAGTGTCGCCTTCCACGCGGGAATGTCCTCGGTGGCCAGCAGGCCCGTCAACGTGTCGGCGGCATCGGCCGCTCCAGCTTGCGCCGCGACCACGCCGCGGGTGCGCACGCGCTGGCGTGACTCCATTTTTGCTCCATACCAGCGGTCCGTGGCGGCAATCGCCCAGTCGACGGTTTGGTCGCTGTGGCAGCGGGCGCAGGCGTTGGGAATGCCGAGTTCCTTGGTCAGCAGCGGATCCGGCCGGAGGAAACCGTGGTCGTGTCGCGGATCGCGCTGCATGTACGTCGTGGTCGGCATGTGGCACGAAACGCAGCGGTTGCCGGCGCTGTCGGCTGCATGATGCGAATGGGCGACGGGATCGATGACGGGGATGTTCGGTTTCGTCGCCGCGGCGTGGCATTGGAGGCAAAGGGCGTTGTTTTCGACGGGCAACCGCGGACGACCACTGTGCGGATCGTGACAGTCGAGACACGTGATCCCGGCCTTTCCGCCCATCCGGCTCGTGAGAAATGAGGTATAGTTGAAATCCTCGTCGCGCATCTGGCCGTCGGGGTAAAAAATGGCCGCGTCCGTGGGCAGGGTCAGGCGGTAGTGATCCGTGTAGGGCACGCCCGGCTGCACCGTGCCGGTCAGAAGTTCATTGCGCGCGTGACACGGCGCGCACGTTTCCTGCGCCCGCGCCCGTGCGGCCGGATCGGCGGGCGGCACTCCCTTTTTTTTCTGCGCGTGCTCCGCCGGCAACTCACCGTGGCATTGCGCGCAGCCGATGCCCTGCTCGCGCCAGGTGGAGGCGTAGGTGTCCGCGGCGGCGTCGTAGTTCTTCCGGAAGTCGGTGAGATGACAGTGGGCGCACATCGAGTTCCAATTCATCCCGCGGCCGCGCCAATGGCCCCATTCGCCCGGTTGCCGCTGCTCGTCACCGAAGACGTCGAACCATTCGGAGCGCGCGGGATCGAAGGCCAGTTCGGCGACTTGATAGCGACCACCGCCGACCGGCACCACGTATTGCCGGAGTGGCGTGTGCCCGAGCGCGAATTCCGGGCCATATTTGTCCACCGGCCGCGCAGCGTGTTTTTCGGAAAAATCCGGCCGCCCGTCGTTCCACGCGATTTGGTAGTCGACCCCGTGCTGCGAAAAATTGCGGGAAGGCGTGAAGGCAGTGGCGTCCTTCGTCGCGTCGACGGAGCGATGCGCCAGCGCGTGATGCGAATCCGCCCAGGATCTGAAGATCTCTTCGTGACACGACCGGCAATCCGCGGAGGTCGATGGTTTGAGGGTCACCGATTGGGTGACACTAGGCGTTTTGCGTCCGCAACCGGCCAGCAACGCAGCGATCAGGAAAAGGAGAACGGAGTTTAGGGGCATGGGCCGGTTCAACGCACACCAAAGCGAAACTCGGTCGTCGAACGCAACGTTTCACCCGGGCGCAGGATGATGGAGGGAAACGCCGGTTGATTGGGCGAATCGGGAAAGTGCTGCGTCTCGAGGCAGAATCCCGTGCGACGGCCATAATAATGCCCGGATTTTCCGGGGATGGCACCGTCCAGAAAATTTCCCGTGTAAAACTGGACACCCGGTTCGGTGGTCAGAACTTCGAGCAGCCGGCCTGACTTGGGTTCACACACCGTGGCCGCCAGCGAGACGGAGCCGCCACGCGCTTCGAGCACGAAGTTGTGGTCGTAGCCTGAGCCAAAGCCCAATTGTTCGTGGGGCTGGGCGATGCGCTCCCCGATGCGATGGGGGGTCCGAAATTCGAAGGGGGTGCCGGCCACCGGCGCGATTTCTCCGGTCGGAATAAGTCCGGCGTTGACCGGCGTGTACCGCGAAGCGCAGAGCGTCACCTCGTGGGCGAGGACGTCGCCCGCTCCTTCGCCGGCGAGGTTGAAATACGTGTGGTTGGTCAGATTGACCGGGGTTGGCCGGTCAGTCGTCGCGGTGTAGTCGATGCGCAGCGCGGGAGCGGCCGTCAGGGTGTAGCGAACCTCGACGTCGAGATTTCCGGGATAACCTTCCTCGCCGTCGGGGCTCCGGTAGCGCAGGCGGAGCGCGGGGCCTGCGTCCGCAGCGATCCGCTCGGCTTGCCAAAGCACTTTGTCAAAGCCGCGCACGCCGCCGTGGAGATGGCACGGTCTGCCGGCGGGCTGATTGTTTTGGGCCAACGCGTAAGTCCGGCCCTCGAGGGCGAACTGGCCGCCGCCGAGCCGATTGCCGACGCGACCGATAAGCGCGCCGAAATACGATTGATGGGCGGCATACGGTTCGACCGAATCAAAGCCGAGGACCACATCGGCGAGGCGTCCGGTGCGGTCGGGCACGAACAGACGGACGACGGCGCCGCCGAAGTCGGTGATCTCCACGCGGACGCCGTTCGCCTGTTCCAAGGAATAAAGATGGGCTGCTTTACCGGCCGCGGTGACACCGAATGGTTTCATGGATTCGAAAACAGCCAAGGCTGTCGGTCTGCTGGCGGAATGCCAGCCGCGGATGAAAGGTTCACTGGGTTGGTCGTCCCGCCTTCCGGCGGAATCGAAGCAGTTCAAGCCTTCCGCCTAAAGGCGGGACGACCAACCAGGCGCTGTTTCTTGAGAGTCGAGAGGTGCGGGCTGGGCGGTCGAGCCTCAGCGGTGAAGCCGGCGCTGGCCTGCTCGAAATGAGATGCCCTTTTGGTTTGGCTCTCAACTCTCAGCCCTCAACTCTCTCCTGAATTCTTTCGGCTTAGTTCAGGTAAGCCTCCTCATGACCAACCTCGTCATCCTCTCCGCCACTCGTACCCCGCTAGGCGCGTTTCAAGGTGCGCTGGCCTCGGTTCCCGCCTCGCGACTTGGCGCGACCGCCGTGAAGGGTGCGGTGGCGCAGGCGGGAATTTCTCCGGCGGATGTCTCCGACGTTCTCCTTGGCAACGTGCTCCAGGCCGGCCAGGGCCAGGCGCCAGCTCGCCAAGCGGCGATTTACGCGGGGCTCCCGAGCTCGGTGCGGACGGTGACGATTCACAAAGTGTGTGGTTCCGGCCTGCAGGCCGTGATGCAGGGCGGGCACGCGCTGGCGGCCGGCGATGCGACGGTCGTGGTGGCGGGCGGCATGGAGAGCATGAGCGGCGCGCCCTACCTGTTGCCAAAGGCGCGTGAGGGTTACCGGCTCGGCCACCAGCAGGTCATCGACTCGGTCATCCACGACGGACTCTGGGATCCCTACAATAACATCCACATGGGCAACTGCGCCGAGCAGTGTGCCAGGAAATACGCGTTGACCCGCGAGCAGCAGGACGCGTATGCCGCGGAAAGTTTTCGTCGGGCGAATGCGGCGCAGCAGGACGGGCGCTCGGCGGGCGAAATCACGGCGGTCGAGATTCCCGACGCCAAAGGCGTCATTACAAGGGTCGAACGCGATGAAGGACCGGCCAAGGTGAACTACGAAAGAATTCCCAAACTGAGGCCGGCGTTCGACCCAGCAGGCACGATCACCGCGGCCAATGCCTCGAGTCTCAATGACGGCGCGGCGGCGCTGGTGATCACCACGGCGGAATTCGCGGCGAAGCGGGGTTTGAAACCGCTGGCGCGCCTCGTGGCTTTTGGCAGCCACGCGCAGGAGCCACTTTGGTTTACGACTGCGCCGGTGTCCGCGGCGCAGCAGGCCTTGCAGCGCGCCGGGTGGACCCGCGACGACGTCGATCTCTGGGAGGTCAACGAGGCCTTTGCGGTGGTCCCGCTCGCCTTCAGGCAGGAACTCGGCCTCGCGGCGGACAAAGTGAACGTCCGCGGCGGCGCCATCGCCCTCGGCCATCCGATTGGCTGCAGTGGCGCGCGCATCCTGGTGACCCTGCTGGCCGCGCTGCGGGAGCGCGGCGCGAAACGCGGCCTTGCCGCCAATTGCATCGGCGGCGGCGAAGGACTCGCGGCGTGCGTGGAGTTGATGTGAGCGTCGCAAAGGGTGCCGAAAGGTGGACCGTGCGCTCCGCGCGCGGTCAGCGTTGGGCTCGATCTCTCGTTCGCTGGCCGCGCCCGGAGTGCCCGGCCCACCCCGTACGCCTTCGGTGGGCTTTTGCCTGACTTATTCCGAGACGTCATCAGCAGCGCGGCGAAGTTAGCGGGCGAAGCGACCGTTCGAGCATCCAGTTGGACCTACGCGGCGGTTTCGCGGGTGCGAATGTTTCGCTGGCGCTTGGAATGACAAACCCTGAGGTTTCTTAGTTCAGTATGAATTCTGATTTTATCTGGCGACCTGAAGATCATGCGTGGACGCGCAATTCGCACGTCGCGGGACTCATGCGTCAGCATGGGCTCGGTACCCTGCCGGAATTACGCGCCGCGTCGGTCCGCGACCTCGACTGGTTCTGGGACGCCGCGCTCCAGGACATGGGCGTAGAGTGGGCGAGGCCCTACACGCGGGTGCGCGACAGCTCCCAGGGGTTTCCCTGGACGAAGTGGTTCGTCGATGGGCAAATCAACGTGACCCACAACTGCGTGGACCGCCACGTCCGCGACGGGCACGGCGCCGAAGTCGCCTTGTTTTACGAAACCGATTCCGGGCGCAGCGAAGATGCCCGCCGCGTCACGTTTGCCGAGCTGGCGGAAATGGTTGACCGCTGCGCCGCCGGTCTGCGCGCGGCGGGGGTCGGCCGCGGTGACAGTGTCGGCCTCTATGCACCGATGCAGATTTCGACCGTGGTGGCGCTCTTCGCGACGATGAAGCTCGGCGCGCGCTTCGTCCCGATTTTTTGCGGCTACGGCGAGGACGCGCTGCGGGAGCGGCTGGCGTCGTGCGAAGCGAAAGTTCTGTTCGCCTGTGGGGCCTTGACGCGGCGCGGCAAGGCCGCCGACACCGGCAGTATCGCGCGGGCCGCGGCGGCGAAAGTGCCTTCGATCACGCGCGTGGTTTGGACGGACACGAACGATTGGGATGATTTTTGTCGTTCCGGAAATTCGCCGCAGGGAGCGGGCGAAGCGTTCGCTCCGACCGACGCCGAAGAGCCGTGCCTCATCATTTATACGAGTGGCACGACTGGCCGGCCCAAGGGGACGGTGCACACCCACGCCGGTTGCCTCGCCCAGACGGGAAAGGAGATTCGCTATGCCTTCGACGCGCGGCCCGGCGAACCGTTCTTTTGGGTGACGGATATCGGCTGGATGATGGGGCCGTGGGAAATTATCGGCTGCCTGCTCTATCGCACGCCGATCGTGCTCTTCGATGGCGCGCCCAATTATCCGACGAGCGATCGTCTCTGGCAGATCTGCGAAAAGCTCGGCGTCATCACCCTCGGTTGTTCGCCGACGCTCATTCGCCTGCTCCTGCGGGCGACCGATGGGCGCGGACCCCAGGGTTATGATCTATCGCGGTTGCGCGTGCTCGGCTCGACGGGAGAGGTGTGGGACGAGGCCAGTTACTCGTGGTTTTTCAAGAAGGTCGGCGGCAGTCGGTGCCCGGTGGTTAATATCTCCGGCGGGACGGAAATCATCGGCTGCCATTTGCAGCCTTATCCGCTCGATGCGCTGAAAGCGTGCTCGCTCGGCGGTCCGGGCCTCGGCATGGACGTCGACGTCTACACCGATGAGGGGCAACCGGCGCCGCGCGGCACGATGGGCCACCTCGTCTGCAAGCAGCCCGCGCCGTCGATGACGAAGAGTTTCCTCAACGATGACGCGCGTTATCTGGACACCTACTTCAACCGCTTTCCCGGCGTCTGGTATCATGGCGACTGGGCCAAGGTGGATGAAGATGGCCAGTGGTTCCTGTTCGGCCGGACCGACGATACCTTGAAAGTGGCGGGGAAACGGGTGGGTCCGGGCGAAGTGGAAGACGCGCTCACCAGTCATGCCGCGGTGAGTGAAGCGGCGGTGATCGGCGTGCCGGATGAGATCAAGGGGACCGCCCTGGTCTGCTTTGTCGTGCTGAAGAACGCCGCTGGCAGTGGCACCACGCCGGCCCCCGCGGAGTCCGAATTGGTCGCGCAGGTGGCCCGGCAGCTGGGCAAGCCGCTGGCGCCAAGGCGGGTCTTCGTCGTGTCGGCGCTACCCAAGACCCGCAGCGGAAAAATTGTCCGGGCGGCGATGGCGCGGGCGTTTCTCGGTCAACCGGTGGGAGACCTCTCCAGTGTCGACAACCCACAGGCCTTCGAAGCAATCGCGGCCGTGGGAAAAGCCACCACCACCATCTAATGGACTCCGTACCGGGTGGGTCGTGCACTCCCTGCGCGGCCGATACGCCGGTTCAAACTCACGTTTTATGAAGGAGCTCCGTGCGCGGCCCGTCCGCGCGCGGAGCTCCTGGACCACCTTGAGTGCGCCTTCGCTCGTCTTTAAGGGTACCTAAAAAGGCTGACCGACAGGAGCGGATTCGTCTGTCAGAAATGCCCAACGCGTGTCCGTTGGTGACCGGTCTCAGCCGGAAAAATTCAGTTGAGAGTTGAAGGTTGAAAGTTGAAAGCCAGGGCAGGCAAAAGTTAACTGCGGGGTAGACCGCGAAAAGGGAGTCACTCATCAGTTTGCCTCGAACCCAGCCCGAAAAGAGCGATTTCGCCCCGGCGTTCATCGCTTTCAACTTTCACCTCTCACCTGCACGGGTCCGGCTCAGAATGACCAGGGGGTTGGGGAACACGCGCTCCGCTTCGCCGAGTCCCGCGAACGCACCGCGAGGGACAAACGCTGCTACGCCCGAACCGCCGACCAAAACCGGCACTCGTCCGAGAATTGCCGCACAGCCTTTGATTCCTTCGCGATGTCGGTCCGCATCGCGTCGAACGTGTGGCGCCAGCCGGTGGCGGCGAGATCCTCGAGAATTTCCTCGCGCACCGGCAGGTGCATGAACGTGCGGCCGGCGTGATCCTCGAAATAGCGGTCCCCGAACTCGGGCAGCCGCGGATCCTGGTCACCGCGCTCCCAGTGGTAGGCCTCCATCCGCCAAAGGGCGCGCTCCATGAGCGACGACTCGCGATCATGCGTGGTGAAAAGCAACGGTGCGCCCGGCACGCAGACCCGATGCAACTCGCGCAACGCCGCCCGGCGATTCTCGCGCCCCGGAATCTGCATCAATCCGTTGAACAGGAACAGCGCCCCGCCAAACCCCCGCGGCCCCCCGACCGGTTTGTCATCTAATAGATGACAAACCGGCGCCCCGGGGTCGGGGCTGGGGGTGGGGGCTTTGTCATCTATTGGATGACATTGGCCGAGGGCGGTGGCGTCGCCGACGAAGAAACGGATGGCCGTGGCGCCGCGTTCGGCGGCGAGGCTGTGCGCTTGGTCGACCAGCTCGGTGGCGAAATCGAAGGCGGTCAGATGGCCATAGCCGATTTTCCACAGGGCGATGCTGACGCGGCCGGAGCCACAGCCCGCTTCGAGGAGCGGGGCCGTGCGATCGGGGAAGAATCGTTCGATCAGGATGCGCTCAGATTGCCAGAGCCCGAGTTCGTGCGCGGCCCGGGTGTAGTGGATGACCGCGGGCAGGTCGTTGAAATCAGCGCGGACCTGCGCGGCGGAAATCTTGTTTGCTGGTGTCGGACTTGCCATTCTGAGCGGGCTTCTAACAAGTGACCCTTGATTGTCATTCTGAGCGCGAGCGAAAAATCCAGCGAGATAATCGCACTCGCGAACCGCCGGCTCAGGTCCAACTGGATTCTTCGCTGCGCTCAGAATGACAATCGCATTTAGGCGTCCGTGCTTTGATTCGCTACGCCGATTTTTTCCGCCAGGCGGCGACGAACATGCCGTTGGCGTTCAGCTCGTGAGGCCAGAGGGTCAGCGTCGGGAGCTGCGAATTGAGCGTGGAGAGCGGGAGCGGCTCCAATTCGGGATGGTCGGCGGTGAAGGCCGCGGCGACGGCGGTGGTTTCGCTGCGGGTCAGCGTGCAGACAGAATAGATGAGGCGACCGCCGGGTTTGAGCGAGCCGACGAGGTTGCTGAGCAGGGTGGCCTGGGTGGCGGCGAGCTCGCGGACGTCATCGGGTGTGGTGGTCCAGCGGGCGTGCGGGTTGCGCTGCCAGGTGCCGACGCCACTGCAAGGGGCGTCGAGCAGAATGCCGTCGAACTTGAGCTTGGTCGGGAGCTGCCGGCCGCCATCCCAAAATTCGCTGCGATAGTTGAAGAGCTTGGCCCGGCCGGCGCGGCGCTTGAGCGTGTCGATCCGGCGTTCGTTTCGATCCGTGGCCCAGACCACCCCCTTGTTCTGCATGAGGTCGGCGAGATGCAGCGTTTTGCCACCCTCGCCGGCGCAGGCGTCCCACCACGTTTCGCCCGGCTTGGGCGCGGCGGCGACACCGACCAGTTGGGACGCGAGATCCTGAATCTCGAATTCGCCCGTCTTGAATTGCTCGGTCTTGAAGAGATCCTGCGTGCCGGTGAAGCGCAGCGCGTCGGGTGCGAGCGGCGTGGGTTCGCAGGCGAAGAGGGACTTGGCCAGCGCGGCGGCCTGACCCGGGCGGGCGCGAATCCACAGCGCCGGATCGCGCTGCAGCTGGCGGAGGTAGCTGGCCTTCGCTTCGGCGGGAAGGTCGACTTCGGTCCACAGCCACTCGGGGACGGCGCGGACGGCGAGGGTCTCGGGCTTGACGCTCTTGGGATCGGCGGTGAAGCGATCGTGGAGTTCCACCGCCTGTTCGAGGCGCTTTTGCGGCGAGGCCTTTTGATCGAGCCAGGAGAACCAGCGGAAATAAACGAAGACCGTGTGACTGATGGCGCGCTTGGCGGGCGGCTGGAGATAACGGTGATGCTCGAAATAGAAACGCAGAGCCGTGTCGGCGCGCTGATCGGAGGAAATCGCGACAAGGACCTGCGCGGCGTGGTTGAGCGTGGCTTGATCGGGCATAGAGTGGAGTGCGGAGTACGTGGATCGGGCGGAAAAGGGCGATGCGATTCTCGCCGGGGCCGTAATCCGTCGATCCCCGGATGACAGGGCTAATCCGGCCGGGCTTCCACGGCGCAACCCACCTTTCAGGAAGCAACGGAGGAGACGGAGGCTGGCCCGAACGTCTACGCCCGTTTCGCCCAGCGGCGGTCCTGCTTGAGTTCGAGGCGTCTCGTTTCGATTTGCACGCCGGCGACGGCGGGGTGGGCGCGCAGGATTTGAAAGGACGGCGCGTTGATTTTCCAGGTGAGCGCGTTGCTGACCTCGGCGATGGGCGCGGCGCGATCGGCGAAAACGAAGGCGAGTTCCACGCGGGTGTCGCCCACCTGTTGGTTGAGCGTTTCGCGGAGTTGGCGCAGGAAGCCTGGCAACTCGCGGTGGTCGGGGTGCAGCAGCCAGGTGACCTTGCGGACGAGACCGGCGACCTGGGCATCGATCGGATAGCACTCCTTCACGTTGATGCGGGCGCCTTCCTGGTTCACGAGGATGTTGCCTTGGACGAGGATGAGCGCGTTTTCCGCCAGGTTCTGGCCATGCGCGGCGTAGGCGTCGGCAAACATGTTTAGCGGGAGCGACGCCTTCTTCGTCGCCAGCGTGAACGCCACCCACGGCCGGTTGTCCTTCTTCGCCAGTTTCTTTGTGAGATTGCTGGCGATGCCGCAGAGCCGGAACTCCGCGCGGTCGGCCTGCTGCAGCAGTTCCTCGACGGGAAACGTGTCGATCGCCTCGGCGAGCCCCGTATAGACGCTCATGGGGTGACCGGTGACGTAGAAGCCGAGGAGTTCCTTCTCGAACGCCAGGCGTTCGGCCGAGGTGAAGTCGTCGTCTGCCGACGAATGGGGCGTTGGGCGCGGGACGTTGGCAACCGCCGGAATTGCCGAAGGCGATTCCGCCAGCATATCGAGGAAGCTGTGCTGGCCGGCGGCTTTGTCGCGGGCGGTGGCGCTCGCGGCAGACAAGGCCCCGTCGATGCCTTCAAAGAGCTTCTTGCGCGAGGCGCCGCTGAAATCAAAGGCGCCCGTTTTCACGAGGTGTTCGAGCACCCGCTTGTTGAGCGCACGCGCGTCGACGCGGGTGATGAAATCCTCGAAGTCCTTGAACGGCCCGCGGGCTTCCCCCTCTTCGATGATTTTTTGCGCGGCCTGTTCCCCGACGCCCTTTACGCCCGCCAGTCCGAACCGAATCGCCGTTTCGGTTTGGGTGGAGTGAGGGAGAAGGGGGAAAGTGGAAGCTCCGCCTCCGTTGGCTGGGCTTTCGGCCTTAGCCTTTAAACTTTCAACGCGCGGCGCCGCGCCGCGAAACACCGGCGTGAACATCTCCCGGCTCTCATTCACATCCGGCCCCAGCACCTTCAATCCCATGGCCTCGCACTCGGCGACGAAATGGGAGACTTTTTCGGAGTTGCCGAGCTCGGAGCTGAGCGTCGCGGCCATGAACTGCACCGGGTAGTTCGCCTTCAGGAAACCGGTCTGGTAGCTGAGGATCGCGTAGGCCGCCGAGTGGGACTTGTTGAAACCGTAGCCGGCGAATTTGTTGAGGATGTCGAAGATCGCGTCGGAGGTTTTCTCGTCGATGTTGTTCACGCGCTTCGCGCCCTCGACGAATTTGGCGCGTTCCTTCGCCATGGCCTCGGCGTCTTTTTTGCCCATGGCGCGGCGGAGCATGTCGGCGCCACCGAGGGTGTAGCCGGCGATAATCTTGGCGGCCTCCATCACTTGCTCCTGATAGACCATCACGCCGTACGTTTCGCGGCAGACCTCCTCGAGGAGCTTGTGGGGAAACCGGACGGTGCTGGGATCTTTTTTCCCGCGGATGTAGTCGGGGATCCACTCCATCGGACCGGGGCGGAAGAGCGCGATGAGCGCGACGATTTCGTCGATGCTCGAGAGCCCGATCTGACGGCAGAGGTTTTGCATGCCGCCGGATTCCAGCTGAAACACGCCGGTCGTGCGGCCGGAGTTGAGCAGCGCGAAGGTTTTCGCGTCCTCGAGCGGGATGGTCTCGATGTCGAACTTCGGGTCCGCGGACCGGCGAATGTTGTCCACCGCGTCGGCGATGACGGTGAGCGTCTTGAGGCCGAGGAAGTCCATCTTCAGCAGGCCGAGTTTGCCCACGGCGTTCATGTCGTACTGCACCGTGACGTCGCCTTCCTGCTCGGTGAGCGGGACAAATTCCTCGAGCGGCCGATCCGTGATGATGATGCCGGCGGCGTGCTTGCCGGTGTTGCGGACCATGCCTTCGAGGACCAGCGCCTGATCGAAGATCTTTTTCGCGACGGGATTTCGCGCCACCTCGTCGCGCAGTTCGGCGGATTTGGCGACCGCCGTCTCGAGCGTGATGTTCAGCTCGTCGGGAATCATCTTGGCCAGGCGATCGGCCTCGGCGTAGGGGAGGTTGTGCACGCGCGAGACGTCGCGGATGACCATCTTGGCGCCGAGCGTGCCGTAGGTGATGATGTTGGCGACGCAGTCGTTGCCGTATTTTTTTCGGACGTAGTCGATGACCTCGCCGCGCCGGCGCATGCAGAAGTCGATGTCGAAGTCCGGCGGAGAAACGCGCTCGGGATTGAGGAAGCGCTCGAAGAGCAGCTTGAACCGCAGCGGATCGAGATTGGTAATGCCAAGCAGATAAGCGACGATGCAGCCGGCGCCGGAGCCGCGGCCGGGGCCAACGGGAATGCCGTGCTGCCGGGCCCAGTCGATGAAATCCCAGACGACGAGAAAGTAGTCGATGAACCCGGTCTTCGTAATGATGGAGAGTTCGAAATCGAGGCGCTCGACGAGGGCGCGGGCGAGGGTCTGCCCGTCTTTGGCCGTGGCATCGGCGGGCACGTCGGCAATCTTCTTGCCCTCGTCGTAGTCGACGCCGTAGCGCTTTTTCAGGCCGACGATGCACAGGTCGCGCAGGTAACCGGCGCGATCCGTTTTGATTTCCGGCGGCAGGGGATATTTCGGATAGCGCTCGCTGCCCTTCGGGAACGGGATGGTCAGGTCGCACATTTCGGCGACGAGCTGGGTGTTCGTGAGCGACTCGGGAACTTCGGCGAAAATTTTCGCCATCTCGTCACGCGACTTCAGGTAAAATTGCGTGCCGTCGAAGCGCATCCGCTTTTCATCCTCGAGCTTCGCGCCCGTCTGGATGCAGAGCATGGTGTCGTGCGGTCCCGCGTCCTGCGAACGGACGTAGTGAACGTCATTGGTGCAGATGACCTTGAGGTTGAACTCTTCCGCGAGCTTGAGCAGCCCGGGGATGATTTTTCGCTGTTCGGGAATGCCGTGGTCCTGGATTTCGACGAAGTAATTTTCGCGGCCGAAGATTTCCACGAAACGGCCGCACGCGCGGCGCGCTTCCTCGTAGCGATCGTCGAGCAGCCGTTGCGGGACGAGTGACGCCAGGCAGCCGGTGAAACCGATCAACCCCTTGGCATGGCGGGCCAGCGTCTCAATATCCGTGCGCGGTTTGTAGTAAAAGCCCCGGAGGTGCGCGTCCGAGACGAGCTTGAGGAGATTTTGATATCCGGTGAGATTTTGCGCGAGCAGGCCAAGGTGGAAGATCGATTTTCCTTCGTCCGAGCGGCCGTTCTTTTCGAGCCGGGACGTCTCCACGAGGTAAAGTTCACAGCCGATCAGCGGCTTGATGCCTTTTGCTTTCGCCTGATTGTAGAACTCGATCGCGCCGTAAAGATTGCCGTGGTCGGTGATGGCCAGCGCCCCCATGCCCAGCTCGCCCGCGCGATCCATCAGCCGGTCAATGCGACAGCAGCCATCGAGGAGGCTGTAATCGGAGTGGACGTGGAGATGGACGAAGTTCTTGTCGACGGACGGCACGGATGACGTTCAAGGAATGGCTTCGCGGCACGCGCGCAAGGAGGGAAATGCCGGCGGCAAATGACCAAGGTTCAAGGTTCAATGACCAATTCGGCAGGCTGTTGCCGCCTTTGCAGCTTAGGCCATGGACCTTGAACCTTGAACATTGGTCATGGGACATTGATCCTTGGTCATCCCCCCGCCTTTGGCGGGGGCAAAATTGCCATTGACGCGTCCATTGGGCCTTGGCCTATTAACCAGCTTTTCCTTTCACCAAACCCGTCTCCGAGTTCGTCCACATGTCCATCGAAATCAAGATCCGCAAGAACGAGCCTATCGACCGCGCCCTACGCCGGATGAAGAAGAAGCTCGATCGCGAGAATATCATCAAAGGCACGCGCGCGAAGCGCTACTTTGAGAAGCCCTGCGAGAAGCGTCGCCGCAAGGATAAGGTTCAGGCCTTTACCCAGATGCTGCGCCGCCGCTACGCCGAATAAGGCTTCGCGCCTTTGCGTGGCAGACTTTCGCCGCACCTCCGTAATCGGGGTGCGGCTTTTTGTTGCAAGTAGCATCATTTTGAGCAACTTGGACTTGTTTCGTTCGTCACCATCCGCCGCCGCGTGAAGCCGATACTCGCCCTTTCCACCAGCTGGTGTTCCCACCGTCACTCCGACGGTTATGCCATGTTGCGCGAGATGGCGGCCTTGGGATTTGAGTATGTCGAGCTCAGCCACGGCGTTAGAATCACGCTTGTGCCCGGCATTTTGAAGGCGGTGGAAGAGGGCGTGGTAAAGGTCTCTTCGACGCATAACTTTTGCCCATTGCCCACGGGGGTGGTGCAGGCCGCGCCCAACCTCTTCGAACCTTCGTCCAAGGACTACCGGGAGCATGACCAATGGCTCCGGCATACCAAGCGCTCGCTGGATTTTGCCGCGCAAATGAAGGCGCGGGCACTGGTTTGTCATTTGGGGAGCGTCCAATTCTTCTGGTTCAACCCAGCCCGCAACCTCCGCAACTACCTGCGCGACAATCCGGACGCGGGTCGGACGCCCGAGGACAAATCGTATCACGCCCTCTTGGAGAAATCCATGGTCAAGCTGCGCAAGCGGATGGGACCCTTTTGGGAGCGGACCAAGGCGAGCGTCGCCGAAATCTTTGACTACGCCACGCAGAAGGGCGTGAAGCTCGGCTTCGAAAATCGCGAAAAATTCGAAGAGCTTCCGCTCGATGGGGACTACGCCGATTTCCTCGCCGGACTGCCGCCGACGGCTCCGGTCGGTTACTGGCACGACACCGGTCACGCCGACATCAAGGAAGGCATGGGCCTGCTCAATCATCGGCAGCATCTCGAAAAAATGCGCAGTCGGCTGATGGGTTTTCACCTTCACGACGTGAGCGCGCAGGGGCAGGACCACCAGGCGGTTGGCTCCGGGCACATCGATTTCAAGATGATCAGCGAATTCTGGCGCCCGGAACATTTGCTCACGATTGAGTTTGGGCCGCGGATTACGGTCGACGAGGTAAAGGCGTCGAAGCTGCGGATTGAAGCGTTGATGGGATAGCGGCCCGCGACGAAGCCCGGAGATCGATTCAGCCGCCAAGAAGCCGGGAATGGGTTCATGGCTTTCTGGCTGCTGAATTAATCGGCGCTTTTTTTGCCCGACGCCGGTTTCCGCCCGGCGCTACTTCCCGGCGAGGATGGCGCGAATCCAGCGACGGTGCGGGCCAGAGAGGGTGATGGTGTCGAGCTGGTCGAACGGGACCCAGACGAGATCCGGGGCGAGGCGCTGGCGCGGTGCCGGCGCCGCATGGATCGATTCGGTGATTTGAAAGCGCGTGATGGCGCGACGGTGGCGGCTGAGCAGTTTGCCGTGGGCGGCGAGCGTGTCGGCCAGGCCCAGTTGCTGGGCGAGGGGCAACTCGTGGATGTTCGCAAAGCGCCGGGCGCTGGCGGACGCGCGATGCAGGAGCAGGGCCTGGTTGTGTTCGCACCAGACGCGCACGAGCTGGCGCTGCTCGATCGCTTTCGGGGCGAGGCGGGGGAAGTCCTCCGGCGTGCCCTGCTTCGCCGCCGCGCAGAATTTTCGCACCGGGCATTCCGCGCAACGTGGATTGTGCCGGAGGCAAACCGTGGCGCCGAGTTCCATCATCGCCTGGTTGTGATCGCCCGGTCCGGTGGCCGGCACCAACGACTGGGCGAGCCCGGTGTAGGCCTTGGCGGCGCTGGCGGAATCGCGAAACGAGGTGCGGTCGGCGGTGAGGCGGGCGAGAATCCGCACGACGTTGCCGTCGACGCAGGCCTCCGGCGCCTCGAAAGCGATGCTGGTGATGGCGGCGGCCGTGTAGGGCCCGACTCCCGCCAGTTCGCGCCAGGCTTCGACGGTGCGGGGAAGGGTGGGCTGCGCGACGATTTCCTGCGCGAGGCGGTGGAGATTGCGGGCGCGCGAGTAATAGCCGAGCCCTTCCCAAAGTTTCAGGACCCGGTCGGGCGGGCTCGCGGCCAACGCGGCAAAATCCGGCAGCGCTTCCAGCCAACGCGCAAAATAGGGCAGCACCGTTTTCACCTGCGTCTGCTGCAGCATGAACTCGCTGACGACGGTCTTGTAGAGCGACGGGGCCTCGCGCCACGGCAATTCTCGCGCGTGGGCCTGATACCACGTGCGCAGGGCGGTTTGAAATGCGCCGCGCCGTGGACGGAGGGAAGGGGAGGATGACGTTGCCACGAACGGGCAGGAAAAGGCATAGCGCGGCGGAGCCGCAACCAAAGAGGAGGGCCGGCCTCGGCGTAATCTGTCGTCCGGCCTCGCCGGAGCCCGGCCCTCCCTCGAATCCCCGCGAAAAGGAGGGATTCACCCAGAAAGTAGCGCAAAACGGCGCCGACCTTAGGTTGCGGTGATTTTTCGGGTGTTTTTCTGCGTTTTTGTGACCATCTATCCTCTGATGTCCAAGAACAGCGCCGAAGAGCCCGAGCCGCCCAAGAAAATCGCGTCCTACACCGCGAAGCTCGACGACGCCCAGATGGACAAGCTGCGCGCCATCCTCGTCGAGCGCGGCTGGACTCCGTTTGAGATCGCCTACACGCGCTTCGCCTTCAAGGCCGACCATTTGAAAACCAACGTGGCGGCCTACACCAGCGGCAAGGTGGTCATCGCGGGCAAAGGCACGGAAGAGTTCGTCACCATGACGCTCGAGCCCGAGGTGATCGGCGCGGCCAAGCTGGGCTACGATGAAGTGTTGCACCCCGACTGGTTCGAGTCGCACGCCGGACTCGACGAAAGCGGCAAGGGCGACTTCTTCGGCCCGGTGATCGCGGCGACCGTCATCGCCGACAAGAGTGCCATCGAGGCCTGGCGCAAGGCGGGCGTGCAGGACTCGAAGAAGATCGCGGAGAACCAGATTATCAAACTCGACAAATTGATTCGCGAAACGCGCGGGGCCGTCGCGCGGACCTGCTTTTGCGGCATGCCGAAGTACAACGAGCTGATGTCCCGGCCCGGCGCGAACCTCAACCGGTTGCTCGCTTGGCAGCACGCCACCGCGCTCGAGCAGGCGCTCACGGTGAAGCGCGTGCCGTGGGGGCTGCTGGACCAGTTTACGAAGCAACCGCTCGTGCAGCGCGAATTGGCGAAGAAAAAGGTCGAGGGCTTCGAGCTGCGGATGCGGACCAAGGCCGAAGAGGATCCGGTGGTCGCGGCGGCGTCGGTCGTGGCCCGGGCGGAGTTCGTCCGCCAGATGCACACGCTGTCGAAGAGCTTTGGCACGAAGTTGCAGAAGGGCGCCGGCCCGCTCGTGAAAGAGCAGGCGCATCAAATCATCGAGCGCTTCGGCGTGCGGGCGCTCGGCGACTTCGCCAAGCTGCATTTTCGCACGGCCTACGAGGTGGTCGCGGCGGCGGGCAAGCTCGGCGAACTGCCCCTCCCCGAACCGCGGGAAAAGGTCGAATGGCACTGAGGCGCGTATGAAACGCCGGCAACTGCGCGGCTTCGATCTGAAGCAGATCAAGGGAGTGACCAGCCTCATCGGGGTCGATGAGGCTGGCCGCGGGGCGCTGGCCGGACCGGTGGTGGCGGCGGCGGTGCTGGTCAACCGCGAGTTTCTCGAGGGGCGCTGGGCCACGACCAAGAGTAGCCGGGTAAATGACTCGAAGGTGCTGACCGCGGCGCAGCGCGAGGAATTGTGGGCCGAATTCGAGCAGCTCGCCCTGGGGGGCCAGATTCACGCGAACTTTGGCGTGGCGGACGTGGGGGAGATTGAGCAGCTGAATATTCTGGGCGCGACCAAGCTGGCGATGCGGCGCGCCTTGGGCGGCATTCATCCGCCGGAGGTATTCGAGCGCCGCGATGAGCCCGACCTCTTTTCCAGCGTCGAAGAGCGGGCCAAATTCCGGCCGCTCGTCTCGGCCCGCGTGATGATCGATGGCTTGCCGCTGCGCAGTTTTCCCTATCCGCACACGGCGTTCGTCCATGGTGACGCGCGTTCGCTCTGCATCGCGATGGCGTCGATTGTCGCGAAGGTGACCCGGGATCGGATGATGACCGAACTCGACGCGAAATTTCCCGGCTACGGTTTCGCGCAGCACAAGGGCTACGGCACCGAAGAGCACCGCGAGGCCGTCCTGCGGCTCGGTCGTTGCGTGCACCACCGGGACATTTTCCTGCGCAAACTTTTCGCCGTGCGGGTCGACCCGGCGCAGATGGATTTCCTCGGCGGGTAGGGACGCCTCTCCGCAGGCGTCCGCCCTGACCGATCGAAATATGCCACGTTTTCACCCGGACGGCTCGGAGCGCCGTCCCTACCGTTGCGGCTTTACGAAATGGACGTTGGCGCGAAGAGCTGGGATTTCCAACCGCCGCACCTTTCTTTTGACCCGCGCGCGGTGCTCGGCTACCAACCGACGCAATGGCGGTAAAGAAGCATTCGTCCCTCGATCGGGTTCTCGGCCGGCTCGACACGCTCGACTCGGTCAACCTCGCGAATCTCGTCCAGCGCCTGGCGCGCGAACGGACCTTGTTCGAGGAGATTTTCAATACGCTGCAGGAGGGGATTTTGGTGGTGCGCGAAGACGGCGTGATCGAATACGCCAACAGCTCCGCTCACCGACTCATCGGTTTGGGCAGCGATGATCTCAACGGGCAGGTGCTCTGGCGACTGGTGCCGGGACTGCACACGTCTTTGGGCGGGGTGCTCGAGGACGGGGCGGCCACGTCGGTCGCCCCCGTGGTCGCGCGGGAATTTCAGCTCAGTTATCCCGAGCCCAGAATCCTCCGGCTTTACATGGTGCCATTTCGGCTGTCGGGCGCGTCCCCGGCGCGACGCTTTGCCGTGATTCTTTCGGACATCACCAAGGACAAGCAGTCAACCGAGGCGCGCATCGAGACGGAGCGCACCTCGTCGATTCTGCTGCTCGCGGCGGGCGTGGCGCACGAACTGGGCAACCCGCTCAACTCGCTGACGATTCACCTGCAGCTCATCGAGCGGAAGCTGAAGCGCCTCAAGGCGGGCAAGGCCAGCGATTCCCTGGCGGAATCCGTGCAGGTTTGTCGCGACGAGGTCGCCCGCCTCGACGGCATCATCAGCAATTTCCTCGAGGCCATCCGCCCGCGGCCCCCGGATTTGGCGGAGACCGATTTGAACGACGTGCTCGCCGAGGTCCTGCGGTTTCAGCAACGCGAAATGGCCGACCGCGGGATTACGGTCGAAGCCGAGACGTCCGCGCTCCCGCGGGTCATGGCCGATCGCAACCAGGTGAAGCAGGTGTTTTTCAACGTCACGAAAAACGCCATGGAGGCGATGCAGCCGGGCGGAAAATTAAAAATCAGGGGGCGTTCGGACGACGACTCCGTGTTCCTGCTGTTTGGGGACAGTGGCAGCGGAATCAAGCAGGAGAATCTCCTGCGGTTGTTCCAGCCGTACCAAACCACGAAGACGGGCGGGCATGGGCTCGGCTTGATGATCGCGCAGCAGATCATGCGCGAACACGGCGGGCAAATCGGCCTCGATAGCAAGGAAGGCGTCGGCACGGTCGTGACCCTCCAGTTTCCCCGCAAGGATCGCCGCGTGCGAATGCTGCAGAGCTGATCGGGCGCTGAATCCCGCAAGCTGCCAATGAGAGGGCGGGGCGGCTCTGCGAGTTCCCGCGGACCGCAAGGAAAGCGGTCCTTACCGATGGGCTCGGTTACGAAGGTCCAGATGCGCCAGACCGAGCTGCCGCCCTACTTTTTCTTGGCCTCAAACTCCTTGCGGGCTGACGTGGTGATCACGTTCTTGACGGCGACGACTTGATTTTCCCGCTTCCCAGCGGTGAATACCCCCAATTTAACGGGAATCTCGTCGCTCGTTACGCCGAGCTGCGAAATCATCGGTTCGAGCGTGCCGGTCTCTCCCGGGGCGATGGTGAGCTTGGCCGGGCGAACGGCAAAGTTGCCCAGTTCCGAGTTCACCTCGGTCACCTGGATTTCGACTGCTTCCGTGCCGTTATTCGTGAATCGCACGCGGAGGGTGACGGGCGGCATCGGGCTGCCGGCAGCGCGGAGGGCCTGGATTTGCCGCACGTAGTCTTTCATCGCCTCCTTTTCGTCCTCTTCCGAGGTGCCCCCGCCGCCAAAGTAGACGTGGGCGAAGGAATAGTCCTCGTTCTCTTCGGGTTCGCCGTTGGCCTTGAGCTTGCCGGTGCTTCCCCGGCTGGAAGGCCGGTGGCCCTTGGGCCGATCGAAGCCGCGTTCGACCGTGGCCATGGCGGCCAGTTTGCCGTCGAACAAGGTCGTCTCCCCCTTCATGGCGATCGGTTTCTCGATCGGGGCCGCGTTGGCCTCCTCCATAAACAGGTCGCGTTGGACCGCAGTGTGGCAGGCCGTGCCCAGGAACGCCCAAGCCGCGGCAGCGGTCCCGGCCAGTACTCGCAAAAAAGTCACGTTTTTCATGGGTTTGTCGTGGAACAATCCAGCCGAGGCGAAGGTTGTGCCGATTGCAAGGTTGCGCGTCTGGATGCCGAATCTTTCTGGCCTTCCGCGCGTCTTGCTGCTCACACACTATGCTCTCTGCATGGATCCAACTTCACCGACTGCGCTGGCCGACCTGGTCCGCCGGGCCCAAAAGGGCGACGAGGCCGCCCAGCGGGAGCTCATTGTCAGCTATCAGCATCGGGTGGCGGGTTTTGTTTACGCCATGACGGGACGCAGCGATTATGTCGAGGACCTGGCCCAGCAGGTGTTCATCAAGATGATTCGCGCGCTGGATCGTCTGCAGGCTCCGGCGCAGTTCGAATCCTGGCTCTTCCGGCTCGCGCGCAACACGTGCATCGATCAACTGCGGCGCCAGAAACTCCGCCGGATCTTCCTGCCGTTTGGCCCTGAGCACGAGAACATCGCCGAGCCCCCGGGCGCCGTCGATCCCGAGGAGCTCGATGCGTTGCGGCACGCCCTGGCCCAGTTGCGCCCGCAGGACCGCGCCTTGCTCGCGCTCGTGCAGGAGGGCCGGAGCCATGCCGAAATTGCCGAAACTCTTTCCACCAGTGTCGCGGCGGTCAAAGCCCGCCTCCATCGAGCTCGCGAACATCTGCGCGAGCACTATCAAATCTAATAAACATGAAACCCGTCGACCATGCCTGGCGCGTCCTGCAAGCCCGGGCCGAAGCGCAGCTCCGAGGTGATTTCGCCGACCGCGTAGTGCGGTCGTCCCGTGGTCCGCAGCCCGAAACCTGGCAGCACCTCCAGGCGGTTGCCGCCGCGCGGCTCCGCCCCGGGTTTGCCGCCCGCGTGCTGCGCGCCGCCCGCCAGATCCCTGGCGTGCCCTCGTTGCTGGACCAATTCGCCCTGTGCGCGGTGACCGCGCTGCTCTGCGTCGTTGCGGTCGTGTTTGTGCATTCGCGCGGGGTGCGCAACGAGAGCGAGCGCAACCTCGCGGGCTGGGAGCAGCTCGCGGATGATATCCAGGAAATCGATCAATTTTGATGATCCAACGGCTGCTCATCGCTGCGCTGACGGTACTGGTGTTTGGCGCCGGCTACCTCGTGCGCTCCTGGACGGACAATGAGGTCCCCGTGCCCGCCCCGCCGGCGCCCCTGGGGAGTGAATTTTCGCGCGTGACGCCCGCCCAGTCCGTGGCGGGTCCCGGGGCCGGCAAATCGGCGAGCCGGCAGTTCGATCAACCCGTGAACCGCGCCGCCCTCGTCTCGGATATCGAGCAGGCCCGCCCCCAGATTGAGATCTATCGCAAGCGGCTCGATGAGTTGGATGCGGAGTTTGAGCGCAATCTTGCCGCCCTCCTGCATCCGGAGCAGTGCGAAAAGCTGGCGGTGCGCCAGAAACGCAACGCCGAGCGCCGCACCACCCGGGAGGCCCACGAGGCCGCTGACCCCTCGCCGTTGAGTGACGAACAGATTCTCCGCCTGCAGCAAATGCCGCTCTTCAATGTGCTGTGGTCGATTACGATCTCCGCGCGGCTCGAGCGCCTGAATCGCGATTTGAAGCTCGATGACCCGCAGCAGGCGCGCGTGCGGGAATTGCTCGTCGCCCGGCGGGACAAGTTTCTCGCCCTGGTCGATGCGTCCCCGCCGCCGACCGTCACCCTGAGTTTGCTCGCCTCCCGGGCCCAGAAGCTCGGCGGTACCGCGGGCGGCGGGAAGTAACCCGCGGGGCTTGACCGGCGCGCGTTGCGCCGTGTGAATGGGCGCATGGTGCCGAGCGTGCTCATCGTCGATGACGAGAAACACACTCGCGAGGGCCTCCAACAGGCGCTCGCGGAGAACTATGACGTGACCGTTGCCGCCAACGCGGAGGAGGCGTTCAACCTGCTCGACGCCCAGCCCTTCGATGTCGTCCTGACCGACTTGCGGATGCCGGGCAAATCCGGGCTTAAGGTCATCGACAAGGCGCTGGGGTTGCCGCAGCGCCCCGCGGTGCTGATGATGACGGCCTACGGCAACATCGATACGGCGGTGGAGGCGATGAAGCGCGGCGCGGTCGATTTTCTCACGAAGCCCGTCAACATCGAACGGCTCGAGGTGCTCATCCAACGGGCGCTGAAGACCAAGACGCTCGAGGTGGAAGTGCAGCAGCTGCACGAGCGGCTCGATGAGAAATTCAAGATCGAGGGCATCGTTGGCGCCTCCCGGAAATTGAAGGACGTGCTCGACAAGATGAAGCTGGTCGCGCCGTCGCGCGCCACCGTTTTGATCGAGGGCGAGTCGGGCACGGGCAAGGAACTGATTGCCCAGGCCATTCACCAGGCCAGTCCGCGCGCCCGTGGTCCGTTCGTCGCGGTGCATTGCGCGGCGCTCTCCGAGAACCTGCTGGAGAGCGAACTGTTCGGCCACGAGCGCGGTTCCTTTACCGGCGCCACGGAGCGGCGGATCGGGCGGTTTGAGTCGGCGGATCGCGGCACGCTGTTCCTCGATGAGATCGGTGAAATCTCCGGTTCCACCCAGGTGAAGCTGCTGCGTTTCCTCGAAACCAAGGCCGTCGAACGCGTGGGTGGCTCCAAGCCGCTCGAACTCGACGTGCGGCTGGTCGCCGCGACCAATCGCAATCTGGAGCAAATGGTGCGCGACGGAAAATTTCGCGAGGACCTCTTCTTTCGCCTGAACGTCGTCCGGCTGTTCATGCCGCCGCTGCGCGAGCGGACCGAGGATATTCCGCTCCTGCTGGCGCATTTCATCAAAATCCTTTCGGACGAAAATGGTGTTCCGCCCCTGAGCGTGGAACCCGGCGCGCTGGCCACGTTGCAAGCCTATGCCTGGCCGGGAAACATCCGGGAGCTGCGGAATTTCTGTGAAAACGCCGTCGTGCTGCGGCGCGGTGGCCGTCTCACCGAGTACGATCTTGAGCCGAAATTCCGCGGGGGGGCGAGCCCGGGCTCGGGAGCGGACGGTCGCGCGCCCCAGTCGACGCCAGGAAGCCAGACGTCGGCCGCGGGCTCCTTGTCGGTCGAGGACAACGAGCGGCGGCTCTTGCACGAGGCGCTTTTGAAGTCTCGCGGCAATCGCACCAAGGCGGCCAAGCTGATGGGCGTGAGCCGGCGGACGTTGCACCGGAAGATTGCCCAGTGGCCCGAGTTGGATGTAACGGACAAATAGGATTTCCGGTCAGTTGCTGTCCGGAAATCACGTGAAAAAAGCAGTTGACGGGTGGGGGGGTGATCCTACTCCTTGCACCTTGCTCTGCGGGCGTAGCTCAGTTGGTAGAGCACCACCTTGCCAAGGTGGACGTCGAGAGTTCGAGTCTCTTCGCCCGCTCCATTTATACGAAAGCCCCGGTTGACCTATGAGTTAGCTGGGGTTTTTCGTTTCTAAGGGTGGAAAAAGTGAGAACAAAAACAGGGTAAAGTGAGAACAAAACGCCAATGGCCGCCAATGCTTTTGGAGGCCGGTTAGGACCCGGGGGGGAGGGGGTCCAGCTGGGCGGCCCTGTCGCTACTATGATAGATTCACCCCCCATAACCTTTTTTTGAAGTAGGACCTCGGCCAGTACTGCTGGTCTGTCGGGTTAAGGCCAAATCACGGGCCTTGAAGCCCACGACCCTTAGGACGCCCGGGGGGGCTGGCGGGATGACAGGCTCCGTACCCCAAAGGCGCTGGGAATGGCCCGTAGCGGCCCCTACAGGGGCTGGTGGGGCACTGGCGGAGGGTGGCCGCCTATGAATTCGCCAAGACCGACCTAGCTAAGGCCCATCTCACTTCGACGAGGTCGATCGTGGCCGCGATTTTGGCCGCCGCCAGTTTCTCGCGCGCTTTGCTAAGCTTGGCCAGAAGCCGCACCCGGCTCCCCTCGAGGTCGTTCGAGGAGCCCTGTGTCTGCCCGGCGCCCGCCCCGCGTCTCGCCGCCACCAGTAACAGGCTCTCCATCACTTCGCGCATCTCGGCCGAGGCTGTGTCGGCCGGGACCTCCACGTTCGTCCACGTGCGAAGCTTCGGCGGCAGGTCGAGCACATCCTCCTTCCGCCGGCGAATCATGATGCCATGCAACTGTGTCGTGAGTTCCTCGAGGTTGCTGGCGCCGTTCGTCTGCCAGCCATAGCCGTTGTGTTCAGCCGCGCAGTAACGCTTCGCAAAGGACAGGAAACTCTTCGCGAGCGGGTGGCGGACCAGCTGCAGCAGCGGGAATAGATCCCGCGGTCGATTGGTGAGCGGTGTGCCAGTCAGGGCGTAAACCACCGGGTCCCCGCCATTGTCGAGAGCCAGCTGCCGCGCGAGCTGGCTGCGCTGGCTGGCGTGATTCTTGAGATAATGAGCCTCATCGAAGATCAGACCGGCCCACGGGATGCCCACGAGGGCCTCCACCCGCTTCCCCAACAGATCGTAGTTTATGATCACCCAGCCTCCTGCTTTCGGTGGCCACGCCTCGGCCGCGCTCCCATCGAGCACGGTGCACGCCGCCGCGGCGTCGACCTGCTTGATTTCACGCACCCAGTTGAGCTTCACCGAGGCGGGACAGATGACGAGATACGGTCCATCCGGCGCGGCGTGACGGATCGCGACGATGGCCTGGCGGGTTTTGCCAAGGCCCATGTCGTCGGCCAAAATCGACCGGCGCCGGGCGAGCAGGAAGGCGATTCCTTCCACTTGATGCGCAAAGAGCCCCTCCGAGAGGCCCAAGGCTTGCTGAAACGCCGCGTCCTCTACTTCCGCCGAGGGAGGCACGGCACTGGTGGGGTCAAAGTTCGGGATGAAATTCATCGTGGAGTCTCCTTATTCATTCGCCGTCGGCACCGGGAAGGCCCCGAAGACGCCCATCCAGAAACAGAAATCATAAGCCGTCCGCGCCAGGCGCCGGGCTTCGCGCCCCGTGCAATAGCACGCCGCCAAATTCGTCGCTGTCGCCTCGCCAAAGAAATGCAGGCACGCGCGCTCGATCTGCACCGAGCCCTCTCCGTTCGCAGTGCCGATGACGTGACGCGTGAAGAGATCGCGACAGGATTGCAGCCCTGCCGTGCCCGCTTCCTTGAGTAGCGCTTCGGTGTCACTCGGACGCGTGCGGGCGAAATGAAGTCCCGCGTTCCAGCCAACCTGAACCCAGTAGGAAAGGTCCCAGGGATGATTGAGCTGCCGGGCCGTCGCGTAAAACGGAGCAATCGTCTCCCCGATTACGCGCACCTCGACCGAGCCATCCGTATAGTGATCCCGCGTAAACTCCAGAAACGGCGCCAGGACCGGCCGCCACGAACTAACACTCCAGGCGAGCAGCCGGAGGCTCAGGAACTGGTTCTCCAGGCGGAGCGAACCAATCAGCTCCTCGAGCTTGGCGGCAACCTCTGGCAATTCTCGGGCCACGACCAACCCGGTATGTAAAGCCTGCAGAGTTCGCAGCGGCAGTTGGCCCGCCGCAGCCAATTCCGCTTCGCCGTTCGCCGACGCCTCCCATTGGCGGGACACAAAACGCGAGACCTCTCCCGTCCAGTTGGCGTCGTCGAGAGCGTCGGCCGACAGCGCGCGCGCCTCGGCCGGAGGGCTGGCGGAACCCGGTATGCCATCCTGGGCCAGAAGCTCGGCGAGCTCGGTTGCCCCGGCGGGGTGTTTAGTCGCGAGCAAGATCGCATTCGCAAATGCGATGGTTGCGAGCCGGCCGGGGAAATAGCCGTTGTCTTCGATTCCGAACTCCAACGCGAAGCGGGCCAAGTCGGCCGCGAGGTTTTCCAACGTTTCGCTGAGGCGGGGCAGCGCCAGGGACACGGCCGTGGCTGCGGATTTCGTGGTCGTCATGTGGTGGCTTGGTTTAAGCCAGCAACACATCATGGGTTTGATTTTGGCCGCGGAATTGCGCCCCACATCAATTGACCACCGTGGCTCCCATGAGCTCGGTTGGTAGGCCCCTCCTGTGAAGAGCCGTTC
>CANJNJ010000033.1 GCA_947474995.1 Opitutaceae bacterium | reverse complement strand
GGACGGTGAGGTTGACCAAAGAGGGCGGTCGCACGCGGTAGCGATACGGATTTGGGCTGCCGTCGCTGACGAGGTAGAAACCAATTTCTCCCTTGGGGCCTTCGATGCGGCCGTAGGCCTCACCGGCTTTCGGACGAAAGCCGCGGATCTTCGCTTTCGAATCCATAATGGGACCCGCGGGCAGGCCGGCGAAGGCCTGCTGCAGAATCTTGATCGATTCGCGCATCTCGAGGACGCGGATCATGTAGCGGTCGTAGACGTCGCCGTGCGCGCCGAGCGGCACGCGAAAATCAAACCGCGGGTAGACGCCGTAGCCGTCCACCTTGCGCAGATCATAATTCACGCCCGTCGCGCGCAGCATCGGGCCGGTGACGCCGGCGGCGGTGGCGAGTTCGGGCGAAAGCACGCCGACCCCCTGCGTGCGGGCCATGATAATCTCGTTGGCCGTCAGCAGCGTCTCGAACTCGTCGAGGAACGCGCCATAGCGGTCCGTGAGCTTCTTCGCCGCTTCGAGCCAGTCGGGCGTGGGGTCGATGCGACAGCCACCGAACCGCTGGTAGTTGCACATCATCCGCGAGCCGCTCAGCGACTCGAAGAGATCGAGGATGTACTCGCGCTCGCGAAACGCGTACATCAGCGGCGTGCCGGAGCAGCCGAGGTCCTGCATCAGGAAGCCGGCGAGGCAGGTGTGATTCAGGAGCCGCGTGAGTTCGGCGAGGATGACGCGAAGGTACTCGGCCCGCTCGGGCACCGGCTGGCCGGCGAGTTTTTCCACCGCAATCGCGTAGGCCCAGTTGTTCGTCATCGAACACAGGTAGTCGAGCCGATCGGTGTACGGCATCGACCCGAGGTAGCTGGTGTTTTCGCCGAGCTTCTCGTGGTTGCGGTGCAGGTAGCCAAACACCGGCTTCAGCTTCACGATGGTCTCGCCATCGAGCGTGACGATCATCCGGAACACTCCGTGCGTCGAGGGATGGTGCGGCCCCATCGAGACCTCGAGCAGGTCGCCGTGGAATTGGTCGTGGACGGCGCGGACGCTGGAGCCGGAGACGGGGGCGAGCGGGGAGAGGGGGGCGCTCATGGTTTTGCGCCCTCCTTCGCCGAGGCTACGGAGGGTTCGTCCGGCGGCTGCGCCGCAGGCGAAGGATAATGGGTTTTGGCCTTGGCCAAAACCGCGCCATGCGGCGTGGGCTCCCACTCGTAGTCGTCGGGTTCCACGTAGTCCTTTCGCATCGGGTAATCCTTGAACTCGTCCCACATCAGGATGCGGCGGAGATCGGGATGCCCTTCGAATTTGATGCCGTAGAGATCGTAGGCCTCGCGCTCCTGAAACTCGCAGGCGCGCCACACGGGAGTCAGCGAGGGCACGGTGACTTGGTCGGTCCGATTGCCTGTCCGGAGCCGGAGAATCACCGGGCCATGGCGGAGCGCGATGGAATAGAGATGATAGACGACCTCAAGATAGCCCGGTTGGAGGCGCTTGGTTTTCGTTTCGACGACCTTGGGCGCGCCGCCGGCGGGATCCGGTACGGTGGTCTTGGTGGACTCGATGATCTCCTTTTCGGGCCAGTCGATGCCGGTGACATTGGAACACTGGTCAAGTTTGAGCGTGGCGTCGTCGCGCAGGAACTGGGCGATCGCCGCCGCGTGAGCGGCGCCGAGGAGCAGCGAGTGCTGGGCGGCGGTGCCGGGATTCGTGACCACGGTAATCTCCGCCCCGGGAAACCGGGCGAGGAGGCGGTCGCGAATTTGTTCGGGCGTTTCCATGCGAGATTATCGATGCGCCCCCATCGAGGGTGGCACGGTAGGGACGCCTCTCCGGGGCGTCCGCGAAAAGCAATCGAAGCCTCCCCTCGAACCACGGAACGGGCGGCGGACCGCTCGGAGAGCGGTCCCTACCTGGTAAGAAAATGGTCGGGACGGTGTACTCATGCTCACTCTTTGCGGACGATGGTCGGCGCCTGCCAGAACTCCGGATTCGTGGGCGGCTCGAGATCGTGTTCGCCGAATTCCGGCACGGGACAATGGCAGTTGATGTCCTCGCGCAGGTGGCGGGGCGCGTCGGGACCGGAAATCTTGAAGCCTTTGATCTTCTTCTGGATTTCCAGCAACCCGTGGAGGAGCGCTTCCGGGCGCGGCGGGCAGCCGGGAATGTAGACGTCCACCGGGATAAAGCGGTCGATGCCCTTGAGGACATTGTACCCCTGCTTGAACGGTCCGCCCGAAATCGCGCAGGCGCCCATCGCGATGCAATATTTCGGTTCGGGCATCTGGTTCCAGAGGCGGATGACCTGCGGCGCCATTTTCTTGGTGACGGTGCCGGAGACGATGAGCAGGTCGGCCTGCCGCGGCGACGGGCGGAACACCTCGGAGCCGAAACGCGCGATGTCGAACTTCGCCATCGAGGCGGCGATCATTTCGATCGCGCAGCAGGCGAGGCCGAAGTTGAGCGGCCAGACGGAATTGCTGCAGCCCCAAGTGTACAGTTCCTGCAAGCTCGTGAGCAGGATGCCCTGGCGCCGGAGTTCGTCGCGCTCGCGGTCGGTGATGACGACGCCTTGGATGGGGGTAGGGCTGGCGGGGGTGGCCTGCTCGGCAGGCACGGGGCGGGCGGCGTCGCTCATATTATTTCCATTCGAGGTGGCCGCGCTGCCAGGCCCACACGAGGCCTTCGGCGAGCAACAGGATAAAGACCAGCATCGTCAGCAAGGCGCCCGTGGACAGCCCCGTGAACGACACGGCGAACGGCAGCAGAAAGAGCACCTCGACGTCGAAAATCAGGAACAGGATCGCGTACAGATAATAGTGCGCCCGGAACTGGATCCAGGAATCGCCGGTGGGCTTCACCCCGCATTCATAGACTGCGTTCTTTTCCTGGCTGGGTTTGCTGGGTTGAAAGAAGTGGAACCACAATTGGGCGACGCTGAGCAAAATCAGCGGAAACGCGAACGCCACGACGACGAAGAGGGCGAGAAAAGCGTGAGGATGGCTGCTCATCTTTGGCGTAGAGAACAGGATAAGAGGTCCAGTCCAACCTCAATTCCCATGCCGCTGCGCATTTTCGCTTTCTTTGCGCGGATTTTGGCCGGGGAAGGGGACTTGGGCATGGGAGGGGGAGTAACCTCTCGAAGGGGAAAATGACTAAGAATGGTCGGACGAAAAATTTCAATAGGCAGTCTTCACGATTTTTTTTAACGCGTTTCGCTAATCGCCCCATGAGGTTTTCCTGCGAGAATCTTATCGGGCCGACGATACCGCCTCCTGGGGCCTTCGGGCCGGGCTCGACGTCACGTGCCTTGGCCGCGCACGGAGTGCACGGGCCACCCGGTGCGGGCATCGTACGCGGTGGGCCGTGCGCGCCGTCGCGCGGCGTCTGAACGTAACGGCGAACCGACCGCATCGATCCCCGTCACTCCTGACCCGGCCACGATCGACCGAGCAGGCGAAGCTGATTCGGAGCCACGATCGTGGCTGCCCCGATTTCAGGATGCGCCTGGCAGAAGGCCGCGATCTCGGCGTCCGGCATTACGAAGAAGGCGGTGGACAGGGCATCAGAGAGAGCCGCGCCTGGGGCAAGGGCCCAGGCCCGCGTGGCGCGGGTAGCCGGCCGGCCGGTCCGGGGATCGACGAGGTGCGGACCTTTCACCGTCGTCCCTGAACCGCTGAGGGCGGCGTGATGGAGCGGGACCGTTCGGTACGACGGTCCGTCTCCAATACCGACGATCCAGCCGGCCGCTCCGGGCGGGGCGGCGAGGGCGAGCGCGGTGCTATCGCCGCTGTTCAGGCAGGCGGACGGCACTCCCCATTCGGCGAGAACTTCGGCCATGCGATCGAGCGCATAGCCTTTGCCAATCGCACCAAGGTCCAAATGGAGGCGACGGGCCTGCGACGTCAGCGTGTGGGCCGCCGGATCGAGGGTGAACAAGGGCGCCCCGGTGAGTCGTCCCGGCTCGCGCTCCGAGGCGTAGGTGGGGTCAAAGCTCCGACCGGTGGCCAGGCAGGCATCGGCCGCCAGCACGAGGCACTCGAGGGTATCGTGCCCAATGCCGATGGTCTCGCCGCCGCCCAGTCGGTTGGCGCGGGCGATGTCGCTCGATTCGACATACCGGCTAAGTTCGCCTTCGAGGCGGTCGAGTTCGCGAAACGCCGCGGCCGCGACCTGGCGCGAGTATGGTTCGGGTTGTCCGGCGATCGTGATGGCGAAATGCGTCGCCATCGCCTCGTGGTGAAAAGTGAAGCCGGTCATGGTTTTTTGCTCCGCAAGAAACTAAGGTTTCCGCCCCGGGCGGAAACCGGTCCAGATTTTCCAGCGGAGCGTGAGCAGCGCCAATGCCGGTCGCCACCAGAGGCGGCCGAGGCCGTATTGGGATTCGCCATGGTGCCGGGCGTGGTGGCGCACGGGAATTTCGCCGACGCGGAAGCCGGCCGCCACGGCGAGCGCCGGAATGAAACTCTGCAACAACTCCATGGGCCCAAAGGCCGCGCACACCGCCCGGCGAAAGACCCGCAGCTGGCAGCCGGCATCGTGCACCCCGTCGTCCAGCACCCCGCGGCGAACCGTGTTGGCCAGTCGCGACATTTTCCGGCGGAGCCAGGAATCATGGCGGTCGACCCGCCACCCGCACGCGAGGTCCACGGCGCCGGAGTCGACGAGGGCGAGCAACGCGGGAAGGTCGCGGGGATCGTTCTGGCCGTCGCCGTCCATCGTGAGGATGAGTTCGCCGCGGGCCGCGCTCAAGCCGATCAGCAGGGCGGCCGCCTGGCCGCGCTGCGCCGGCAGGCGGATTTCGCCGCACGGGGGCCAGCGGGCGAGGGCGGCGGCGATTTCCGTGCCGGTTTCATCGGTGCTGCCGTCGTTGACGAGGATGATTTCAAACGGGCGTCCGATGGCCGTCAGGACGTCGACGGCGGTGTTCAACAGCGGCGTGAGGTTGCCGGCCTCGTTGTAGACGGGGATGACGAGGGACAGCGCCGGCTTCATCGGATCGCGGTAAACACGACGCAGAGAACGCCCGGGCGAAGGCCGAGGATGGACTCCTGATAGCGGCCCTGCAGTCGGGCGCGCACGGTGCCGGCCTGGGCGGCGGAGGCAATGACGAGGGTGCCGTCGCAGTCGGCCGGTGGCGCGGACCAATAGCCGACGCTCGGCAGGCCGCGGAGGTACCACGGCAACGGCCAATATTCCTCGCTGATGATTCGCACGGGGCGATCGGGGAAATCCGCCAGCGCCGCGTCCGCGAGCGCGCGGAATTTCAGCACGTCGGGCGAACTGTGCACGTAGGCGTAGGGATTGCGCTCGTCGGCCGGCCGGATGAAGGCGGCGCGCCACGTCTGGTGGGTGAGGGACGCCACGCAGCCAAAACCGACGGCCGCCGCGACAATTCGGCCGGTGTGCAGACGACGGATCGCCGCGAGTGCGCCGGCGGCCAGCAGGGCAAGACCGGGAACAAAGTGGATGGCGTGCCAGGGTGTCTTGTAGGGCGTGAGCGAAAACACGGTGACAATGACCAGCGTATAGAACGCGGCCCAACGCAGAAAAGGTTGCCGGGTGAAAGCGGCGACGCCCAATCCCCCGCAGGCGAGGGCGGAAAAAACCATCTGCTCCCACAGCACGCCGCCGACGCGCTGCCAGCCAAAAAGTCCCAAGTAGTAGGTCCACGGTTTTTCGTGGCCGCTGCCGCCGGCGAGGCGGGTCGAGGCGCGACCGAGGGCCGTGAACGCATCGCGGATTCCCGCCGGGTTGGTGCCGAACGAGGACTGAAAAAGGATCCAGACGACCAAGGCCGCCCCCGCGGCGAACAACCCGTCGCGTCGTCTGCGCGACGACGCCGGTGAACGGGCTGGCGCGAGAACAGCGGCCAGCGCCGCCGCGAGGAGGAAGAGCCCCGCGCTGGCTTTGGTGGCCTGCATGAGACCGAGGCAAGCCCCGGTCGCGAGGGCCCAGCCCAGTTTTCCCTGACGCCACCATTGGCTCGCGCAGACAAACGCCGCCAAGGTGAAGGCCACGAGCAGTGTTTCCTGAATAAAATACCGGCTGTAATAAACCGCGGGCGGCGAGACGGCCATCAACCCGGCGGCGATCAGCGCCGGCCCGCGGCCGAGCGGGGCCGCGAGCGCCGCCAGCAGGAGGACCGCCACGGTGCCGGCGAGGGCGGGCACCAGCCGGACGGTGGTTTCGGTCAGGGTGGCGAGCGAGTGCTGGCCGCGCAACCAGGCGACCGGGAGTACCGCGTAGTAGAGCGTGGGACCGTGGTGATCGGCGGGATCATAGACGTAGGCTCCGTGCTCGAGGAGTTCACCGGTCTTGACCGCCTGATTGGCTTCGTCCGCGTGCATCGGCCGCCGCGCGAGATCGCACGTGCGAAGCCAAAGCGCGACGAACCCGATGAGGGCGAGGGGAATCCAGCGTTGAACCAGCGGGAGCAGAATGAGTGAAGGTAGTGCAATCAAACGGCGCGCGACAAGCCGCGTAGCGCGCGTGGCGCCGGGCTCGGACCGGCGGCGGGAGAATTCGATTGGCCAGGAGAAGGCTTCAGCATTGATTTTGATGTCTTGCTGGGCGCTAGAGCCTGTCATGCACTTCTTAGTCGTAGCCCTGCCCGGGAGGGCAGGGACTGAAGGTTCGATCGATCCGACTTGTCCCGCTTCTCTCGAAGCGGGCTACCCCCAGTCGACTCGGCCACGAGATGGCAAAAATTCATGACAGCCTCTAGCGAAGAATCCGCGCAATCGGGGCCTCGTGCGTAGGGATTCTTCGCTGCGCTGCTGAGGACGTCGCGGAAAACGGCAGGCAAAAACCCACCGAAGGCGTACCGGGTGGGCCGTGCACTCCGTGCGCGGCCCTCGAACGAGAGATCGAGCCCAACGCTGGCCGCGCGCGGAGCGCACGGTCCACCTTTCGGCGCCTTCGTGACCCGTCTCAGAATGACAAGTGGGTTTTTGGACACGTACTGAGACGCTTGGCTTGTCCGCATCGGTCCGTGGTGCTCATATGCGTTCCATGGAAATTATCCGAATCGACCAACGCCCCAGCGAACGTGGCAGCGCGGACTATTTTGCCGGCCGGGTTTGGATCGACCCCATCGCGGCCCCGGCGGCGCCATCGCGGGTCCGGGCCCTGCGGGTGACATTCGAACCGGGCGCGCGCACGGCCTGGCACACGCATCCACTCGGCCAGGTGCTGCATATTCTCTCGGGCGTCGGTTGCGTGCAGCGGGCCGGCGAGGCGGTGCAAACGGTGAAACCCGGTGACTCGGTGGTCTTTCTTCCCGGTGAGCGGCACTGGCATGGCGCGGCACCCGGTCACGCGATGGTCCATCTCGCGATCCAGGAAGTGAACGAGGCGGGGAGCCACGTGACCTGGCTCGAGCAGGTGACTGACGCGGACTACAGCGCCCGGTAGAGAGGCTGGACGGACCCTCGGCCTCGGCGGAGCTCGGCCCTCCGGTCTTGAACCTGCCGTGGGCGGGTGGTGACTACGCAGGCGTTTGGCAGGGACCTACGCATCCCATGGGCATTATCCGAATTCGACATCCCCGGCACCCGCGTGACAAAAATATGTGAAAGCCCAATTTGCGTCCGCAATGTTGCCCTTGCCTGATCCCATCCGCCCGCCCGTGCGGCCGTCCCGCCACCTGCGGGATCGACGCGGCATGACGATGGCCGAGGTTTTGATCGCGGCGGTCCTGCTCGGCTTTGTGGTGATGACCAGCCTGACCGCACTTTCGCAGGCCTACGGTTTTACGCGCCACGCGCGGATGATCACGTTGGCGGGCCAGATCGTGCAGTCGGTCATGGAGGACTTACGCTTGAGAAATTTCAACGACCTGAAGGCGTACGCCGCCCAAACCCAGCCGGTCAGTTTTGCCTCGGCACTGGCGAGTGAGCGGTTCACCTCGAATTTCACCACGGGTTTCACGATGAGCGGGACCTTCACCACTTTGGTGACCTCGGCTCCGCCGCAGCTCGGGAAAATTTCGGTCAAGCTCACCGTGACGTGGACCGAGCAGGGCTCGACGTTTCGCCGCAGCCTCATCACCTATTTCGGCGAGAAAGGGCTGAGTGACTATTACTATGTCGGCTGGGCGCCCTAACTCTCAGCGCCGGCAAACCGGCTTCTCACTCGTTGAGCTGATGATTTCGCTCACGCTCGTGATGATGCTGACGCTCGCCCTGATCACGTCCTTCGTCTTCATCGCGCGCGGCGATCGGTCGTTGCAGAACTACGGGGAAATGAATGCGCAGGCGCGTAAGCTTCTCGAGCAATTCGGCGAGGATTTGCGCGCCGCGACCGACGTGACCAATTTCACCGTCAATACACTGACGCTCACCGTTCCGTCCAACGCGGCGGCCAGCGCGACCCAGGATGTCACCTGGGATTACAACAGCGTCACGGGCACGGTTACCCGGCAAACCACCGCCAGCACGGCCACGCTCGCGCGCAACGTGAACACGTTTCAATTTTACTATGCCAACGGCAACAACGTCGAAACGACCAGCCTGGTCGAGGTTAAGCAGGTACAGATCAGCATGCGCATGCTGCGGCTCGTGGCGTCCACCATCACTTCCGAATATGTCATCTCCGCTCAATTCACGATGCGCGCCAAATCCACGGCGCACTGATCGCGGCAGCGCGGTCATCACGGTGTTGGTCCTGGCGGCCGTCACGGCCGTCATTGCGTCGGGCTTCCTCATGCGTTCCACCCAGGAAGCGCGGCTGGCGACGCGTTCCCAGTATCAGTCCGTGGCGTTGAACCTCGCCGAAGCCGCAGTCGAGGAGGGGCTCTATGCCGTCAACAGCGCCGGGGTGACCGCGGCGAACGGCTGGTCCCTCGTTTCCGGGAGCACGACGGATTATCAGAAGTCGATCACGACCGGTTTTGATTTTGTTCAGGCGACCGGCGCGCTCTACATCCGCGTTGATAATGCCGCCGGTTCCTCGCCCGTCATCACCGCGGCGGGGGTCTTGAACATTCCCCGGCAGCCCAGAGTCGTGAAGCAGCTCAAGATCGGGAGCACGTCGCCGGCCAGGATTTGGGCGAATGGGGTGGTGGCCAAGGGCACGGTCACGTTTAGCGGTAGCGCTGATATCGATAGCTACGACTCGAGCGTTGGGGCCTATAATTCCGGCACGAACCGGAGCGACCGCGCCACGGTGGCGACGAATTCGACGGTTCAGGTCACGGGCTCCGCGACGATTTACGGCTATGTGGCGACGGGGGGGACGGCCCCGAGTGTGGGCGGCAGCGGGCGAATCTACGGGGCGACTTCTCCAGGCACTCCGCTGGTCGATACGTCGAGGGTCCGGACGGATTTTAATGCTAATCTGCAGGACGCGACTGCGCCGACGGGAAGCACCATTTCGCTCGGAAATTTAACCAGCACCATCACTTTGCCCCGCGTGGGCGATGTCGCCGGAGCCAATGGGCGATATTTATATCGCGCGTCGGCGATGCAGCTAAATGGTAATGCAACGCTCACCATCGCCGGGCCGGTGGATCTGATCTCCGACGCTGACGCGACAATCAACGGCAGTGCCAAGATCGTCATCAACTCTGGCAGCACGCCGTCACTTAATCTTTATTGCGCGAGCACCATCACAATTAATGGGGCCGGGATGGTGAATAATACGGGAAACGCTTCGAAGGCGACCATCTGGGGGACGAAGGCTTCGGGTAGCTCCCAATCGGTGGAAATCAACGGCAGTGCGTCTTTTGTTGGGACGATTTACGCTCCAAACGCCGCCATCCAGCTCAACGGCAGTGGGGGCGTTTATGGTGCGATCATTGGGAGTACGGTTACGGTGTCAGGATCCGGCGACGTGCACTACGATGTGCAGCTGGCGACGGTATCCACGTCGGCCGGCCCCACGCCCGGTGCCGGCTCCGGCAGCGGCTACTTGCGCGTGAGTTCGTGGACCGAACTCACCGCGGCTCCCGGCAGCGGCGCCGCCTTCGCCCGCGACAACCGGGTGCCGTTTAACACGATTTTCTAGCCTGCATCCATTCTCGCTCGGCCTTCCCCTTTGCGGGCGAAGCCCCTCACCGTCCAATCACGCGCAACCAGGGCATCCCGATCACCAGCAGCGTAACGATGAAAATCATTCCAAAGATGAAGGCCAGTCGCCAGAAGTCCTTTCGCGGGATGTAGCCACTTCCGAAAAAAACCGGCGCCGGTCCACACGCGTAGGGCGTGAGCACGCCCATGATGCCAAGCGTGAACACCAGCAGCAGCCCGAAGTCGCGGAGCGGAATGCCCGGAACGGCCGCGCCCGCCGCGACCACCGCGGGCAAAACCGCCGTCGTGTGCGCGGTCAGTCCGGCGAACATGTAGTGGATCAGGAAAAAGAAGGCCACGAGCATGGTCATGACGACGATCGGAGAATAGCCGGTCAGCAGACCCGCCGCGCCTTTGCCCACCCACACGACGAACCCCGCTTTGCTCAGGCCATCCGCCATCGTCACCATCGTGGCAAACCACGCCAGGACGTTCCACGCGGGTTTGTTCGCGACGATGTCGTCCCAGGTTACGACCTGGCAGAGCAGCATCCCGGCGATGCCCGCCACGGCCACCATTGTGGCATCGATGACGTTCGCACCGAAAATCCAGAAGCCCAGCGCGCCGAGTACCAGCGCGGCCATCGTGATCTCTTTCCGGGAAAGCGGACCCATTTTTTCGATTTCCTGGGCTGCCCAGCGCGGCACTTCCTCGCTGGTCCGAATCTCTGGCGGATAAATTTTGTAGGCGAGCCACGGCACCAGGAGGACCAGGAACACTCCGACGGGCAGGAACCCGACGAACCATTGCACCCAGGTCACCTCCACGCCGGTGGCCTTCTTCACGAGCTCGAGCGCGAATAAATTCGGCGCCAGCGCCGTCACGAACATCGAACTCGTCACGCATGTGGTCGCGAACGCGGTCCACATGAGATACGCGCCGATGCGCCGTGAAGTCTCGCCGGGGAGCGAGCCGTAGAGCGGGGGAATGTTGCGAATCACCGGATAGACGGTGCCGCCGCTGCGCGCGGTGTTGGACGGTGTGAACGGCGCGAGCACGAGGTCCGACAGCGCGATGGCATAACCCAAGCCGAGCGTCCGTCGGCCGAGCCAGCGGACGAGGACGAGGGCGATTCTCCGGCCGAAGCCGGTCTTCTCGTAGCCCATCGAAAAAACGAACGCCGCAAAGATGAGCCACACCGTGCTGTTCGCGAAACCCGCGAGCGCCCACTTCACCGCTTCGGCGGGTGGCTTGAAGGCGGGGTCCGCCAGCTGGGCTGGCGTGAACGCCAATCCCGAGACGGCCGTGAACGTCACGCCGATCAGCCCCACGGCCGCCGCGGCCATGGGCTCCGTGATCAGCGCCAGGATCACCGCGGCGAACGCCGCAAAATAATGCCACGCCTGCGCCGTCAGCCCGGCCGGAGCGGGGGTCAGTGCAATCACCACGCCCGCCAGCACGGGAACCACCCAGCGCCAGGTTTGGGCTGACGGCGAAGGGGGCGTCGTTTTCGTTCCTTCAGTCGCTGTTTCGGGGGGGGGCATGATTGAGGACGACCAAGGGATTTCAGCGCCGGTCAGAGACCGGCGCTACGTGCCGATCTGCTGCACAATGGCGTCGGTGATTTGCTTCGTGCTGGCTTTGCCGCCGATGTCGGGGGTCGAATTCCCCGCCGCGAGCGCGCGCTCGGTGGCCGAGCGAATGGCGGTGGCCGCGGCGTTCTCGCCGAGCCACTCAAGCATCATGGCGGCACTGAGGACCGAGCCGGTGGGATTGGCGATGCCCTTGCCGGCGATATCCGGAGCGGATCCGTGCACCGGTTCGAAGAGCGACGGAAATTTGCGCTCGGGGTTCAGGTTGGCCGAGGGGTTCAGCCCGAGGCTGCCCGTGATGCCGCCGGTCAGATCGCTCAGGATATCGCCGAAAAGATTCGAGCCGACGATCACGTCAAAGGTGTGCGGCCGCCGGACCAGCTCGAGGGTAGCCGCGTCGATGTGCAGCTTGTCGGTGACCACGTCGGCGTACTCGGGCGCCAACTCGGCGAGCACGCGGTCCCACAGCACGTACGCGTAACGTTGCGCGTTGGACTTGGTGATCATGGTCAGTTTCCGGCGGCGGGTCCGGGCGAGGGCGAACGAGAAGCGCAGGATCCGCTCGATGCCGCGGCGGGTATGCACGGCGGTTTGCACCGCGACCTCCTGCGGCGTGCCGGTCGCGAAGAGTCCGCCATTGTCGATATACTCGCCTTCGGAATTCTCCCGGACGACCACGACATCGATGGGTTTGTCGCTGCGCAGCGGACCCGGCACGCCGGGATAGGTCCGGGCCGGCCGGACGCAGGCGTAAAGGTCGAAGGCCTGGCGCAACTTAATCAGCGGCGTGAGGGTGATGTGGTCCGGGAGCCGGGCCGGCCAGCCGACCGCACCAAGGAAGATGGCATCGAAACGGCGCAGGGTCGTCAGGAAGTCCTCCGGGACGACGCGACCGTGCAAATCGTAGTGGGCCATGCCCCAGTCGAAGCGCTCGTAGGCGAGGTGGAAGCCGCCGAGTTTCGTGGTGACGGCGGCGAGCACGGCGACCGTGGCGTCGACGACTTCCGTGCCAATTCCGTCACCGGGATAAAGCGCAATGCGATGGGTTTTCACAGAGGGGCGATGTGATCAGGTGTTCGGGTCCGCGCCAATGAGTATTTTTTGGCTCCGGGTTTGTAGTCCCGCCTTCAGGCGGAATCAGGCCGGCCCAATCCTTCCGCCTGAAGGCGGAACTACGAACTCGAGCCCCGTTACTACAAGGAAGCTCCCTCACCGCGGCGCGTTTTCTCGCACGTATTTGAGATCGGCGGCGTCGACGGCCTGACCCTTGGGCGAGAGGAGCGGGAGAAACGGGCTGTGGGGAAAGGCCTTCAGGCCGGCGACAATCGTCTCGGCCACGAACGCCGCCCCCGGAATGGTCGTGTGGTTGTGATCGGAAAAAAGGGCGTTCACCTTTTCCCGTCCGAGTTTCTCGAATCGGTCCGCGCCCAGATTCGTGAGATCGAGGACGGGCAGGTGCTGTTCTTCCGCCAGGTCCTTCGTCCATTGCGTATACTGGCCGTCCGCGGTGCCCCGTTCGATCCGGTCGAGCGCGGGGTTGTAGTCCGCCGGGAGCGGTCCGACGGGAGTGGCATCGCGGAATTCCACGCTAGGATTCCGCCAGATATTTCGCGTGGTCACGGTCAGGAAAGAGACTTGCGCCCCTTTCTTCCGGGCGTCGTTGGCCATCGTCGACATATACCAACCGTACGTGTGCGCCTTTTCGATGGTGCCGTCGGCCCGCTTCACGTCCTTGGTTTCTTCCCCGAGGCCGGGAACGGAGCCCCGGGAGGTGGCGGTGTAGGGCGGGCCGCCATCGTTGAGGCCGAAAACCAACAACACGAAATCGCCCGCCTTGATCTGGCTGAGCGTGTTGGGCCAGTCGTCGGGGTTGTTATAGTACGTGCGGCTCGACTGGCCGGCGTGCGAGGCGTTGAAAACGGTGACCTTGGTGGCGTCGAAGAAATCAGCGAACGGTGCGCCCCAACCGGCGAGCGGCTGGCCATTTTTGCCCGGTCCCGAATTCCGCGCGGTCGAGTCGCTGACGATAAACAGCGTGGGCTTGCCGGCCGCGGTCATCGCGGCGGGGAGGGAATTGGAGAGTAAAAGGCTGCATCCGGCGGCAATGATCTTGAGCAGGGAAACCGCGTTGATCCGGGGAAAATGCATGGTGGGGTGGGGTGCGACGGAAGACGAAGGATTCACCAAATAGGTTCCGGCGTCGAGCGCCCAGGGGTGGGGTTTGTCGTTCCGCCTTCAGGCGGAAGGTTGGCGTCGTAAGAATTCCGCCTAAAGGCGGGACTACAAACGCTCGGCTCTTCACCGGAAAAACTTCCTGCGATCTTGAAAACACCATCGCCAAACGGGAGAGAGCAACTGTTGACTCTGGCTCGCTTCGCTTTTTCCCGAGCTCTTACCCCGTCCCCGCTATGAACGATCCCGGTGCATCCTCCCCTCCGCTGATGGCCCAACCCATCGCCCCGGCCACGGCTTCGCCTCGGATCCGCCGCATTCAACGGGCGGCTTTGATCCTGCTCGTGGTCGGCGGCGTCATCAATTATGTGGATCGAGCGACGCTGGCGATCGGCCTGCCGTTGATCCGGAGCGATCTCCATTTCTCGATGGCCGAAAGCGGTTTTCTGCTCTCCGCGTTTCTCTGGGCGTATGCTTTTGCGCAGCTGCCGGCCGGCGCCCTCGTGGATCGCATCGGCGCGCGTGGGATGCTTTCCGGTGGGCTCGGCTTGTGGTCGCTGGCCCAGGTGCTCGGCGGTTTCGTCGGAAATTTTTGGCAGTTTATCGTGGTGCGGGTGCTGCTCGGCGTGGGCGAGTCGCCCCAGTTTCCGACCTGTGCGCGTGTGGTGTCCGATTGGTTTCACCGCCGGGAACGCGGCTTCGCCACCGGCGTCTGGAATTGTTCGAGCAGCTTGGGCACGGCGATCGCGGCCCCGTTGCTGACCTTCCTCATGTTGCAGTTGGGCTGGCGTTGGATGTTTGCGACCATGGGCCTGGTTGGGCTCGCCATCGCCGCCGTGGCGTTTTGGCTGCATCGCAACCCCGATCAGGTGGACCTGACGTCCGAGGAGCGCGCCTATCTCGCGGACGACCAGACGGAGACCAAGCCCGTGACTTGGCAGGACTGGAAGGACCTATTTCGCTTCCCCACGACCTGGGGCATGATCCTCGGTTTTTTTGGCACGGTCTACGTGCTGTGGATTTACAACGCGTGGCTGCCGCAATACCTGGCGACGGAATGGCATCTGAGCATTGCCCGGACCGGCTGGGTCGCCGCGATTCCCTACGTCTTCGGCGTGGGCGGCAGCCTGATTGGCGGTCGCGTGTGTGATGCGCTGGTGCGGCGCGGCTTTTCGCCGCTCATGAGCCGAAAGTGGCCCATTGTCGTCACGCTCCTCGGCACCGCGCTCTTCACCGTGCTGGCCGCGTACGCCCCGACGAGCACCATCGCGGTCTGCTGTATTTCGATTTCGTTGTTCCTGTTGAATTGCAACTCGAGCGCGGCCTGGGCGATGGCGTCGGTCGCCGCGACGAAGAGTTGCACGGCGTCAATCGGTTCGATTCAGAATTTTGGTGGTTACCTGGGCGGCGCCTCGGCCCCGATTGTAACCGGACTCATTGTGCAGGCCACCGGATCGTTCAAGGCGGCGCTCGTGGTCGGCGGTTTGGTGGGCACGACGGCGGCGATCGCCCATTTTATTCTGGTGCAGAAACCGGTCGTGCCGGGCGAGGGACGAGTGCGGAGCGAAGCGTAGCCTTTTCGGCGAGCGGAAGAGATCCGATTAATTCAGGGGCTCGGCGTAGCCCTGCCCGGGAGGGCAGGGAACGAAGACGGGTGGAGCACCGGAAAATCCCGCTGCTCTCGCCGCGGGCTACGAGCGTGATGGGGCTATCCGATTTAGTCGCGGTGACGTTGGGTGAATCTACCTGACGCTTGCCGCGGGCCCGGCGCTACTTCGCCAGTGGATCGGTCCGGAGTTGGAACTTCATCACTTTGCTCGTGGTGCCCTTGCCGGTTTCCATATGGAACGGCGCGCGGGTGCTCACCGTCGACCACAGCGCGCGGCCTTTCCAGCCGGTGTTGGGATTGTCGATGCGGCCGTCCATCCACTTCGTGTAGAATCCCATGGGATAGGGGACGCGGAGCACGATAAAGTGCCCGTCCTTCAGCGCGAGCAGACCTTCCGATTCGTTGCCGGTGTTAATCGGCACGTTCTGGCCGAGGCCGAGGGTGTTGAATTGATCCACCCACGTATAGTAACTCCCTTCGGCGCTGCCCGAGTAAGCCACGCCCTTCATCTGCGGCAACGGCTCGGGGTAGAAACTCCAACCTTCGCGCGCGTGCTGGCCCGTGGCGGTCGGGCCGTTGAGCGGCCCTTTGACCTTGCGCCGGTCGAAGCTGGCCATGTGTCCGCTCGCCAGCGCGACCCACGCCACGCCGTTGCGATCGACGTCCATGCCGCGGGGCGAAAACCCTTCGATCGGCTCGCCCTTGTCGTCGACGGGAAGTTCATAGTATTCCGCCAGCGCCGTCTCCGGCGGATGAGCGCCGGGACTCAGCCGGACGAGGGCGCCGGGGTAGCCCAGCACGGAGCCCCAGACGGAACCATCGGGCGCCGGGGAGACGGCGTAGAGGGGCGCGTTGATCCGTTTGTCCTTGGTGGGATCGACCGGTTCGTTCGGCTCCACGTATTCGTCACGGCGTCCGTTGCCGTTGGTGTCGAGGATGAGCGCGGTCCAGCCCTGCGACGCGACCTCATCGTGGGTCTCGTCAAATTTCTTCGTATTCAACCAGCCGACCACGGGGCCGCCGCCGCTGGTCCAGAGCGTGTTGTTGGCATCCTCGGCGAACATCAAATGGTGCGTGCTGAAAGCGGTGCTGATGGTCGTGTATTTTTGCGTCTTGGGATCGTACATGCCGAGGTGGCGGCTGGAGTTCGCGACCGGAAACAATTTGGCCGAAGGATGATCGGAGCCTTTCTTGAACACGTCGGGATTGGCCGAGGGGCGGACCGTGGCGGTAATCCACACGCGGCCCTGGCTGTCGAACATCGGGTTGTGCACATTGCTCTTGCTCGTCCAGATCGGTTCCGTGCCCCACGTCGGAGAGGGAGCGGGCATCAGCGGCGAGGTCGCGGGGGTGGCGGGATCGCGGACGGTCAGCGGCACCCGACTCGTCGTGTGGCGGATGGGATCCAGCACGGGCAGATAGTCGGTGCTTAATTCCGTTGAGCCATAGATCAGTCCGTTGGCATTAATCGTGGGATTGCGGCGATCGGTCGTGACCAAATCGTGGAGATAGGCCTTCGGGTCGGCCCAGTCCCACTGGGTGATCACGATGTTGCGCTCGATTCCCTGCGGGCGACGCGGCGCCTGCGGCACCTCGCCCGCCTTGATGCGATCGCTCCAGTCGGCAAACATCTTCAGCGTGCGTTCGCGACCGAGCGTCATGAGCGCGGAGATCATGTTGGGACCGGCCTGGCCCGATTGCAGCCGGCGCTCCCAGGATTTTTCCGTGCTCTCCAGCGTTTGAAAGGCGGCCGGTACTTCGCGCGTGGCCTTCTCGCCCAATTGGTGGCAGGCGAGACAGGCCCCCGACTTGATTTGCCGGATGTAGTCGGCCTGCGTCTTGATCGCGGGCGAGATGCCATTGCCGACCGGACCGGTACCGGGGAACTCGCTCTTGGCCGGCACCTGGAGCAACGCGAACCAGTGGCCAGCCGGGTAGTATTGGGCCGCGGCGCGCGCGTTGGGCGCGGGCACCGCGGTCAGGTTGAGAAACTTGCCGGGCGTGCCCGGTGTCTTGGGCGAATCAACCAAACCGTAGCCGCGCACCCACACGGTGTAGGAAGCGTTGGGTAGTTCCGGCAGTACGTAGCGCCCCTGATCGTCCGTCACGACGATTTTCACGTACGGCGTGGGCAGGTCCTTCGTCTCGGCGATGACCCAGACTCCGGCCTCCGGGCCGTTGGGTCCCGTGACCACGCCTTCGATGTAGTCGGCGCCGGCCGCGGCTGGTTGGGCCGCGCGAAGTCCGGCAAGGAGAACCGCGGCAAGCACGAAACCGGTTCGCCGCATTACGCTGAGTGCGCTGGTCATTTTCATAGCTGAATCCATTCGTTGATTTGTCCGACGCGCTCATCACGGGCGGACGGGGTAGTGGGCTCGGAAAAAAACCGCAACACAAGGAGGGAGAGGAAGCAACACCGATGCCGACGGTTTTTCCGCTGACCCTATCGCGTCGACGTTCAAGCCGGTCAAGAACGCTAAACACTCTCGAAAAGGAAGTCTTGCTGGGGACGCGGCGCCCTCGCCGCGTCGCATGAGGAAAACCGCGACGAGGGCGTCGCGGCCCCAGTGACCGTTGCCCGAAAGTGCCTGATGGCCTAAAGGGAAAACCTTGGTCCGACGATTTGATCAAACGGCAATTCCGCCGCGACGCCCAGGGGCGCGGCCACCACCGAGCGCGTGGAAATCTTCCCCTCGCGCACGATGAGCGCCGGCCACCCGCGTTCGGTGGCGGCATAGAGATCCGGATGGGCTGCCAGCACCGCCTCCTGAATCCCGGCGGGCCACGACGACAGGCCGGCGAAATAGTGATGGCCGTTGCGTTCCACGCTTTCGACGCCGAGGGCCGCTTGCACGGCCAGATCCTGGAGGAGCGCCACCGGACCGATATTGCAGAGGTCCTCGCCGGAATGGATCAGCCGCGGGCGGTTGACCTGCGGCCGCAGCCGGCAGGCGTGGGCCACACCCTTGAAAATACCTTTGCAGTTCTTGTGGCTGGTGCCGGCGTAACCGAGTTCGAGGGCCCGATGCAGGTCGGCGAGTTCCGCATCGGACTCGTCGATGATGATCGGCGGACGGTCCGCCCACGACGTCAGATTCGCGCGAGCCGGATCCAGCGCGACGAGGCGCGAGAGCGGTTGTTCGACGAACAGGAGGTGTCGCAGCATGGGTTGGACAGCCGAATCGCCCTCGACTCGTCGCCAGAAATCCCGGAACGCCTCGGCGGAGGAAAAGCTCTCGTTCCCGTCGAGACTGAAGGCGAGGCCGCTCTTCACCTCGCGCGCCAGCACCGCGAAGACGGCGCGCAAACGGGCGAGCGCGCCGTCGGGATTGCTGCCGTCGGTCTTGATCTTGAAATGACACAACCCGTAGCGACGGATGTTGGCCTCGAGCGACTGTGGCAGGCCGTCCCGGAGTTTGTCCGCGTCTGCGATTTCCGCATCCGTCAACGGGTCGGCCAAGCCCACCGTATGCCGGCAAAGAATCGTGTCCGAGTTCCGGCGCGGCAGGAGGTCCGCGGGTTCCGCGCTGCCGAGCGTCGGATCGATTTCGTCCAGCCTGATGCCAAAGAAATTGGCCTGCAGCAGGCGCTCGAAGTTTGCGCCCTGCGAGCGGGTCACGGCATCGATCACGGCGCGCTCGACGAGCGACGTGCCAAAATGAGCGAGGAGGGGCGGGTGGCTTTGGGCGGTGGCCCAGGCGGTCTGCGCGGCCCACAGCTCCTGCCAGAAGCGAAACACGGTTGGGGCCGAAAGCGCACGGGCGGCGGTCGCGGCGTGCTGGACGACGGCCATCATGTCGTCGATTTCTCCCGGAACCGAACGGGTCGGGTCCTTGGTGAACCATTTCGGCGGCAGGTGATCTGCGGCGACGCCCCGAAAGGTTCCCGCGGGTGTCCGCACGACGAGGCGCAGGAAGACGTGCGGCACGTCCACCATGGTCGTGATCCCGTACTTGAACGGCAGCCGCGTCCGGATGTCCGCCCGGATGAGTTCGGCGGACTCGATGGAAAGGGTGTTCACGAAAAGGAGCGGAGCTTTTAAGCCACAGATTTCACCAATGGGCACAGACGCCGGAGGGTGTCATTGGTGCCATTTGTGTGATTTGTGGCCAAAATTTATCGGTTTTTATCTGCCGAGATAGAGATCCCGGCCCTTCACGAGGGCTTCGATTTTGCGGTCGGCGATGGAGCGCTTCAGCATCCAGAAACCACAGTCGGGATGCACCCAGCGGACGCGGTCCGGCCCGACTTTCTTCTCCACGGCCGCGATGCGCCCGGCTACTTCGTCGGCGGTTTCGACGTGGTTGACCTTGATGTCGATGACGCCGATGCCGAGGGAGATTTTCTTGTCGATGTGCTTGAGGGCGTCGAGGTCACTCGCGGGGCGGTGCGCCAGCTCCAGCACCAGATGATCCGTGTGCAGGGAGTTGAGGAAGCGCGCGAGTTTCTCCCAGTTGCCCTTCTGAATCGTCTGGCCGCCGTAGTTGCCAAAGCAAAAGTGGACGGCGCGCTCGGTGCCGCGATCCATGGCATCGAGCACGAGATTCATCGCGGCGGCGGCCAGCGGGGCATCGCCGGGATTGCCGGGGATGTTCGCCTCGTCGACCTGAATGCACTGGGCCGGGAGGCCCGGCATTTGCGCCGCGATGACCTCACCGAGGGCGAGGGTGAGCTTTTCGAAACTGCCGTAGTGGTGGTCGAGCAACGTGCGCGCGAGCATGTAAGGGCTCGTCACGGTGAACTTGAACGGACCGCCCGCGACGGCGGCCGCGCGCTGGCAATCGGCGAGGAGATTGAGCGAGCCTTCGCCGAGTGCGCCCGTCACGACGCCGGCCGGCTTGCGCCGAAAACCCATGGGGTGGTGACGCGAAAATTCCTCGGTGATCGAGCGGCCGACGACGGACGACACGCCGGCCATCGGGCGGATGAAATATTCAATCATCCCGTTCGTATCGGGGTGATTGACATCGAAGCGGTAGAGCTCGCCGTCGGTCGGCAGATCGATGCCCGCCTGCCGTTGCAAGTCGAACACGACGCGCGTGGCGTCGACCACGGCCTGCTCGCTGGGCAGGGCGGCGAGCCAGTCGGGCACCGGGTACGAGCCTACGGTGGTGGTGAGAATGCGGGGACGCTTGGGGATCGACGGCATGCCAACGGGAAACAGGGAGGAGGCGGGAAACTCAAGATTCGTTTGCAGCCGGAGTTTCCTCCTTGCGGGCAATCGCCCGGGGTTTCAATGAGTACCTTCCTTCCTTAGACCCCGCTCGCTCTGTCATTCTGAGCGCAACGCCGAATCCACTCGGAGCCGCGCCCCGCCACGGCCTTCGAGGATCTCGCTGGATTCTTCGCTGCGCTCAGAATGACAGAGCCAAGTTGAAGGTATCACCCCAGTATAGTTCGATAATCTCCATGAAAAACGACGCACCTCCCGGTCCTCATAAACCTGTCTTAAATTTGCGCCGCGGACATTCCGACGCGCTCCGTGCCGGTCTCGGCCTGGTCGCGGTCGCCGTGGCTAGCTTCTGCTGTGCCGCGGGGATTTACGCGGCCGAGCAAGCGAAGAAAGTCGAGCAGATGAAGATTCCCGGAATCAACGTCACCATGGTGAAGATTCCGAAGGCCTCGTTCCTGATGGGACACAAGGAGGACTTCGTGGGCAGTTCGGGCGACGAAAAGCCCGAGCACAAGGTCAGCTTCACGAAAGATTTTTGGATGGGTGCGACCGCGATCACGGTCGGGCAATTCCGCCATTTCGTCGAGACGACGGGCTACATCACGGAGTCCGAAATCGGCAACGCGGGGATCTACACGTCCAAGTCCAAGCCGCGGCAGAAGGGCCTGAGCTGGCGCAACCCCGGCATCGCGAACTACACGCAGACGGACGACTGTCCGGTTTTTGGCCTCAGCTGGGCGGATTGCATGCAATTTTGCGCGTGGTTGACCGAGCGCGAGCAGTCGGCCGGCCGCCTGCCCGAAGGCTACGTTTATCGGCTGCCGACCGAAGCGCAGTGGGAGTATGGCGCGCGCGGCAATTCCGCGGCGGATCCGGGTTATTGGAAAGAGATTATCGCGACCGAGGAAAAGTTGGCGCCAGACGCGAAGGCGAAGCAGGACGAGACGTTTAAGAAGAAGGGTGTGGTCCTGAAGCCGGCCCGTGCCAGGGCGCAGGAAGCGGGATACGATCCGTCGAACGATCCGAGCCCCGAAGAGTTCGGCGTGATCCGGAGCAACAGCGGTGGCGTGCCCAATCCCGTTGGGACGAAGAAGCCGAACCAGTTCGGGCTGTACGACATGATGGGAAATGGCTGGAATTGGGTTTATGACTGGTACGGCCGGTACTCGGCGGATGATCAGGTCGATCCCGAGGGCCCGGTCTCCCCGAATCAGCGCGAGATCATCATGCCGCACCACGAAATGCGCGGCGGCAGTTGGACCGAGTACGGGGCTCACGGCCTGATGACGACGAATCGCTGGAGCACCTATGGGATGACAGCCAATCAGTGGGTCACCTTCCGCATCGCTCTTTCGACGGTGGCCCCGCGAGCCGCCAACGCGCCCGAGCCGGGGGCGTTGATTGGCAACAATCCCTACGGTGGCGGCGCTCCGGCCACCAAGAAGGGTGGCGCGGCGCCGAAGAAGGGCTGAGCCAAAGAATTATTTAACCCAACGCGGGCGGCCGATTTTCGGCCGCCCTTTTTTTGTGCCCGCATCCGGACGATTTGGCCCTGGGTTTGTAGTTCCGGCCTTTAGACGGAATCCGGTTGGCGTCCGCCAACGCCAATCCTTCCGCCTGAAGGCGGAACTACAAACTCGGGCATTCCTGTCCTGTCCCGGCGCGAAGCCAATTACGTGATGTGCGCGCCCTGCGTTTCGACGTAGACCGAGTAGAGCGACTGGCTGGCCGTGATGAACAGCCGGTTGCGCTTCCCGCCGCCGAAACAAAGGTTGGAGGGAATCTCCGGCAGTTTGATCAGCCCGATGCGCTGGCCGTCGGGCGCAAATACGTGCACACCGTCGTAGCCGTCGCCCACCCAGCCGCCCGCGGCCCAGATATTTCCGTCGACGTCGGCCCGGATGCCATCGGCCATTCCCGCCTGCTCGCCGCCCTTCATGGCCATCTTCATCGAGGTGAATTCACGGGCCTTGCCGAGTTTCGTGCCGTCGATGACGTCGCACACGAGGATGTTTTTCGGCGCGTTCGGGTAGTGCGATGAACCGGTGTCAGCGATGTAGAGTTTCTTGTAATCCGGCGAAAAGCACAGGCCATTCGGCTTGAACCCGTCTTCCGACACCTTCGCGAGTTTCCCGGTCTTTCCGTCGATTCGATAGGTCGCCTCCTTCAGGAGCAGTTCGCCCTTGTGCCCTTCGTAATTTCCGAGACTGCCGTAGCCCGGGTCCGTGAACCAGATACCGCCGTCGGGGTGCACCACGACATCGTTCGGGGCGTTGAAGGCCTTTCCCTCAAATTTGTCAGCCAGCACGGTGAAGCCGCCGTTGTGCTCGTAGCGGACGACGCGGCGATTGCCGTGCTCGCACGCGATCTGCCGGCCCTCCCAGTCGAAGGTGTTGCCGTTGCTGTTGCCGGCGGGCTGACGAAAAACCGTGACGCGGTTGTCGTCCTCGATCCAGCGCATCTGCCGGTCGTTGGGGATGTCACTCCACAGCAGGTAACGCCCCACCGCATTCCACGCCGGGCCCTCGGCCCACATCGTGCCCACGTGCAGGCGCTGAATGGGCGTATTGCCGATCTTGTATTTGTTGAAACGAGGATCGAGGGCGACGATGTCCGTGTCCGGATAACGCACTGGCTGGACGTTGGTCCAGTCGCGCTCGGCCTTGGCGACACCGGGGAGAACCAGGGCGCCGACCGCCGCGGTGGCGGACGTGCGCAGGAAATCCCGGCGCGACACGGCGGCGGAGCGAGTTTCGGAGGAGGACGGATTTGAATCGGAGCGGGGGGATTTCATGGGGGAAGTGGCGACAATAGTTGACGGCGCTGGCGGGCGGCGCAAAGCGAAATCACTCGCGTGAGATAACGGGGCGCAGGCCAGGTTTTGAGGGGGCTCGGTTTGTAGTTCCGGCTTCAGTCGGAACTAAGAGCCTTCGCAACCGCCTGAAGGCGGGACGACAAACGGGGTCAGCTGCGGCGCGACCAGATGCGCAGCGAGGCCAGCAGAAAATCTTCCAGCGCGGCGGCTTCGTTGAGGTTCAACCGCAGCAGCCGGACGTTGTGCTCGAGCTTGTCGATCGCCGTGGTCAGGGCGCGACGCGTGACGTCATCGCCCGCGAGCAATCGCGGCAGCGCGAAGGTGAGCGTGGCCTGCTCGACCTCGATGAACAGCCGCGACCGGAGCCCGTTGGCGATGCCGGTTTCAATCGCGATCTGCTCGTCGTCGTCGAGGTCGGCCGGCAATTTTTCCTTTTGCAGCTTCCAGGTCGCGTCGGTCGCGAACTCGAGCACGGCGTTGAACCGGGCGACCAAACCGTAGAGGGTGAAAACGTGATCCGCCACGGCGTGCTTGTCGGTCGTCGCGCCTTCGGCCAGCCGACCGAGCCACGCGCGATAGTCGCCGAGCCAGGCTTCCCAGCCATCGACCGCGACGACGGAGGCGGCGGACGGAAAACGAAAATGCAGGACGCGGCTCCGAATGGTCGGCAGCAGCGCATAGGGGCGCGTCGTGAGCAGCAGCAGCGTCGTGTTGGCCGGCGGCTCCTCCAGCGTCTTGAGGAAAATATTGGCCGCCTGGACGTTCATCCGATCGACCTCGTGGAGGATGGCCACTTTGCGCGGTGCCAGGGCCGGCGAAACCTGAACCTTGGTGATGAGCGCGCGGGTGGCGTCGGCGGAGATTTGCCGCATTTTACCCGCCGGTCGCAGGGCAAAGCAGTCGGGGTGCTGCGCGGGGGCGAAGCGCGCCGAAGTCGTGGCCTTCATGGCCGCGCCGGTGGCGGACTCCGCTGGATGCAACAGCCGGTCGGCGATCGCCAGGGCGATGGCTTCCAATAATTCGTGGTCGTCGCCGTGGAGCAATAAACTGTGCGAGAGCCGCTGGCGCGCGATGGCCTGCTCGATCACGGCGACTGCCGGAGTGCCGGCGAGGGCAGGGGGCCAGGGGGTGGCGGCGGTCATCGGTGGGAGGGGAGCGCGACCGCCCTCGGTCGCGGCAAGTCGGGTCGGCGGCCGAGGGCGGCCGCGCTCCCGGTGGTCATTTCACCCGCGCCTGCACTTCGGCCCAGATCTTCTTCTCAATGACGTCCTCCGACTTGGTGCCGTCGATCACGACAAAGCGTTCCGGCATGCCCTTGGCGAGGACGAGATAGCCCTCCCGCACCTTGCGGTAGAAACCGATGTTCTCGCGTTCCATCCGGTCGGGCACGTCGGAGGCACGCTGTTTCAGCCGCGCGAGACTGACCTCTTCGGGCACGTCGATGACGATGGTCAAATCCGGCATGACATTGCCGACGGCGAACCGGTTAATCTGATTGACCGGATCGGCCGCGAGATTCCGGCCGATGCCCTGATAGACCGTGGAGGAATCGAGGAAGCGGTCGCTGAGCACAATCGTGCCACGGCTGAGCGCCGGCGCAATCACCTCCCGGACGAGCTGCGCGCGCGCGGCGGCGAAGAGGAGCAGTTCGGTTTCGGCGCACATCTCGTCGCCGCGGGAATTGTGGACAATAATCCCGCGAACCTGCTCGCCGATCTCCGTCCCGCCGGGCTCGCGGGTGGAGATGACGTCGCGTTGCAATTTTTGAAAATGGGCGGCGAGGCGGGCAATTTGCGTGGATTTGCCGGAACCTTCGGAACCTTCGAACGAGATTAATTTCCCAGTGGGCTTTTGCTTCAGAGGCATGAGGCGAGGGTGGGGAAATTAGTGCCAGTTGGCGAGGAACGTTTCGGCGGCTTCCAGGCTCGGGCTTTCCGCGGTGCGCACATAGTGTCCGCTGAAGCTGACGCCGAGGGTGAGGCACGCCTCGGGCTCCAGGCCCAGCATCTGGCCCGTGGTGAAGCCCGCATTAAAATGATCGCCCGCGCCCGTCGTGATGAGTGGGCGCTCGGCATAGGGCCCGGGGACCCAGGCGGTGCCGGCGGCCGTGGCGCAGGCCGCCGACTCGCGCGGATGGATGACCACGGTGGCCACGGCGAGGCGGGTGCGGATTTCCGCCGCCATCGCGCACAGCCCGGCTTCATCCTCCGATGTCGGCGGGAGCCGCAGGGCGGCCGCGACCTGCTGGGCCTCCTTGAGGTTGAGTCCGAGGGTGACACGACCTGATTTTTCGAAGCGTGCGATCGAGGCGAGGGCGGCGCGCAGGTCGTCGGGCGCGCGTTTTTCGGGATCCGAGAGATCGAAGAAGAAAATCCGGTCAGCCGATGCGGGCAGGCGCGGGAGCAGGCGTTCCGCCAACCGGTCGAAAAGGGCCGTCATGTTGGGAATCATCGTCCAGTTCACGAGGGCGATGAGCCGGGCGGCGGCGAGTTCAGCCTCGAAGGCGCTTTCTCCCATCGTGGCACAGATCCGATCGTAGGTGACCTCGTCGAGGCTGCGCATGGCACCGAGCATCAATTTGCCGTCGGTAAACTCGAGCGCGGTCGTATGCGCCGGGGCGCAGAGCGATATCACCCGCGCTTTCCGGGCCATGGCGGCGAACACCGGGTGGACTTGCGGCTGGCCGAGCGCCCCGATGTAGGTGACGTCGGCGCCGCCCGCGAGCAGCGCGTTGGCCATGATGGGGCCGTTGCCGCCGAGCTTCTCGGCCCGCGGATAAAGCTCGATGTTCGTGCTCTTGCCCGCGGCACCCACGACGCGCTCGCCAAACTCGGTCAGCGTGTCGATGGGCGTGAAGGCCGCACCCTGCGCGCGGCGCAGGCCGACGGGTGTGACAATGAGATCGACGAAGCCGTCGAAGCCCACGATGGCGCGCTGGCCCCGGATGCGGGCTGCGCGGGCGCGGAGAGCGGTCAGAGTGCGGGCGCGAAACATGGTGGGAGAGAAAGGCGGGAGGAGAAAAATCGCCTTGTCACGCGGAAACTGGAATTGTTGGGCAGTGGCCGCCGCCGGCCCATCCCGGACTTTTCGCACCGGGGCGCCGCCGCCACCAAAAGAGCTCGGCCCTCCCCTAAATCGTCGCGGACCTAACCAATCCGAACCGATATGGCCCCACTCCTCTCTCAGACGCCGCCACCGCGTGTTCCAAAATCTTCGCCGTGGTCTCAGCCGCTTTGAGTGTCCGGCCTACGGGCAAAACCGCGGCGGTTTTTGCTTTTAGCCCGCATCTCCTCATCGCTAACGCAAAAATACCGCTGCCTCCGTCGTCGGCGATCCGCCGAAACCAATCAGAGTGCGAAATATGCGGGCTAGGGTTTTCCGTTGAACGCGCCGATCAAAGTCCCAACTGTTCTCTCGCCACCCACATGTTCGCGCCGACTTTGCTCCCGCCTCTCCTCGCCACCACCAACATCATCGAGATTTTCGAGCGCTGCGACTCGATGGACAAGGTCATCGTCGTCGGGCTCATCGTCCTGAGCCTCGTCGCCTGGACGATTATGTTTGGAAAATATTTCGAGCTGAAGCGCCTGCGCCGCCTGAACTACCGGTTTGAACAGCACCTGCGCGAGCAGAAGACCCTCCTGGATTTGCCGGAGTCGTTTCGCGATCAGCGCGTCATCCCCTATGCCGACGTGTTTGCCGATGCGCTGGAAAATTTCTGGCGCGCCGCCGCGATTGGCAAGGAACGCGGCCAGGAAAATCCGCGCGCCCGCCTCGAGCACGCCGAGAATGCCATCCAGCGCGCGCTCGCGCGCCAGACGCTGCGCTATGAATCAAGCATGATTTTCCTCGCGTCGATTGTGTCCGGCGCGCCGTTCATCGGCCTCCTCGGCACCGTGTGGGGCGTGATGGAAGCCTTCAGCTCGGTCGCCATGCAGCAAAGCGCCGGCATCCAGCAGCTCGCCCCGGGCGTCTCGGGCGCGATGCTGGCCACGATCGCCGGCCTGGTCGTCGCGATTCCGTCGGTCTTTGGTTACAATCTCCTGCTCGGTAATACGCGGGAAATGATCACGGAGCTGGAAAACTACGCGAGCGCCCTCGCGGATCGCATCGAGCTCGAGTCGAACTAGCCCGGATGCATCACCGCTGTTTACAACCGAACCTCTTTTCCGTGCAAAATTCTTTTCCGTGGTCGCGGCCCGGTTGGGTATCCGGGCTAGAACAGCGCTCCGCGCTGGGAAAACCTCCCCTTCTTTTCCCATGGCCCGCCGCGGCGCGGCGGATTCGGGAGTTGGTCGGGCGCGGCCCGTCGCCACGCGGCGAATTGCCGAGTCATCCCGATCTCTAGCCGCGAACCCCGACCAACTCCCCCATGGCCCGGAATTTTCGCCGCACCCGCACCGCGCAGCCGATTGCGGATTTGAACGTCACCAACCTGATCGATCTCGGGTTCATGCTCCTGATCATCTTCATGGTCGCGACGCCGCTGATTCAGCAGGAACAGACGATCCCGGTGAACCTGCCGAAGCTGGTGGCGGTCCCGCAGCAAAAATTGGACAAGGAGGATCGGTTTGTCGCTGTCGGGGTGGACGCCAGCGGACGTTTCTACGTCGACAACAAGACCGCGCCGGTGACGGTGGCCGAATTGCGCACCCGCTTGAAGGGTTTTGCCGCCGAGCCGAAGCCGCCGGTCATCCGGATCCGCGGCGACGCGAAGGTCTACTACGAGAAGGTGGCTGAGCTTTTCAACGAGGTGGAAAAAGCGGGTCTGGTCCGTTTCACGATCGACTACCAGACGAAGAATTGACCATGGCGCCGCCTGCGCAACAGAGTCTAAGCCGTAACGATGCAATCGGAGGTGGAGCCCGTTGTCCCCAACGGGCTGACTTGAGGGTGAGCCGTTCAAAATCCGATGAGTCCATCGGGTTCCCCCTTGCCGTGGATTCATTCGCGGAGAGGGAACCCACTCCGACTCCTCGGAAACAGCGTCGAGGTAGCCCGCTTCGAGAGAAGCGGGACAGATCGGTTCAATCGAACCGTCCAGCCCTGCCCTCTCGGGCAGGGCTACGACGAGGAAGTGCATGACCGCCTCCAAAGGGACCAAGCCATGACCGACCGAACGGGCAGCGCCTTCCTGCTTTCGGCCACGCTGCACGCGATCGCCATCGCGGTCTTTTTGCTTTTGAGTTTTGTGGCCCACCAATCGACGGAGAACCTGCCGCGGGTGCTCGAGTTGGTCGCCGGGGAAGGGGACAATTACGGGGCGAAAGTTGCGCCCGCCCTCGGCACACCGGATGGCGTGAAGTTGGATTTGGCCACGCCGCCGACGCCGAAGGCCGAACCGTTCAAGGCACCGCCCGAACCGCCGAAGGCCGAACCGGTCAAGGCGCCGCCCGAACCGCCCAAGCCGGTGCCGGTTGCCCCCGCCACGCCTGCGCCCGTGAAGGCTGCCGATGCGCCCACGGTTCCAAATTTCAAACAGCAGATTCAACGGAAAATCATCCGGGCGGAATCGAAGGCCAAGATGGAGGTTGCGAAAGAGCGGGCCGCCGAGGCCAAGCGCCTGGCGGAGGAGCAGAAGAAGATGACCAAGGAGGAATTTGACCGGGCCAACAAGAAGACCGGCTCCGCCAGAGCCCCCAAGGTCGACGCCGAGGGCATTGCCAAGGGCGTGGTGGGGGGGTCGACCGAAAATAAAAAGGGTGGGGCGGGCGGTAAGGCCCTGGTGAGCAACAACGACGATGCGCTGGCCGGTTACTTTTCCCTGTTTAAGCAACGGCTGACCCAGGCTTTCGAGCTGCCGCCGGGGCTCAGCGACACTTTGGTCGCAGTCGTTCGGGTGCAGAATAACGCCGACGGATCGCTAACTGGCGCGCGAATCATCAAGTCTTCGGGCAGTGCGGACTTCGATCGCGCTGTCTTGGAAGCGGTTCGGCGCATCCAGCTGCCGGCCCGGCCGGACCACCGCAGTGAACCCATCGAGTTTCCATTTACTTTGCGCGAAAGAGGCGATCTCTGAAAAATTCCTTGCGTTCGCCGCCGGAAGACCAACTTTTCTCCGGCTTGGATTGGTGCATGGGCTCTTAGCTCAGTTGGTAGAGCGCCTCAATGGCATTGAGGAGGTCAGCGGTTCGAACCCGCTAGGGTCCACCACCGGTACCGAGTGACACTCGGTATCGGGGGTTTCAGAGGTAAATCTCGACACGGAACGAGACGACTTACGGCCTTTAAAGCCATGAGTTTGGCCCCCAAGGAACACCCAGAACAGCCTCCAAGCGACCCCCATGGTTCAACCGTTCGTGGTGTTTTGAAGCTGAAGCCCCGGCTCGACCGGCCGAGCCCCTACGGTGTGCAGTGGCGGGCACCCAGCGACGACCCAGATAAGGACGATCGTAAGAAAGAATTTTTTGCGAACGTCGACGACCGCGACAGGCGGTTCAATGCGCTGATTACAGCCAGTAAGAAGGGAATCCTGGGGGACGAGATGCCCCGGGCCGAGAAAGTGGCGTGGCGGGCCTTCCGTGCGGCCATCGGCGAGACCCCGTGGCAGGACGTCGTAGCTGGCTGGAGGAGCAATCTGACCGCATCCGGCAAAGTGCCGTGCACGCTGACTGTGGTCGACGCCTGCAAGGATTACCTTACCCACGTCAAGGAGCTCCTCGCGCGAGATGAGATCGGCGCCGGCACGGAGTGTCATAAACGCCAGAAGATCGGGTTATTCTCGGACACGTTCGGAGCCAACAAGCTCGACGCTGTGTCCGGCGAGGACATCGAGACGTGGATCGACGACCTCGGGTTCGAGGCAAACGCCACCTTCAATTCGTACCGGAAGCAAATCCGGTCCCTCTACGCGTTCCACCGCAAAGTTTCTAAAGACCCCTGTGCGGACATCCCGCAGCGGAGCGAGGCGGTGGAGGTCGTCGAAATCCTGACCGTGCCGCAGACCGCGCAGCTCTTTGCTTACGCATTGGCTCACCACCGGGACGCCCTCGGGCGCCTGGCGCTCGAAGCCTTTGCGGGAATACGGTTCTCGTCGGCGTTCCGACTCGAGAAGAAAGACCTCAATTTTGAGGACCGGGGGATTCTCCTCCCGGCCCACAAGATGAAAACCGACCGCCGCCACTACATCGACGGCCTACCGGAAAACCTCTGGAAGTGGCTCGCGGTCACGAATGACGCGTGTTGGGCGATGGAGTCGACGGATTGGATGCACCTGAAGTCTCGTCTGTTCACTAACGCAAAAGTCCCTCACCCGCGGAACTGTCTTAACAACTAAGGGCACAGACCGCCCGCCGGCCCTCTTAATACTTATGAAAACGAGATCAAGCAGGCTTCACCGGCTTTCAGCAATACCTCTACGTTGAGGCCGTGGCTTGATGCCGGCACAGTCCGCGCCGAATGGCAGCAGAGAGGAGAAAGGGGACTAGAGCGGCTCAACCTCCGGGTCCTTTGCCGTCGGACTATGACAACCGGTAGCCTTGCGGTCCGACAATAATCGGCCGATATTCCTCCTTAGAAGCATCACAAGACGAATCCCGGTCACCGGGGGTCACCAACCGAGCAATAACGCCACGGTGGACCAATGATGCGGGTTCAGGAGACCAAAAAATATGAAAACGAAAACTGTTGAAGAGCTGCCTGTGCTAACGCTGCCCCGGCTCAGCTTGAAACTGGAGAGTATCGCGGACAACCTGGCCCGCTCCGCTTTGGAATTCGGGGTAGCCATCAACGAGCATTTCCCAATGCGCCTGGCGACGATCGGATTCGCCAACGGCGTCATGCTCGGCCTGCGCGGCCCCGAGGCCGCCGCCAGCCTTGAGGAACTGCTGGCCGGGGAATCTGTTCCGCCCGCCGGAGAGTTGGTCGGCTTCACGGCCGCCCTGATCGCCGCCTTTCCGGGCGAAAGGGATTGGACGGATGAAATCAACCGGTTCCTGCGGCAGCAGTGGGAACGCTCCGCCGACGGCGCATCTTCGCCCGAGCCCCGCCAGGAATTGCTGCTGCGGATTCTGCATGGCATTCGCTGTGGGCTGGTGATCGCACGCGAGAGCCCCGAGACCGCACAGAAAATTCAGGAACACATCAAGACGCTCTGGCTGGAGAATCAGTTCCTCTCCGGACGCCTGTTCATTTGGAGCCGGAGCGAGTGGAAGCCGATTTTCCCCCCGTTCGTCGAATTCACCGCCGACTACTACCAACCCGCGACAATCGAGCGGCGGGTTATCCATCAGGCGGCGGCAGCGATCTATCCCGTTGCCACGACCCTGAATAATCCCTGGGACTTCTCCTTCTGGCTGGAGACGGGATGGAACGGAGGTCGCAACTTTGCCAAGAACCATCCCGATGAGTGCCGGGCGATGCTAAGCGAAGCCGGAGCCGACTACCTCAAAACCTACCAGCGACTCTACCAGTCTTACGCGCTCGGCAGCATCCGCTCCGACGGCGAAGTGCAGATAGCGCAGGCGACGCGGCGTTTCATCGGCGAACTCGCCGATCCCGGACTGGCCCGTTGTTACTGCACGGGACGCGAACCCCGGCGGCTCGCCCGCGTCGTATTCGATTTCACCTTCTGGATGGGGATCTTCGCGTCGTTCCCGGTTCCAATCATCGAAGAACGGGAGACCCGCCCATGAAAGCGCCAACTTTCCTATCCGCTCCCCCTTCCTCAGAAGTCGATGAGGCGGCGTTCCAACAGGCCCTGAAGATTTCAACGGGGCTTTTCGCCCACCAGATCGAGGGCATCGCGTTTCTTCTCGCCCGTCGCCGCTCGATCCTTGCCGACGATATGGGGCTCGGGAAAACGCGGCAGGCCATCGTTGCCCTGCGCCACGCCGAACCCGCCGGACCGTACCTCGTGGTATGCCCCGCCTCGGTGAAACGGAACTGGGTGCGAGAGATCCGGATGGTCGATGCCGCTGCGACTTGCGAAGTCCTGGCTGGCGGCGGACCGGCTAATCTGCCCGCGGGCTATCGTGGCTGGGTCGTCGTCAACTATGACATCCTCGGCAAGCAGATCGACACACTCGCGGCCATTCCCTGGGGCGGGCTCGTGTTCGACGAGGCGCACTACCTCAAGAATCACACCAGCCAGCGCAGCCGGCTCGCGGGCCGGCTCGCGCTCGAAAACGGCGGCGACCCCGTCGTCTACGTCCTGACCGGGACACCGCTTTCCAACCGACCGCGGGACCTTTTTCCGCTGCTGCAGCTCGTCCGTCATCCGCTGGCGACCAGTTTCCTGTCGTTTGCCAAGCGCTACTGCGATGCGACCCACAACGGCTACGGCTGGGAGACCAACGGCGCGAGCAACCTGGAGGAACTCACGACGCAGCTGCATGGAATCATGATCCGTCGGCGCAAGGAGGATGTGCTCGATCTGCCGCCCAAGCTGCGAACATGGCTCAATGTCGACGTTCCGGAAGGCACCGCCTCGGCCGAAATGCGGGAGGTGGTGGAGAGCCTGCTTCTGACCGCGGCGCGGCGCCAGCCGCAGGCAAACGGCGGCCCGCCGCCGGAGAATGGCGCTGATCGCAGCCGTGTCCGTCTGCTCGCAAAGCTCAGCAAGGCGCGATTAAAACTGGCGACGGCCAAGGTCGGGGCGACCATTGACCTCGTCGATGGGATCGTGGAGCAAGGGGAGAAGGTGCTCGTGTTCTCCTGCTTCGACGCTCCCGTGAAGGCGCTCGTCGAGCATTTCGGCGATCGCTGCGTAGTCCTAACCGGCGCAACCCCGGCCGACGAGCGCCAGGCCTTGGTCGACCGCTTCCAGTCGGAGGCGGGGGTGCGGGTTTTTGTCGCCAACATCATCGCGGGCGGCATCGGGCTTAACCTGACTGCGGCGCGCCATGTGGTCTTCAACGACCTCGACTGGGTGCCGGCCAACCACTGGCAGGCCGAGGACCGCGTCTACCGGATCGGCCAGACCATGTCGGTGACCGTGCACTACCTTGTGGCGCGGGCGACCATTGACGAGTTCGTGAGCGGGGTGCTCGAGGTGAAGTCGGCGTTGGTGCGAGCCGTGGTCGACGGACAGGCCCTTTCGCCGTCCGCGACCCGCGGCGTGCTGGCCGAGTTGGAGGCCATGGTGGCCCGAATTTCCCTGAAGCTCGAGGACGCGCAGATTCCGCTGACCGACGACGAGTGGGTTGAAACCCTCCTGGCCGAAGTCGCTCGGGAGGCGAAGGACGAAACAAAAATGGGGAACCCGGTGGCGAAACCCGTGATCAGTCGAGAGGCGCTGCTCACCCTGGCGCGCGTGCTCACGCGACCGAAGGCCCGGGTATTCCGGGCACGAAGCTCGTCGAATCCGTCCCAGTCCTACACGCTCACGTATGAGGCGAATGAGGTGACTTGCAGCTGCCCTGGATTCGAGCACCGCGGCATGTGCCGCCATGCGCGGGACTTGAAGGATGGGTTGGTAAAAACCGGTGCGGTGCCGCCGGGTTATACGGAGGAATGAGAATTGACGTGAAGCTGCATTCTTGGCGCCAGTATGAAAACCAGCGTCCCGATTTGTCCCTAGAAAAAGCGAAAACTCTGTTATCGCTCCCCGTGAATTGATCGACCGCGTGCGCACCGCCGCGGGACGTGTGACAAAACTTTATCGCCGCTGAGCCCACGGACCGCGGATGTCCGAGGGCATACGATAGACTGCACCAAATCTTAATCAGAGGCGCCGCAGACAACCCCAGGTTCTCGCCCCCATTTTATGTTCCGCTTCATCCACTCCGCAGACTGGCAGTTGGGCGCACGGTTTTCTCAATTTGGCGCCAAAGGTTCCTGAAACGCCAGCACCTGATAGCCTTTCGCCAACGCGGCGAGGTTTTCCAGTTTCGTGCGATATTGCGTCTCCGTCATCTGATTCTCGTCATCGACCTTCCCGCGGTGCTGGACCGCCGGGTCAAATAGCAGGTGGCAATTTAGCGAACCAACCTTCAGTTCGGACGCTAGCGCGAAGACCGCGAGCAGCAGGAAGAGAGGGATTCGGCGAACACAGGCTTTCATTGGCTCATTTCATCGTCGCGATCGTGTCCCTCATGGCTTTCAGGTCGGGATCGTCGAGCGCCGCCTTCTTCCATCCAGCGTCCATCTTGCATGCGATGCGGAGCCTTCGTTTCGCCTGGGTCATGTCGCCCAACAGGCAGTGGTAGCACGCGAGGTTGAAATGCAGGACCCCGCATTTCTTCCCGTGGACCGACTCCGCCTCAAGTAACACGGCCTTCGCTTCTTCGACTCGGTTCAACTCGCGCAGAGCGTAAGCCCAATTGATCCACCCGTCTTCCTTCTCCGGGTTGCACCTTGCAAGTTGGCTTCCGAAATCGACGACCGTGCGCCATTCGTGCTTTGCCATATGTAGGGCGAGCCTCGCGGAAAGTACATCAGGAAGTGCCGCGTCTTCGAACGGAATCAGCGCCAGTTCCTGGGTTGCTTCATTGAGCATCCCGAGCGCGAGATAGCCGGCGGCGTGTTCTAAACGGCGACGAGTCGGGGTCATGGTGGTGAATAGCGAAGGCGCTGAGCAGGGGCGGCGGGTCGCCAGTTGGCAACAGCATCCCGCCCGCGACCGGGCACCGCGAGCAGCTTTGGACGCTGACCGAAGCTCGCGTTGTCATCGAGGACTTCCGTCAGGACTACAACAGCGGCCGAGAACACGATTCTTGAGGTGCTGGACGGGGCAATGGCGCTGCGGGACATAGAGCGCCAGCCATGATCGAATGTGCCCGGCCCGTCGGCCAACTGCTGCATAACCGGGTGCGACGAACTCTCCGGTGGGGGTGGTCCTTTGGAGTCTATAGGAGTTCTCAGTCCCACCCATTTCCCGCTGCCATATCCGAATCCACCGGCAAAGCCGCATTACTCAGATAAGCTGCTCAAGGCGGATCATCTCCGCGTCCGATAACCCAACCGGCAGACTTGTTCGTGACATCCGGCCATCCTACCGGCCGGGCACTTATGCCGACTCAAATGCGGGACACTACACTAGCGGCCTCCCCGGTCATGCCGGCGCCCGCGGCTTCCGCGAAATCGGCGGCGCCCGCGCCCGCGCCTGACGGGACTCCGGCGATCAAGTTCGCGATTCCGAAAAAAACAGCCGGCCTCAGCGGCTGCTGACTTCCAGTACCGTTTTTTTAAAGTCAGCCGAGCTGCCGCCCACCATGACGTCGAATTTTCCCGGCTCCACCACCGGCCGCATTTCCTCGTCATAGAAGCTCAATGCCTCCGGCCCGAGCGTGAACTCAACCGTCCTGGTCTCGCCCGGTGCGAGCGAGATTCTCCGAAATCCTTTGAGTTCCTGGACCGGCCTCGCCACGGAGCTGACCTGATCCTGGATGTACATCTGGACGACCTCGTCGCCGGCCGACCCGCCCGTGTTGGTCACGTCAGCCCGCACGGTGGTCTGGCCCTGCGGTCCGATCTTTTCCGGCTCCAACCGCAGGTTGTCATACTTGAACGTCGTGTAGCTCAGCCCGTGTCCGAAGGGAAACAGGGGGGCGTCGACGCTGAGCGCGTACCCCGCCTGCCGCGCCGAGTGCTTGTGGTTGTAGTAGGCCGGAATCTGGCCGACCGTTCGCGGGAAAGTGATGGGGAGCTTGCCGCCGGGATTGTAGTCGCCGAACAGGACGTCCGCCACCGCGTTTCCGGTTTCCTGCCCCAGGGACCAGCAGCCCAGGATGGCGGGGACATTCCCGGCGGCGTACAGAATTGAAGTCGGCCGCCCGGCAATCAGGACCATGATCGTCGGCTTGCCCAACCCGACCATGGCCTTGACCAGTTCATCCTGCATTCCGATCAGGTCGAGGCAGTCGCGGTCTCCGTCCCCGGGGCCCTCGCGCGCCGTCTGGTTGTTGTCACCCACGGCGACCACGACGACGTCCGCCGTCCTCGCGACCGCGACCGCCTCCGCAATTCGCCGGGCGTCCAATTTTGGATCGGGCGGGATGATTTTTTTCTCCCACCAGGGCGGATTGCCCTCGGTGATCGCGCAGCCCTCGGCGTAGAGCACTTGGACGGCGGGGCCGAGCTTCCGCTTGATCCCATCGAGAACGCTGACCGCGTAGGCGGTGGTGCCGCTGTAGGCGCCCAGCCGCACGGAAGCCGCGCAGGGGCCAATCACCGCGATGGATTTGATTTTCGCCCGGTCGAGCGGAAGGAGGCTCGCTTGATTCTTCAGCAACACAACGGCCTCGTGCGCCGCCTTGAGCGCCAGTTCGCGACGCTCGGGCAGGCGGCAAACCCTGTCTGCACGCTCCGGATCGACGTAAGGATTTTCGAAGAGCCCCAATTGGAACTTGGCGCGCAGGACCGCGGCCACGGCGTGGTCGAGCGTGGCCACCGCGACGCGGCCGGTCCGCACCTGTTGCACGAGCGTGGCGTAGGCTTCACCGTCGGGACCGTTCACCTGGACCCCCGCTTCGAGCGCCCGTTGGGCGGCGTCCTCCAGGGTGGCGGCGACGCGATGAGTGGGGATCATTTCCTCAATCCCGGAGTAGTCCGACACCACGAGCCCCTGGAACCCCCATTCCTCCCGCAGAACCTTTTGCAGCAGCCACCGGTTGACGTGCGAGGGGATGCCGTCGATTTCATTGTAAGACGGCATGACGGCTCGCACGCCGGCTTCCATGACGGCGGCCTTGAATGACGGCAGCAGAAACTCCCGGTACTCCCGTTCGGAATGATTTGAGGGAGCGCAATTGCGTCCGCCTTCGGAGCCCCCGTGCCCGGCGAAATGCTTGGCGGTGGCGATCACGTGCTGCTGGTCAATCGCCACCTCCGCACCCTGCATCGCCTGGATGCAGGCCACACCCATGCGGGAAATCAGGTAGGGGTCTTCGCCGTAGGTCTCCTCGGTCCGGCCCCAGCGGGGGTCGCGGGCGACGTCGAGCACCGGAGAAAACAGCTGTTGGATCCCGCGGGCCCGCGCTTCGGCTGCGACCACGGTGAAGACTTCGCGGACCAAGTCCGGGTCCCACGTGCTCGCCAGCCCAATCGGCACCGGGAAACTGGTCGCGTCCTGTGCCATGAACCCGTGCAGACCCTCGCCGTGGAAGATGACGGGAATGCCCAGGCGGGTCTTTTCCACGAGCCAGCGTTGGACGTCATTGGCGAAGCGGGCCTCGTCCGCCGGGGACTGCACCCGCGGCGGCACCGCAATCGTGCCGTGCTGGCCGATGCCGTCTTGCAGGAGCAACGCGGCCTTCGCCGCCGAAAAATTTCCCTGCTCATCGCGCAGCGCGTTCGATTTCTGGTAGACGCAGCGGGTCTGCGCCACCTTCTCCTCCAGCGTCATGCGGCCGAGCAGATCCGCCACGCGCTGCTCCACCGGCAGGCGGGCGGCACGGAACGGCGCGGAGGCGGGCGGCACTTGCGCCCACGCGCGCTCGCCGAGGCTGCAGAGCAGGATCGCGCCAAGGAATAGCGGGAGGCACGGGAAGCAACTATCTCGTTTCATGTGATAGCTTCTCCGGGCGCGCTCGTTCGGTCCGATCGGGGGTCAGGGCCGGCCACCGGCCTTGGCGGGCACGGAACCGCTGGATGGAACGCCCCGCGCCGGGGCCGCCCGGCTCGCCCCATAAAGCGGGAAAGTCATGATCGGGCCGTCTCCAAAGCGTTTTCGCAGCTCGGCGAACCGCTTGACGAATGTCGGGGCAATGTGAGCCCGCATCGCCTGCTCGGCCACCGCGGGATTCCGCGTCGCCAGCGCTTCGACGATACCGTGATGGTCATGAGGCTCCGAGGCCCAGAGGGCCGGCGCCACGTTGGCGAGCAGCCCGTCAATCAGGTGGTGATGCTCCAGCAGGAGGGTGAGCCGCGGACTGCGGGAGATCTCCACGATTCGCTTGTGAAACTTCACATGGGTGCGGACGAAATCCGCTTCGCCGTCCGGCGGAATCGGCGCGCCCAGGATTGAGGCGAGGTCCCGAAGTTCCTGAATCTCCTCATCGGAAACATAGGCTGTCGCCCGGCCGGCCGCGAGCGCCTCGAGCACCCCGCGAATGTCGACCATTTCCTCAATCTCCAGCACGGTGTAAATCCGGCAAAAGACTCCGACTCCCTGTTCGCGGACCAGCAAGCCCTCCGACTCGAGGGCGCTGAGCGCCTCCCGCAATGGCGCGGTCGTCGTGCGCAATTTCTTGGCCAGGACCCGCTGGTCAATCCTTTTTCCCGCCGGAATATCCCCGGCCAAAACCAAGTCGACGATCGCCTGCCGGAGCCTGCGGGTCGTGGAGGACTCAGGAACACCCGCGCGTACTTCGCGCCGGGCGGACCGACGGCCAGGACCTGACTGGGCACCTCGGGTCGATGGAGTTGAAGAGGGCATGGAAGAAACAGAGCCAAGTTGCCCGCAACTGGGAAACAGTCAAGAATCGTCGTCAAATTGGGAGTCCTCTGATGAAATGACTCACAGGTATATTCTTATTATGATGTTTTATAATAACTTACACATCCTAAATGCCTTAGTTTGAATATTCGTAATTGACATGAGCGAACATCGTTATAACAGAGTTATCATTCTTAGAGAACGGTGTTATTCCCGAGCCAACCCCCTGCCGCGCACGCCGGAGTATTTCCACAACTCTTCCGTATCTCCAACTCGGCACTTTCCGCGCTTCCAATCCCGCCAGGCCAAGAAATCTCGATGGTCGCGGTACTTTTTGGATGCGAGCCCACCGCCTCATTTTCCGTCCAACCTGAAACTCCAACAGCCAACGTTTCCATGAAAATCGCAAGAGCGCACCTGCCATACGTCGCGGCCTTTCTGCTCGCCACTGTCGATTACGGACAAACCGCCCCGTCGGCTCCGGATGAACTCGTGACCCTGTCCCCGTTCTCCGTGACGGCCCTCCACAGCGTGGGCTACGGCGTGCAGGACGCCAGTTCCTCCTCCCGCCTGAACCTGCCCTATATCGACACGCCGCAGTCCATCTCCGTGATGACCCCGGAATTCCTGAGCGACGCCAATATCTTCACAAGCCGCGAAGTGCTGAAATGGGTGAACAACGTCATTCCCCGCACCAATGGCTCGGCCAACGAGACGTTCGAGGTGCGCGGCCTGATCATCACGGACACCTATCGCGACGGCATGCTGACGAGTGCCAACATCACCCGCGACGCGGCGCTGTATGACCGCATCGAGTACGTGAAAGGGCCGGCCTCGGCCTCCATCGGCCGCGGCCAGGCCGGCGGCATGGTCAACTACGTGACCAAGAAGCCCGAGAAGATTAACCGCTCCTCCGCGAAGACCATCGTCGGCACAGATCGTTTTTCGCGCTTCGAACTGGACCTGAACCGCATCGTGACGCCGAACCTGACCGTGCGGCTGCCGATCTACTATGAGGATGGTGACGGTACGTATGGCGGCGCCCTGAGCCGCACCCGTAAATGGGGCGCCGGGCCCAGCTTACTCTGGGATATTTCCAAGAAATCCCAACTCCTCATCAATACGACGGCCTTTCACTACGAAGGGCCGGGACAAAGCGCGGAAACCGATTTCTTCGACGGGCGGGACGGAACGATCTTTCGGCTGCGCCAGAGCGTCGGGCAGGACATCGGCTCGGTCTGGAATCCCTACGACTTTCCGGAGGTGCCGAAGAAGAACGGCTGGGGCTTTTACGGCATCGGCCGCACGGCCAACGTCGGAGAAATCTCGGGCGTTTTCACCCACGCCTTTTCCGACCTTGTCTCGATTCGCCAGAGCTTTCTGTACGACGTCTCCGAGGAGGAGGTTCGGTCGATCAACAAGATCGCCAATACCGTCGCGAATCCGAACGACCCCAAGGATTTCCTGATTCCCCTTCTCTACACGCGGGCGCTGAACGACGCGAAGCAGATGCGGATTCAGGGCGACGTGCTCTTAAACAAGAAAATCGGCGAATCCTCGAACCAATGGGTGATCGGTTACGACTGGTTCGATCGCAACAACACCGCCAAGACCGGCTCCCGGCAGGCCGGCCTGTTCGACGAACTTTATCATCCGCGGCACATCCCGCCTTCCGATTTCGACTTCATCAAGTCGGCGCCGCTCATCACCAAGACCTACACCTGGGGTGACGGCGTTGGCTTCCACGCGGGGTACCTCGGATCTTACTGGCAGGATAAAATCAAGCTGATCGCCGGGATCCGCCGCGACACCACCGAATTCACCACTCGCAACCTGATCACGGGCGCGGACACGACGGTGGGAAAGAAGACCACCACGGCCCCGCGCTATTCCCTCAGCTACAAGCCGGTCAAGTCCATGTCGATCTACTACGTCCGCAGTCACCAGGAGGATCCGGCCGTCACGCAACTGCGCTACGCCAATTTCATCTCTTCGAACGGCGCCGTGGTGCCGCCGCCGAACGATCCGCGGCGCAGCGAGCTGATTACCGGGCAACTCAAGGCGGTCCTCGACGAGGTCGGGGTCAAGGGGAATTTCCTCAATGACCGCCTGACGGCCTCGGTTTCCCTCTATCGCATCCGCCGCGAGGGCGCGCTGCAGGCCACTCCCGTCAACCAGCCGGTGCCGACCGCACAGTTTCCGCAGGCGCAGCTCGTCTGGAGCGAAACCTACGTGACGAGTGGCGAGGAGTACAAGGGCGCGGAAGTGGAAGTCACCGGCCGCGTGAACAAAAACCTG
>CANJNJ010000032.1 GCA_947474995.1 Opitutaceae bacterium | reverse complement strand
GGTTCGTTTGGATGGGCAAAGCGGCGCCGTTCGACTTGAGGCCGGCGGCATAGTTGAGCAGCGCGAGACCGCTCACGGTCACCGCCTGTCCATTGGTTTGTCGCAGGTCTCCGCCGGTGATCCGCGCCTCGCTGGTGAAGCCGAAAACGAGCACCGGGCGGGAATCGGAGAAGGCGTCGATCTCCCCGACATAAACCGGCCCGCCGACCTGAACTCCGGGGGCGTATATTCCGGTCAGCCCCTTGGCGGCGAAGAAGCTGGTGTTGGCGGTCCGGATGCCGCCGAATTTTCCGTTCGCACTCAGGATGGCGAGATAGGCGAGATCGGCCACGCCGTCGAACGTCATGCCCGGTGGGAAAAGCGCGGCGTTGGACGAAGTGACACTGCCGACACTGAAGACGGTGACTTGGGTGTTCTCCGTGGCGCCCGCAATCACGATGGAACCGTGTCCCTTCATATAGCTGATCCCGGGTTGATTGTATTTGGCGGGGGCGGCGGGGCCGGAGGGATTGTCGAGCGACAGCGAAAGGGTGCCCGGTCCGCTGAATTCCACCTGTACGATGTCATCCGTGAGGTCGACATACGACAGGCGCAAAATCTGACCCGGATCGGCGGTGACGCTGGCCGCGGCTCCAGCGAGGAGAATCTGGTCGTAGGTATAGCCGGTCCCGGGATGGAAGATGTTCGCAAACTCGGTTCCAAGGCCGACCAGTTTGGCGGTGGTGGTGAGGCCGAGGATGGCGGAACTAGTGACGCTGGTGGCACCGCTGGTCACGACGACGGTGTAGATGCCGGCGTTGGCGGGCTGCACGTCCGCCAGCACGAGCGTCGCACTGTTGGCCCCGCTGACAGCAGTGCCGTTGTGTTGCCACTGGTAGCTCACCGGGCTGGAGCCGCTGGCGGTCACACTGAAAGTGACCGATGCACCGATGGCTGCGCTTTGGCTTTGTGGTGGATTCGAAATCGTCTGGGCCGGTGCCGGATGGATGAGCGCGGCCAGCAGCCCGAGCGCGGCGGCGCCGTGGCGAAGGACGGAGGGCAAAACAGGAAAAGCGAAAGTCCAGCGGGTCATTCCTCGGGGAGCAGCGAAAGATGGCGGATCCGGAGGGACTCGAACCCCCGGCCCCTTGGTTCGAAGCCAAGTGCTCTATCCAACTGAGCTACGGATCCACTGGGTTTTCGCTGAGCGAAAACCCTATTTTCGGGGTGAGTGGGGGCGAGACAAATACGCGGGGACGACGCTTATTGAGCGCCGAGGGTTTTCGCGCGGCGCGAAAACCCGATTTTCGGACATGAGCACTATTGGCGATTTTCCTGTGGGTGAGGAGGGCGAGATCCGTTCTCGGGCCTCGGTGCGGATTGTGGCGGATGATCGAGAAAGGGCGGGTGGGGTTATCGGGGAACTGCGTCGGTTGGAGGGAGTGAGACTTGAGGTGCGACGGCTGGCGGTGGGTGACTTTTTGGTCGAAGATCGTTTCGCGGTGGAACGAAAGACTCTGGCGGATTTTGCGCAGTCGGTGGTTGATGTCCGGTTATTCAAGCAGGTGGCGATGCTGGCGGCAGACGGACGCCGTGGGGTTCTGCTTTTGGAAGGCAGCGCTTCGGATTTGCCCCGAATTCGGATAACTCGCGAGTCGATGCAGGGTGCGCTCATCACGGTCAGTGTGTTTTACGGACTCGCCGTGTTGCGGGCCCGCGATGCCGCGGAATCCGCGCGGCTGTTATTCTATCTTGGGTGTCAGGCGGAGCGCTTTGCCCGTGGGGCCATGGCGAGACCGGGCTGTCGACCCAAGGGCAAGCGCGCCCGGCAGTTGTTCATCCTGCAAGGCCTGCCTGGCATCGGCCCCGAGCGAGCCGATCGTTTGCTCACTCGTTTTGGCTCACTCCAAGCTATCGCCATCGCATCAGTTGAAGACCTTGCCACCATCAATGGCCTCGGCGAACTCACCGCCCGCCGAATGCGCTGGGCCCTCGAATAAAGGGAATTCGCGCCGCGCAAATTCCCTCGGCCAGATTTTCGCCGCAGGCAAAATCGACTAGGATTGCGCGACCGCGAAATCCGCGAGTTTCCAACGGGCCTTGCGGGCCTCGGAGGCCAGTTCGTTGAAGGCGTTGATTTCGGCCTCGGTGAAAAGGAGTCCGCCGTTTTTCGCGGAGCGGGCGGCCGCTTCCGCTTCGAGCTGGCCGGGGAGCATGCAGCCCTCGTTGCCGTGGCCGCGGATATCGTCGATGACGGCCTTCACATTTTCCGCCTGGTTGCGGCCCTTGGCAAAGGCGCCCGCGTTCATGGCTTCGGGTTTCCAGACCTGGAAGAAGAAGTCGCAGGTGTGCTTTTCGTCGGGCTGCTGGTCCCAGCGGTTGCGCAGCGTCGGCAGCGAGCCGCCGATGAACGCGCCGATGATTTCATTCATCAGCGAAAGGCCGTAGCCCTTGTGCGCGCCGAACGGCATGAGGTATTTGGCCTTCGTGGGATCGGTGGTCGCATTGCCGTCGACGTCGACGGCCGCGCCGGACGGGAGTTGCTTGCCTTCGCGCGCGAGCTGCTGGACCCGGCCCATTGCGACGACGGACGTCGCCCAGTCGATCACGATGGGATAGCCGATGGCGCTGGTGGTGGGAAAGCCCCACGAGTGCGGATTGGTGCCGAGCGTGGGAAACTTGCCGCCGAAAGGAACGACCTCGGCCAGCGACGCGGTACAATTGGTGTAGGCGATGTAGCCGCGCTTGGCGGCGTCCATCACGTAGCCGCCGCCCCAGAGGTAGTGGAAGGCATTGTCGACCGAGACCATGCCGACGCCGTATTTGTCGGCGAGCTTGATGGCGGTTTCGATCGCGGCATAGCCGGTGGCCTGCCCGAGTTTGCGATTCGCGTTCCAGACCTGGGCCGCGCGGAACGGCAGCTTGACCTTCTCGATTTTCGCCTTCGGCACGCAGCCGCCGGCGCCGGAGCCGAAGAGATGGTCGAGATGCAGCGCCTTGAGGGCGTTGTGCGTGCGGATGCCGTGGCGCGTGGCCTCAGCGCAGAATTTGGCGCCGGCCACGGCTTCCTGGCTCGAGTAACCGCGCTTTTTATAGGCGGCGGTGACCAGGGCGTTGTGCTGTTCTTCGGGAACGACGTAGAAGGTTTCGGACATGGGAGAGAAGTTGAGAGTTGAGAGGCGAAAGTTGAAGGTGCGGTCAGTTTAAAAGTCTCGGCTGGCTTGGTCTTTCAACCTTCCACCTTGAACTTTCAATGGCCGCTCGCGGCGGTTCTCAGACCACTTTCTTTACGGGCACTTCGGGATTGATTTGAGCGAGCGGCTTGTCGCCGTGCATCGCGAGGATGAGATTCTTCACCGCCGCGGTGGCCTGGCGCACGACGCTCTCGTAGGTGCGGGAGCCGACGTGGGGCGTGACGATGGCATTCGGAAGCTTGAGCAGCGGGTGATCGGGCTGCGGCGGTTCTTCGTCGAGCACGTCGGTGCCGTAGCCGCCAACGTGGCCGGACTTCAGGGCGTCAACGATATCGGCGGTGTGGACGATTTCGCCGCGGGCGCAGTTCAGGATGATCACGCCCTTTTTCATCTTCGGAAACGACTTGGCGCTGATCATGTCGCGGGTCTCCGGCGTGAGATTCGTATGCAGCGAGATGTAATCGGAGGCCGCGTAGACCTCGTCGAGCGAGGCGGCGCGCTTTACGTTGTTGGCGGTCGCGAATTTCTCGTCCCAATAAACGTCGTAGCCGATGGCGTTCATGCCGAAGGCCCGGGCCCGGATGGCGACTTCCTTGCCGATGCGACCGAGGCCGATGATGCCGATCGTCTTCTCAAGCAGTTCGTGCCCGGTCTTGCGCTTCCAGCCGCCGGCCCGGGTCGAGTCGGTGTGGAAAAGGAAGTTTTTCTCCAGCGCGAGGAGGAGGAGAAACGTGTGTTCGGCGACAGTGGTGTGATTCACCCCGGGCGTGAACAGGAGGGGAATGCCGAATTCCGTGCAGGTCTTGACGTCGATCTTGTCGACGCCGATGCCGTATTTGCTCAGGACCTTGAGCTTCGGCCGGGCTTTTTCGAGTACCTTGCGGGTGATCAGGTCGTCGCCGCAAATGTAGCCGTCGATGTCGCCAACAAGCGCCAGCGTATCCGCTTCGTTCAACGGGCCCCGCGCGCGAATGATCTCCCAGCCGGTGTCGGCGAGTAACTTATGGTGTTCGCCCGGGGTATCTTGAAAAGAGGTGGTGGTGAGCAGGATCTTGGTCATGGAAAGGAAAGGGGACTTCAAACCCTGCGGGTGGAAAATGGAAGCGAAAGTTTGGCCGGACGGTAGCGCGCCTCTTTTTGCAGTTGAATGGCAGGAGTATTTTCCGATAAGGAATCAGTATCTTCCGATGATTCGCGCTCTTCGATTCCTTCGTCTGACTAACACCCTGCTGGTATGTGGCATGGTCGCGTTGACTTGGGCAGAAGCGCAAACGATCGCGGAAACGGGTGACGCGGGCAGTGCGGTCTCCACCTATCAGACGTTGTTTGGCACGGGAGCGCTGACGACCCTCACCGGGAACATCGGCCTGAGCACGGATGTTGATTTGTTTCGGATTAAGATCAGCAACCCGGCCACCTTCTCGGCGAGGACCGATGTCAGCTCTGGAAACCTGAATGACACGCAGCTCTTTCTTTTTACATTAGCCGGTGCCGGAATCCTGGCGAACGACGACATTTCCGGGAAACTCAAGTCGCTCCTGCCCGCCGGTGATTCCCACTTATCGGCACTCACGGCTGGCGATTACCTGATCGCCGTCTCCGGCTATAATTTTGACGCCTTCGATGCGACCAGTGCACTCATTTTTCCCTCGAGCCCATTTACGGGTGTTTACGCTCCCAATTCAGGCGTCGGAATCCTCGATCACTGGAGTGGGTCCAGCTCAACCGGCACCTATACCGTCACGTTTACCGGTGCCAGTTTTGTCACCGCGATCCCCGAGCCGGCCGGCACGCCGCTAATCGCGGGCCTGGGCTGTGCCGCCGCGATTTGGATACGGTCACGTTTTCGGGGTAAATCGTCCGGAAGAAACGCGACCTGAGTTGGCGGTGGTCAGGCTGTCGCGCCGGGGGGAGCGACGTCCTCCGAGCGAGGATCATGATCTTTGGCCAAATCTTGCGTGATAATCCGCTGGTGGCTGAGGCGCGAACGCGGGAAGCGCATCGTCGATGCGCGGCGGCAGAACCCGGTTCGTGGAAATAATTTTGTCGGCGGCGAGATTCCGCTACCTGGGCCGGGCTGGGGTTGGTGGCGGCATGGCCTCATCCGCGCGGAGGGATGATGCCGTGAGCCACAATCGTATTTGTGATTGTCGCTCCGGCGGGTACCCCGAAGAACCTTCCCTTTCGGTCATCCTTCGCTGGCGCGCAGAATGACCATCACGGGCGGCTGGACGCGAGTCGGGTCGAGGAACGGCGAGCGATTCGCCCGGCCGGTCGGCGGACGCCCGGCTTGCGTGCCGGAAGGCGGCCATTCATTTCGTTGGCTGAGATGATTGCACATGCCAAGGCAACCCGCCTCCTCCAACGCAAACTCGGCGCCGGCTGCGTGCGCACCGATGCCGCGTCATTGTACGAGGGATCTTTCGATAGCGCGAAGATTCCAGTCCAGCCCGCCGCGGTCGTGAAGGTCCGGAAGGAGGCCGACATTGGCGTCGTGCTGGAGTTGGCCAACACGTTTCGCGTCCCGGTAACTACCCGCGGCCGCGGCACGACTCTCACGGGCGCGGCGACACCGGTCCGAGGCGGGTGGGTGCTCGACACGCTCGCCTTGAATGCAATCGCCATCGATGGCGAAGCCGGCATGGCGCACGTCCAGGCGGGGGCGAAAGTCGGCGATATCCAGCGCGCGGCGGAAGCGAAAGGATGGTTTTATCCGCCGGATCCTTCGTCGAAGGAGTACTGCACCATTGGCGGCAATGTCGCCTGCAACGCGGGTGGGATGCACGGCGGCAAGTATGGGGTGACGCGCGATTTCGTGATCTCGCTGCGGGGATTCCTGCCGACGGGCGAGCCGGTCCAATGGGGAACCGCGACGAAAAAATTCTCCGCCGGCTTCAATCTGCGCGACCTGTGGATTGGGAGCGAGGGGATGCTCGGCGTCATCACCGGGGCGGTCCTGAAACTGATTCCCCAGCCGGCGGAACGGTGGACGCTGCTGACCTCGTTTCCCGATGAGACCCGGGCGCTGCAGGCCGCGCTGGCGCTTTTTCGCGAGCGGGTGCAGCCGGCGATCTGCGAGTTTCTCGATCGCGAGAGCGTGCTCTGCGCCGAGCGCGCCACCGGGAAGTGCGTGTTTGCCGGGCAGGCGGGGCGCCCGGTCTTGTTGCTCGAACTGGCCGGCTCGAAGCCCGAGGTCCGCGAACAGCGCAGCGTCGTGATGGCGTGGGCGAAGCAGCAGGCCACGGCGCATCGGGTGGCGCGCACCCGCGCGGAGGCGGAGGATCTCTGGGCGGTCCGGCGCAAGTGTTCTGGCGCGATGTTCGAGCTCGGTGACGCCAAGCTGAATGAGGACATCGTGGTGCCGATGAAGAACTACGTGAAGTTTGCGCGCTTTCTCGCCCGACTGAAGCGCGAGTCGCGGCTGGCGATTCCCACGTTCGGGCATCTGGCCGACGGAAATCTCCATGTGAACATCATGTATCACAAAGCGATTCCGGCCGAGTGCCGGATGGCGGAGAAGACCGTGCAGCGACTCATGGAAACCGTCGTGGCGTTGGGCGGCGCCATCTCGGGCGAGCACGGCATCGGTCTGGCCAAGACCCCGTTCCTGCGCATCCAGCATTCGCCGGCGCAAGTGCGGGCGATGAAGGCCGTGAAGGATGCGCTCGATCCACGCGGGGTCTTGAATCCCGGGAAAATGTTCGATGTCTATGAGGTCTGGAAGCAACCGCGGCTCGACGTGAAGTTGCCGTGGGATCACAAGTGAGGCAGCGGAATCCAATGCCTCAGCCCAAGCGAAGCGAAGGAGCCAGCGGAGCCCGAACCATGGCCTTTTCGAGTGATTTTTTCGTCGCGTTCGTTGCAAGTACTCCAACGCCGGTCAGCGACCGGCGCTACTTCGGAACATGACGGCGTCTTCCGCAGGTCGGTCATGGCGGCCGGTCGTCGATCTGACTCTGGTCGTGCTCGCGCTGGCGGCCGTGCTGCGGCTGTTTTGGTGGACGGAAGCGGTCAGCGGCGGGTTCAATCCGCCGGGCGAGGAAGACTACTACAATTTTCTCGTTCGCGGCTGGCGGCAGGGGCACCTCTACATGGCGAAGGAGCCGCGCTCCGAGATGCTGACGCTGAAGGATCCTTACGACCCGGCGCAGAATCACGACGTGCGGTTGGGTGACGCGTCTTATTACCGGGAGCATTACTATCTCTATTTTAGTGCGGCGCCCGCGGTGGTCTTGCACCTGCCTTATTATGCGCTCACCGGACGGGAGCTCGGCACCACCACGGCCGTTTACGTCTATGGTTTGATTGGTTTTCAGGCGGCCTCCCCGGTGTGGCTCGCCATTCGGCGGCGATATTTTACGGCGAGCGGGGTGGGCGTGGGGGCGGGCGGGATTCTGATGTTGGGGCTGAGCACCCACCTCCTCGTGTTGGCCCGCCGGCCCCTCGTTTGGGAGCTGCCAATTGCCGCGGCCTTTGCCTTTGTGATGCTGGCCTTGCTGGCGATTTTTTGGGCCTTCCACGGCCGCCGCCCGGTCCTCGCGATGGCGGGCGCGGGTGTTAGCTTCGGATTGGCCATCGCCTCGCGACCAGGCGAACTCTTCGGCGCGGCGATGTTTCTCCCGGCGCTTTGGTTCCTGCGCCAGCGCCCCGGTATGGAATCGCGTTGGCGGTGGGGTGCGGTGGCCGCGGCCATCGGGATCGGCGTGTGCCTCGCCGCCGTGTTCTGGCATAACTACGCGCGGTTTGGCGATCCGCTGGAGTTCGGCGTGAACTACCAGTTAACGAGCAGCTACGAGGCAAAACAGCGCCACTTCAGCCTGACCTACATGGCGCACAACGCCGGCATCTACTTCTTTCATCCGGCCAAATGGTCGACCGTGTTTCCCTATATCGAAGCCTCAGGCGTGCGGGGCGGGCCGTCGGGCTATCTGGGCGATTGGGTCGAACCGATCGCCGGACTCGCGGTCAGTTTTCCGTTTCTATGGCTGGTCCTCGGGACCCCGCTTGCTGCCTTTCGCCCCGCCGAACGGGAGTCAGGCGGTTTGCGGGCGATGGTCATCGTGACGGCGACCCTGGCGTCGGCCATCATCGGGTTCTTTCTGTGTTTTTACTGCGCGACCACGCGCTACATGGTCGAATTCGCCCCGGCTCTGACCTTGCTGGCGGGCTTTGGCTGGCTCGGATTGGAACGACGCGCCCGCACCGCCGGACGGAAGATGGCCCTCGTCGCGTTGGTCGGACTGGCGGTTTGCGTCACGGCGGTCACGGCGGTCACGGCGGTTCTCCTGAGCTTCGACTACCACAATCGCTTCCTCCAACGCCTGTCGCCGCAACTGTGGACGGATCTGGAGCGCGGCGCCGAACGCTGGCGCGCCCGGCTGCCCGGCGCCGATTAGGCGTGCCGGCGGGCGGGGGTCGGCCCGGCGCCATTGCCCATGGCTATCTGCCCCGGGCGTCAAAATCTTTCGCGCCCCGGCCGTGAATTCATGGTGAACAATCTTTCCGGTTTTTCCATTGCGGGACCCGGGTGCCACCCTTCAATGCCCCTTTTCATCCTGCATGTATCTCCGGGCCCTCAGGCTTCACGGCTTCAAAAGTTTCGCTGACAACTCCACGCTCCGCTTCGAGCCGGGCGTCACGGCCGTCGTCGGCCCGAACGGCTGCGGCAAATCGAATATCGCGGATGCGATTCGCTGGGTGCTGGGCGAGCAAAGCGCCAAGGCGCTGCGCGGCGGCAAGATGCAGGACGTCATTTTCGAGGGCGCCGACACGCGCAAGCAGGCCCAGATGTGCGAAGTGTCACTGCTCCTCACGGATTGCGAAAAGCAGCTCGGCAGCGAGTTTCACGAGATCGAGATCATGCGCCGGGTGCACCGCGACGGGCAGAGCGAGTACTATTTCAACGGCCAGGCCTGCCGCCTGAAGGATATCCACAAGCTTTTCATGGACACCGGCGTCGGCCGGACCAGTTACTCGATCATGGCGCAGGGCCAAATCGACCAGATCCTGTCGTCGAAGCCCGAGGAACGCCGGGCCGTGTTCGAAGAAGCGGCCGGGATCACGAAGTACAAATCGGCCCGCCGCGAGGCGATGGGCAAGCTCGTGCTGACCGATCAAAATCTGGCGCGCGTCGCCGATGTCATCGGCGAGGTCAGCCGGCAGATTGGCAGTTTGCGGCGCCAGGCGGCGAAAGCCGTGCGGTACCGGCGGCTCAGCCATCGGCTCCGGCGGCACGCGCTCGCCTGGAGCGCGTTTCATTACACCCAATATTCCGCGGCGCTCGGCGAACTTGAAACCAAGGTGGGCGTGTTGCGCGCCGAAGCGGACGCGCGCCGGACGAGCCTCGAGGCCCGCGCGGGCGAACTCTCGGATAAGAAGACGCAACGCAGCCGGTTGAACCAGCGCGCCCAGGACGCCCAGCAGGCGGTGTTTGATCTGCGTTCCCAGAAGGAAGCAGCGGAAAACGCGGCCAATCTGGCGCGCATCAAGCGCTCGGGGCTCGAGGATCGCCTCGCTTCGTCGCGGGACAATCTCGGGGAACACGAAATGCAATTGCGCGAAGTGGCCTCCCAGGTCGACTCCGGCGCGCAGGACAAGCAATTGCAGCTCGAGTTGCTCGGCGGGAGCGATGCCGTTTACCAGCAGCGCAACCGCGAGCTCGCGATCGCCGAGGGCGAACTGAACAAGCTCGAGCAGGAGCTCAACCAGGCCAAGTTTCACCTGCTGCAGCTCGAGAGTACGGTGGCGCGGCTGCGGACCGACTGCTCGGGCTACGAGGTCGAGCAGAAGACCACGGCCCTGCGGCACGACGGGCTGGCGCATGAAATCATCCAGGTCCAAGAGCAATTCGCCACGGCGCAGCAGGGCGCGGGTGAGTCGGCGAATCGGGTCGAGTCCGCGGGCACGGAAAAGAGCCGCGCCCATGAAGACGCGGTCGCCGCGCAGCAATCCATCACCGAGCTCACCCGCGATTTTCGGGAGGCGCAGCGCAAGCTCTCGGAGACGGATCGGCAACTGGCCCAGCGGACCGCGCGGCTGCGGCTGCTGCAGCAATTGCAGGAACGGTGGGAAGGTTTCGGCGAAGGCGCGAAGGCGGTTTTGCAGGGCCGGCTCGATGCGGCGCTCGCCGGGGCGAAGGCCGTGCCCATTACCCACGGGCTGAACGTCAAACCCGAGTTTGGCAAAGCGGTCGAAGCCTTGCTCGGCGCGGCGGCCGAGGCGATCAGCGTGGCGGACACCGAGACGGCGCAGCGCATTCTTGCCCAGCTGGAGAACGAGCAGATCGGCTCGGCGGTCTTGCGCGTGATGGATCACGGGCGGACCCCCGAGCAAGCGGCGGAGCTGCCAGCCGGCATGATGCTTGCGCTGGACGCGCTGGGGGAAACCGAGGAGGCGCATCCGGCCCGTCGCGTCATGGTCGACTGCTTTGTCGCCGACGACCTCGCGACTTTTCTCGGGTTCTGGAAGGCCCATCCCGGATTCCGCTTCCTCGCCGTCGCGACCCGCAAGGGCGAACTCGTGGATCCCCGCGGGCTTGTTTACGGCGGTCACCAAAGTACCAAAAAATCGGCGCACAGCATTGTGCAGCGCGAAATCGATTTGCGCGAAACCGCGCGGGCCCTCGCGGAAGATCAGCAAGCCCACGATACGCAGCGGGCGCACATCGAGGCCCTGCAGGTGCGCCTCACCGCCGCGGAGCAGACGTTGGAGCAGCGCCGGGGCGACGTGCTGGCCGCGACCCAGACCTTTGCCTCGGTTCAGGCGGAGCATCGCGGCGCCCAGCGCCAGGTGGAGGAACTCATCCACCGCTTGCGCCGGATGGAGGAGGAATTGGTTTCTCTCGAGCAGGCGCGCAACGAAGCGCATGCCCGTTGGGATAAGGCGCAGCTCGGATTACAGGAAGGCGACGGCGCCGCCACGGCGCAGCGCGAAAAGATTCAGAAGCTGGAAACCCGCATCGTCGAGGTGCGTACCGAGCGGGACGTGAAGCGGGAATCCCTCGCCCAGGCGCGGCTCGAATTGGCGGAGCGGCGGCAGAAGGTCGAAGTTATTGACCGGGGCCTTGGCGAAATGGAACGCCGGCGCCAGCAACTGAGTGAGTTGCTGATCCAGCGGCAGACGGAAATCGAAAGCTGGTCGGAGCAGACCCGGGAATTGGAACGCGTCGACGGGGAGGAGCGCGGCCGCGCCGGCCAACTCGCGGAGACCTCGTTGGTGGCGCAGTCGCAGGTCGAGGCGGTGCGGCTGGAGTTGCTCGAGGTCGAGCGCGGTATCGATGCCCTGGAAACCGCGCAGCACGGCGTGCGCGTCGAATCGGAAGCCGCCCATGCGGAGCTAAGCCGTCACGAGGTCCGCCTCGCCGAAAATCGGCAGCGCGCGAAGTTTTTGGACGAGGAAGTCACCCGCGAATTTCAGGTCGCGGTGGCGACGATCAGCTGGAAGCACGAACTTTGGCGCGCCGAGGATGAGCCCGAGGGTTTGCAGCTGCTCGACTTGGACGAGGAGGACGACGACGGCGAGCCGGCGGTCGCCCCGGCGAGCGCGGCGGCCGAAGGGGCGGCGGTCGAGACGACGGCGGACGCGCCCAAGCGCCGCCGGAAAAAGAAGGCCGTCCGCGGGGAGCCGACCGAGGAGGATTTGGCCGCGCTCGAGGCCACCGACTGGACCGCGGTCAAGGTCGAGGTCGACGCCCTGCGTCAGCGCCTGAACAGCATGGGCGCCGTCAATCTTGTCGCCATCGAGGAATATGCGGAGCTCAAACAGCGCTTCGACTTCCTGCAGGGCCAGGTCAACGACCTGACGTCGGCCAAGGCCGAGCTGATCGCGGCCATCGACGAGATTAATCAAACGTCGCAGAAGCAGTTCGAAGTCACGTTCGAGCAGATCAAGAAGAACTTCGAGTACACGTTCCAAACCCTGTTCGGCGGCGGGCGGGCGCACCTCGAATTGGTCGCGGCCGAGGACATTCTCGAGAGCGGCATTGAGATCGTCGCGCAGCCCCCGGGCACGAAGCTCAAGGGTATTACGCTCCTCTCGGGTGGACAGAAGACGCTGACGGCGGTCGCGCTGCTGTTCGCGCTCTACATGGTCAAGCCGTCGCCATTCTGCTTGCTCGACGAACTCGACGCGCCGCTCGACGAATCGAACATCGGCCGGTTTACCGAGCTGCTGAAAAAATTCGTCAATGAGTCCCAGTTCATCATCATCACGCACAACAAGCGCACGGTCGCCGCGGCGAATGCGATTTACGGCGTGACCATGGAGGAACGCGGGGTCTCGAAGACGGTTTCCATGCGCTTCAATCAGGAGCGAGGAGAGCCCGAGGCCCAGGCCCTGAATCTGGCGGAGGCGGTGAGCGGGGCGCGGGCCCCGACCGCCACCCCGGTCACCGCCTGATGCGAGTTCGGCACGTCAAATTGATTTGGGGTGCTACTCGGAGCATCAAAGGTCGGTGGTTCCTCGGACTTTTCGGTCTCTACAGTCGGGTCGAGGGCAAGCCGGAGGACGCCCTCGCGATCAGCCTGCGTGGGCTTGCTCTCTGGCTGCTGGGTCTCGGTTTGGCGGCGTACGTTGCCGGCGCGACGGCCGTCTTTTGGATTTGGCAGCGCAATCCCTACAGCGTCCTGACTTATCAGGATGCACTCCTGTATCCGTTGCGCCGGGCGACGCTGGCGGAGAAGCAGGGCCAGGCCTTCATCGCCCAGGGCAGGGATTTGTATCGGGCCAAGAAGTACCACGATGCGGCCAACCTCCTCCGCCTGGGTTTGGCACGCTATCCCCGGGATCTACGCGCCCGGCTGCTGCTCGCGCAGTATTACCTCCTGACGAACCAGCATCCGATTGCGCAGCGAATCCTGCAGGAGGGCATGACGAACGATTACCCGGGACGGGCGTATCTCGACACGATGGTGAGCGTGGCGGAACAGGGGGAGGACTACGACCTGGCGGTGCGGACCTATGATCGCTATCTGGCCCGGCTCAAGGCTGACGGGCCGGTGCGCGACTACCGTTGGTTCAGCAGTCGCAAGTTTGCCGCGCTGACGGCCGCTGGTCGCCATGCCGACGCGCTGGCGCTCGCCGAAGCCGAGGGCCCGGGCGAACAGGCCAACGAGCATCGGGTGCTCGCCCTGCTGGGACTCAAGCGCGCGGCCGAGGCCGTGACCTTTCTCGCCGAGTGGCATCAACGACCGGGGGCGAACCTACCGACGGTCTCGCGCTTGCAGGTCCGGGCGCTGCGCGAGGCGGTACAATTCGAGGGGATGGAGGCGGCCCTGGCCGAACTGCGCGGCCTGGCCCGCGCCGATCCGGCGACCATGGTCGATGCGGTGGTACAACAGGCGATGGCCGGGCGGTTGAACCAGGCGTCCGCCGCGCTCGATGAGTATTTATTTCGCTTCGGCGGATCGGCCGCGAATTTGGTGCTACTCGCCGAACCGCTCGCGGAAATCGACCAGCCGGAGCTGTTGCGGCGGTGTGTGGCGGCGGCGGCCGAACGGGGTTATCCGCTGCAGCGTTTTCAAACACTCCTCGTTGCGTCCCAACTCCGGCATGCCGAATGGGATGCCGCCGGGCGCCTGCTGGCGGCCATGGCGCCAGTGACCGGCCGGGATGCCCAGCAGGCCCGGGTTTGGCGCGACTGGACGCAACGGTTGCTCGAAGCGGCGGCGACACCCTCGGACACGGCGCAACTTTCGCTGGGCGAGTTCATGCGCTCGCGGCCCTGGCCCATCGCACTCTTTCGGCGCACGGTCGACAGCCTGATACTGGCGGAGCGATGGGAGACGGCCCGCGACATCACGGCCGCCGCCGTGCGGATTTATCCCGCGAGCGCCTGGGTCCGGTCACAGGGTGACGCCATTTCCGCGGCCCTCGCGGCGAGCGCGATCACGAAAGCTCCCGCGACGGTGGTGCCGGTGCGACAACTGGGGGAAAAGATTTTTGTGCAGCGGCTGGATGACGCGGTGCACGCGCAGCGTTGGGAGGGCGCGTCCCAGCTAATGAAGGAACTGCGCGCCGTCCGCCCGGAGCCACCGTGGCTGCCCGCGCGCGAGGCTGGCTTCCGGTTGACCCTGGTTCGAATCAATCACGGCTTGGGCGACCAAGCCGGAGCGCTGGCGGCGGCGCGTCTCTTTCTTAATGGAGACAACGAGCGGTCGCGACAGATGCTGGAACTTGCCCGGGAGTTTGCGACCGCCGGTGACAAGGATTCGGGCCTCGCCTTGACCCGGGAAGTATTGCGGCGTACGCCCAACCACCCCCCGGCGGTGCGGCTGCTGGCCGAATTAAATCCGCCCCCGGCCGGACAGCCGCTGCCCAAGACGAAGGCGCCGTCGGCGAATAAGTAATAGCGGCCGACGCGAGGAAAGTTACAGAATCAGATCCGGCGGCACGTTGCTCAGCGCCTCTTCCATGGTGGTGAGCCCCATCTTCACTTTGAGCATGGAATCCTGGTGCAGGGTTTTCATGCCGTTCTTCATCGCGATGCGTTTCAGTTCGGCCACTTCGACCTCCTTGTTGATCCCTTCGGTCAGTGCCTCGCTATTGGTCATCAACTCATGGATGCCCACGCGGCCCTTGTAGCCGGTGCCACTGCACGTGGGGCAACCCTGCGGGTTGGCCTTGAAGGCCTGGCCGCTCCATTGGAGCGCCTTTTCCATAATGGATTTTTCGCGGCCGGACAGTTCGTAGGGCACTTTGCAGTTCTTGCACACGCGGCGCAGGAGCCGCTGGGCGCAGACACAAACGAGCGAGGCGGAGATGTTGAACGGCTCGATGCCCATTTCCCCCATGCGGGAGACGGTGGATGGGGCGTCGTTGGTATGGAGCGTCGACACGAGCAAGTGGCCGGTGAGCGCCGCTTCGCAGGCGATCTGGGCGGTTTCCTTGTCGCGGATTTCACCGACGAGGATGATGTCGGGATCCATGCGGAGGTAGCACCGCAGCGCCCGCTCGAAGGTCAGGCCGATCGCACGGCTCATCTGCATTTGGTTGATCCCGGCGAGCGTGTATTCGATGGGGTCCTCGGCCGTCTGGATGTTGACGTCGGGCGTGTTTACTTCGCCCAGCGCGGAGTAAAGAGTCATCGACTTGCCCGAACCGGTGGGGCCGCAGTGCAGAATCATGCCGTAGGGCTGGCGGATGCACTCGCGATAGCGGGCGAGATTTTCGTCGGAGAATCCCAGGGCGGGCAGGGGCAGGGTGCTCTTCGTCTTGTCGAGGATACGCATGACCACCTTTTCGCCGTGGTTCATCGGTCCGGTGGCCACGCGCAGATCGATGTCGATGTTCTTCTTCGTGTACTTCTTGAAGACGATGCGCCCGTCCTGCGGCAATCGGCGCTCCGAGATGTCGAGGTTGCACATGATCTTCAGGCGCGTGACCATCGAGTTGGCGACCTGCTTCGGCAGCCGGAGTTTCTCCTGGCAGAGACCGTCGATGCGGTAGCGGATGAGCAGATCCTTCTCCATCGGCTCAATGTGGATATCGGACGCCCCGGAGACATAGGCGTCCTCGATGATTCGGTTCGTGAGCTGGACGATCGGCGCGGAGTCCTCGTTCTCGAGGTCGGCGGCGCTGACTCCGGCGGTCGGGCCATCGGCGCTGTAGGCGTTGCTGATGACATCGGCGACGGCGCCGATGTCGACATCGTCCGACGTGGCCGCGCCGGCCTTGGTGTCCTTGAAGAATTTCTTCAGCAGCGTGTCAAAGAAGGTGGCCGAGACGACGCTGACGTCGTCGATCGACATTTCAGTCGCCTGGGAGAAGGACTCGCGCTTGGCGTAATCCAGCGGATTGGTCATCAGCACGCAGACCGAGTTCGGGCTGCTGCGCTTGTGGGGGAAGATGCCCTCGCGGCGAATGATGGCGTCGCCGGTGACCTCGATCAGTTTCTCGTCGATTTCGATTTCCTCGACCTTGGAGATGAGCGGCAGGTCGGTGAGCTTCGATACGAACCGGGCGGTGTCCTCCGCACTCGGCACGAATTTCGGATCCACCATGCGGTGGATCATCGTGGAAGAGTATTCGGCGACCTCTTGCAGGAGCGCGAGGTCCTTCTCGGTAAATTCGCCGTCGGTCCCGGCTGACAATTCCTTGTTCAGGACCTGAATGGCTCCGAGGGTAATCGTGGTCTTGAGCGGAACGGTCAGCATCGAGCGAACCTCGAAGCCGGTCGTCTGCGCCATCGACTGCATGAACGGCGCCTGACTCTCGGTATTGCGGAAGAACACCGGCTCGCCGGTCTCCACGACTTTGCCGACGATGCCCTTGCCGATCGGAATCTTGAGCGTCAGTAGCTTGGCCGCGGTGTCGTGAAATTGTTTTTCCTTGGCCGGCGCGTCCGCCCACAGCGTCGGGGAATAATAGATTTGCTTGAAGACGATGTCGTTGCCCTCGACCAGATAGAAGGTCATCGACTGGGCTTGCAGGGCCTCGACCACCTTCGACGCCGTCAGCTCGATGACCGAGGCGACGTCTTCCCGGCTCGGCGCCGGTTTCGAGATAACCTTGATGAGCAGCGAGCGGCGAAGGGTGCCGGCAATATTCGAAGAGGCCATGGGCGAAACGTTACTGGTCTGGGATTGTCAGGCGCGTCCCGGGCTGTCGCAATGAGAATTCACGGCGGCAAACGCGTAAGCCCGATGCCCCGCGCTCCGTCCATTGCATGCTTCGCTTCTGGCAAAAATTTTTCGCGCCAAAGTCTGGCGACGACCCCGGTGCGGCCGGTGAGCGTCTGGCCGCCGCATGGCTCCGCCGGGAACGAGGCTTTGCCGTGGTGGCGCGCAACTGGCGCAACCCCCGCGATCGGCGCGATGAACTCGACCTGGTGTGCCGGGATGCCGAGGTGCTGGTGTTCGTTGAAATCAAGGCACGCGCGGCCGGGGCGCTGGTGCCCGGCTATCATGCGATTGATCGGCGCAAGCAGGAGGTTCTGCGCCGGACAATTAAAGCCTATCTGGCGCGACTGCGGGAGCGCCCCACGACCTTTCGCTTCGATGTGGTCGAAATCATCCTTCCCGGCACCGGAACTGCCGCCGCGCCCGAGATCCTGCATTTCGAAAATGTGCCCTTGTTCTCGAAGCATTTCCGGTCTTAAGGGGTGCATTTCCCTTGCGCCTCGGCCGTCCCGAACGGAACACTTTTGTTTCCATGGCCGATTCGCCCCGACATCCGTTCCTGCACGGGCTCAGTAAGCACCGCGGCGCTCCGCCGACCGTGGTCGTGATTTTCGGTGCCTCGGGCGACCTCACCGCCCGCAAGCTCATCCCGGCGATCTACAACCTCGGCCACGACAACCTGCTGCCCGCCGATTTCTTCCTCGTCGGCTTCGGCCGCAAGGCGATCCCGGATGAGGAATTTCGCGCGCTTGCCGCCGAGTCCATCAAGGAGTTTTCGCGCCGCGATCTCGAGCCGGGCATCTGGGAGCGGATTGCCTCCCACACGAGCTATGTGGCCGGCGGTTATGATGAACCGGCCGCTTTTGTCCGCCTCGCCACGCATATCGCCAGCATCGAGCGCACGCTCGGTCGCGACGTACAGCGGCTGTTTTACATCTCCACGCCTCCCTCCGTGTTTGCGCCGATTCTGCGCAATCTCGGTTCGAGCGGACTGGCCGATCAGCACCTGGGCCAGCCGCAGCATTCGAAGGTCGTGATCGAAAAGCCCTTTGGCCAGGACCTCGATTCCGCGCGGGCATTGAATGCGACGATTCGTTCCGTTTTTGCGGAACACCAGGTTTACCGCATCGATCATTATCTTGGGAAGGAGACGGTCCAGGATCTTCTGGTGCAGCGTTTCGCCAACGCGATCTTCGAACCGCTGTGGAACCGCAATTTCATCGACAGCGTGCAGATTACCGTGGCCGAGGAAGTGGGCGTCGGATCGCGCGGCGGTTACTACGAGCAGAGCGGCTGCCTGCGCGACATGATTCAAAACCACACCATGCAGCTGGTGGCGCTGACCGCGATGGAGCCGCCGGTGTCGCTCGACGCCGAGGCCATCCGCGATGAGAAGGTCAAGCTGCTCCGGGCCATCCAGCCTTTGACCATCGGCCCGCAGGGCGACGTGGCGCGCGCCCAATACGCCGCGGGCATGGTCGCGGGAAAATCGGTGCTGGGGTACGCGGAGGAGGAGGGGATTGCCCCGCAATCCGGGACCGAGACCTACGCCGCGATGCGGCTTTCGATCAACAACTGGCGCTGGCAGGGCGTCCCCTTTTATTTGCGCTCGGGCAAGCGGATGGCCCGGCGGGTTTCCGAAATCGCGATCAACTTCCGCCGGCCGCCGGGCACGCTCTTCGCCGAGGGGGGCCGCTTCGACCTCGCGGCCAACACGTTGTCGTTCCAAATTCAACCCGACGAGGGTTTGAGCCTCATCCTCAATACGAAAATCCCCGGCCTCGAAACTCGCACGCAGCCCGTGAAGATGAGTTTCCGGTACGCGACCACGTTCGGCTCGAATACGCCCGAGGCCTACGAGCGCCTCGTGCTCGATGCCATGGTGGGTGATGGCACGCTCTTCATCCGCGGCGACGAAGCGGAAACCTCTTGGAAACTCTGCACGCCGGTGCTCGATTACTGGCGCAGCGTCGGTCGGGAAGGCATGGACGCTTACGCGGCCGGCTCCTGGGGGCCGCCGTCCGCCGACGCGTTGCTGGCGAAGCACCAGCATGTGTGGCGACAACCCTAGCCGCGCGGACCGGCGGCATGGTTCAAGTGACACTTCAAGTAACCAGATGAATGCGGATTTCTTCCATCGCGGGAATGTTCGGGGCCGGTCTCTTGGCCCTTGAACCTTGGTCCTGGTTACTGCCTCCACCATGTCCGCCATTTTTGACGCTCTCCCCGGGATCGAGGTTCCGGTTGGCGCCGTTTCCAAGAGCCTCGCCAACCTGTGGGCGGAAACGGCGGCGGACGGCCGTCCGGCGCCGGAGGCCGATGATGCCAAGGCCACGCAGGTCAACTTCGTCCTGCACCTTGGGCTCCATACCACCGGGGAAGACGCCGCGCAGCAGTTCAAGGTCGTGGAGCGTTTCTCGCAGCGCTATCCGAGCCGGATCGTCGTGCTTTGCCCGCTGCACATCGACCTGCCGGCGGCGGAAATCAGGGCCAAGGTTTACGGTGAATGTTTCCTGGGTAAATCCAAGGCCGACAAACGGTGCGTGGAGTTTGTCATGCTGAGTTATTCGCGCAGTGCGCGACAGTTTCTGGAGAACGAAGTCTCGATCTGTTTGTCGACGGATTTGCCGCTCTACTATTGGGCGCACCGTTTCACGGCGAGCGGTCGCCTGGCCGATTACCGTTATTTGCTCAGTCGCGCCAAGCGCGTGCTGTTCGACAGCGCCATCGCGCCGATCGATGCGTTGACCTATCCCTGGCCGAACCCCCATGGCGTCCGCGATCTCGTCTATGCGCGGCTGCTGCCCGTGCGCCAGAGCATCGGACAGTTTCTTTCCAGCTACGTCCCGGCCGTGCTGGTCGAGGGACTTCGGAGCGTGACCGTCTCGCATGCGGGGGCGGTGGCGGCGGAGGCCCGCGTCACGCTCGCTTGGCTGCGCCGGCGGCTGGGCGCCTGTGGGCGCGAGGGGGAGAAGGTGACGTTTAGTCTGGCCCCGCTCGACGCCGGTGTGGCCGGCCGTCTCGCCGTCCGCTTCGACTACGCCGAATTGTCGCGTTATTTTCGCTGGAGCGGCGATTTGGCCACGGGCCAGGCGCTCTTCGAAGCTGATTTCGGCAGTGGCCGCACTTCGCTGTCCGCGGCGGTCAGCCTGCTGGCGCCGGAAATCGCGCTCAGCGAGGCGATGTTCTTCTAGAGGCGGTCATGAAATTGGCGTGCGGCGACCTGGCGCCGCGGTCCGCGATCCGACGCACGATGAAGAAACCGCGACGAGCTGGAACTCGTCGCCCCACTCCCCAGCGGCGGCACCCGGCGTGTGGGGCGGCGGCGAAAAAGTGTCCGACCGTCCCTAGCTCACGTTTAGCACGGCGTACGTCCGCTTGCCCTTGCGCAGCAGGAGATACTTGCCGAAGAGCAAATCCGCCAGCGTGAGCATCCGGGCCGCCTCGGCGCTCCGGACGTTGTTCACGTAGATCCCGCCGCCCTCGACGTCCTTGCGGGCCTGGCCCTTCGACGGCGCCAGTCCGGCGTGGACGAGCAGTTCGACCAGCGATGTCCCGGCGCCTTCAAGCTTCGCCCGCTCGCAGTCCTTGGTGGGAATTTCCCCGACCACGTCGCGAAACAGCTCTTCGGTGATTCCCTCGACGCCCCCGCCGAACATAATCTCGGTGGCCTTCTGGGCGTTGGCGCACTCCGTCTCGCCATGCACCAGCGTGGTGATGGCCCGGGCGAGCGCCCTCTGCGCGGCCCGGGCGCCCGGGTTGGCCTTTGCTTCGGTTTCGAGCGCCGTAATTTCCTCCTGGGGCAGAAAAGTGAGAACTTTGAGCAGCTTCGCGACGTCCGCGTCCTCGGCTTGGATGAAGAATTGGTAGAAGCGGTAGGGGGAGGTGCGCTTCGGATCCAGCCACACGGCGCCGGCCGCGGTTTTTCCGTATTTCGTCCCATCCGCCTTGGTCAGCAACGGGAACACGAGGCCCCACGCCGTCGCGTTGAGTTTCTTGCGAATGAGTTCGGTGCCGGCGGTGATGTTACCCCATTGGTCGGTGGCTCCGACCTGCAACTCGCAGTCCAGCGTCTTGCGCAGGTGATAAAAATCAAAGGCCTGCAGCAGCATGTAGCTGAACTCGGTGTAGCTGATGCCATTCTCGCGATCCTCCATCCGGGCGCGCACGGATTCCTTGGCGATCATCCAATTCACCGTGAAGTGTTTTCCGACGTCGCGGAGAAATTCGAGGTAACTCACTCCCGCCGTCCAATCGGCGTTGTTGACCAAGCGGGCCGGGTTGGCCTTCGCCCCGAAATCGAGAAACTTCGAAAGCTGGGCCTTTTGGCAGGCGATGTTGTGGTCGACCTGACCGGGGGTCTGCAGATTGCGTTCCGCCGATTTGCCGGACGGGTCTCCGATCATGCCCGTGGCGCCTCCGGCCAGCGCGATCGCATGATGGCCCTGCAGTTGGAAGCGCCGGAGCGCGAACAAAGGCACCAGGTTGCCCACGTGCAGCGAATCCGCCGTGGGGTCGAAGCCGCAATACAGCGTCGTCGGGCCTTTGGCCAGGCGCGCGGCGAGCGCGTCCGAGTCGGTACAATCGGCATAGAGGCCGCGCCATTGGAGTTCTTCGATGAGCGTCATTGCGAAAGCACCAGTAAACGCGGCGCAGGCGGGCCGCCGCAAGTGTGTTTCTGGTGTTTGCCTGGCGCTTGGTTCGTCGTTCCGCCTTGAGGCGGAATTTGGCCGTCACCAGACCGCCTGAAGGCGGAACTACGAACGCTGCAGTCCGGCTAATGCCGGGCGCCGTGAAAATAGAAACCGTGCTGCTAGAAGGAAAAACGGTTTGCGGCGGCCCAAACGGCGGCTCAACGTCCCTTTTCCTTTTCGGACAACCTGCCCCTGCGAACCCCCAACCTGCTCACTCCCTTTTCTTATGCCCATCACTGTTGGCTCCTACGCCCCGGATTTCACGCTCAAGACCAAGACGGCCGACGGCCCGAAAGACGTCACGTTGAGTCAGAATTTTGCCAAGAACCAGACGGTCTTGCTGTTCTTCCCGGCCGTTTTTACCGGCACGTGCACCAAGGAATTGTGCGACCAGTCGGCCGGCCTCGACGAATACGCGAAGCTCGGCGCCACGGTCTATGGCATCAGCGTGGACAGCCCTTACGCGCAGGAGGCGTGGGCGAAGGCCAACAACATTACCGTTACGCTGCTGAGTGACATGAACAAGACTGTCACGCGGGCCTATGAGGTCGCGATTTCGAATCTGGCCGGAATCTATGAAGCGTCGGGTCGCGCCGCGTTTGTCATTGGTCAAGACGGCTTGGTGAAGTACGCCGAACAGACGCCGACGCTCAAGGACTTGCCGAATTTCGCCGCCATTAAAGCCGCCTTGGCTAATTAAAGGACGCCCTGCGCCGTTTTTTGTCCCGGACGGCGCGGTTTTCCGAACGATCAAATCTCTCCCATGAACAGCCTCCCGAATCCGTTTAATACCCTGCAGACGTTCTCCGCGAACGGCGCGTCGCACAAATTCTATTCGCTGCCCGCGCTGGCGCAGGCCGGCTTCAAGAACGTCGCGCGACTCCCGGTCTCGATTCGGCTCGTGCTTGAATCGTTGCTGCGCAATTGCGACGGCAAGCGGGTCGCCGATGGCGCCATCCGCGATCTGGCGGGGTGGGGCGCGAAGTCGCCTCGCACGGAGGAGATTCCCTTCGTCGTGGCGCGCATTGTTTTGCAGGACTTCACCGGCGTGCCGTTGCTGGTCGACTTGGCGGCCATGCGCTCGGCCGTCGCCCGGATGGGCAAGAATCCGAAGATCATCGAGCCGCTCGTGCCGGTCGACCTGGTCGTCGACCACTCGGTGCAGGTGGACTTTGCCGGGGACGCCGCGGCCCTCGCCAAGAATCTTGATTTGGAATTCCGCCGCAATCGCGAGCGCTACCAGTTTCTCAAGTGGGGCATGCAGGCCTTCGACACCTTCAAGGTCGTGCCCCCGGGCATCGGCATCGTGCACCAGGTCAACCTGGAGTATCTCGCCAAGGGCGTGCTCGCGGATGCCAACGGCGTTTGCTACCCCGACACGCTCGTCGGCACCGATTCGCACACGACCATGATCAACGGTCTGGGCATCGTGGGCTGGGGGGTCGGCGGTATCGAGGCCGAGGCCGGAATGCTGGGTCAGCCGGTTTATTTCCTCACGCCGGACGTCGTGGGCGTGCATCTGACGGGCGCGCTGCGCGAGGGCGTCACCGCGACGGACCTCGCGTTGACGGTCACGCAGATGATGCGCAAGGCAAAGGTCGTCGGGAAATTCGTCGAGTTCTTCGGGCCGGGAGCGAAAGCGCTGCCCGTCGTGGATCGCGCGATGATCGCCAACATGGCGCCGGAGTACGGCGCGACCATGGGCTTTTTCCCCATCGATGCCGAGTGCAGCACGTATCTTCGGGCGACGGGTCGCGACGAAAAACAGGTCGCGTTGTACGAGGCGTATTACCAGGCGCAGAACCTTTGGGGCATTCCCGAGCGGGGCACCATCGACTACTCGCAGGAGTTCGAACTCGACCTCGCCTCCGTCGTGCCGAGCGTGGCCGGCCCGAAGCGCCCGCAGGATCGCATCGAACTGCTGAACATGAAGCGTGAGTTCACGACGGCTTTTTCGAAGCCCGTGACCGAAAATGGCTTTGGCAAAAAGGCCGAGGAATTTTCCACCGTGTCCGCCCAGGTGGAGGGCACGCGGGTGGGGCATGGCTCCGTGCTCATTGCCGCCATCACCAGTTGTACCAACACGTCCAACCCGAGCGTGATGCTGGCCGCCGGGTTGCTGGCGAAGAAAGCCGTCGCCAAGGGGCTCAAGGTCAATCCGCTGGTGAAGACCTCGCTCGCGCCCGGCTCCCGGGTCGTCACCGACTATTTGGAGAAGACCGGCCTCGCGCCCTATCTCGACCAACTCGGTTTTCAGACCGTCGGCTACGGGTGCACCACCTGTATCGGCAATTCCGGTCCGCTGGCCGCGCCGATCGAGGAGGCCATCGTGAAGAACGACCTCATTGCCGCCTCCGTGCTCTCGGGCAACCGTAACTTCGAGGCGCGGGTCCACCAGAACATCAAGTCCAACTTCCTCATGTCGCCGCCCCTCGTCGTGGCCTTTGCGCTCGCCGGGCGGGTGGACATCGACATGACGAACGAGCCCCTCGGCACCGGCCAGGACGGCCACCCGGTCATGCTGAAGGACATCTGGCCTTCCCTGCAGGAAGTGCGCGACCAAATGCAGGCTGCGCTCAAGCCCGAGGTCTTCCGCCGCCTCTACACGGATTTTGCGGCGCAAAATCCGAAGTGGAACGAAATTCCGTCGTCGACCGGCAACGTCTACCAATTTGATCCCAAGTCGACGTACATCCAGGAGCCGCCGTTTTTCGCAGGCTTCTCGATGCAACCGGGTGCGATTCAGCCGATCACCGGCGCGAAGGCGCTCGGCATCTTCGGCGATTCCGTCACGACCGATCACATCTCGCCGGCAGGGGCGATCAAGAAGGCCTCGCCCGCGGGCCGGTACCTCGTCGAAAACGGCGTGCCGTTTGAGGATTTCAATTCCTACGGTTCGCGCCGTGGCAATGACCGCGTGATGACCCGCGGCACGTTCGCCAACGTCCGCATCAAAAACCTCATGCTGGGCGGCGAAGAGGGTGGCAATACCATCTTCCAGCCCACGGGCGAAAAACTCGCCATCTTCGATGCCGCGGCCCGGCACCTCGCGGCCAAGACGCCCCTCATCGTCGTCGCCGGCCAGGAATACGGCACCGGCTCGTCGCGCGACTGGGCGGCGAAGGGTTCCAATCTCCTCGGCGTCAAAATCGTCGTCGCGCAGAGCTTCGAACGCATCCACCGCTCCAATCTCGTCGGCATGGGCGTGCTGCCGCTTCAGTTCAAGGAAGGCACGACCGCCCAGACGCTGAAGCTGGATGGTTACGAAACCTACGACGTGGTTGGGCTCAGTCCGGCGATCAAGCCGCAGCAGGATCTCGTGCTTCGCATCACCCGCCGGAGTGGCGAAGTGGTCGACATCCCGGTTCGCTGCCGGATCGATACGCCCATCGAGATCGACTATTACCAGCACGGCGGAATTCTGCCTTACGTGTTGCGGCAAATCGTGGCGAATAATTGACGCCAGATCGCGTCCGGCGGCGATGGTTGCCGCCTTTTTACCCCACTTGCCGAATGTTGATGCAGGGATTACCTCCTTTTGTGTCGATAGACTTATCTTTCGTCCCACGTCCTGATGCCTGAAGCCGCCAACAAGCCTGTTTTTCTGGTCGATGCGTACTCGGATCCCGTGGTCGTGCGGATCGACGGCCGGGCGTGTTTCCAAAACAGCGCCTGCCTGCGTGATTTCGTCAACACGATGCTCCAGCGGGGCAAGACGCGGTTCGTGATCGATTTTCAAAACTGCGCGAGCATGGATAGCACCTTCCTCGGGGTCCTCGCCGGGACGGCGATTGAGCTGAAGAAATCGACCGTCAACGGCAGTTTGGTCGCGACGCGGGTGGGCCTGCGCAATCTCGAACTGATGCGCAACCTGGGCCTGCATCGCCTGTTGATTGTGGACGCGGGCGACCTCCCGGTGGGTTTTGAGCAGTGCAACGTGCCGCTCGAGTGCCAGGCTCGCCCCGAGATTGAAACGGCCCGGTTGGTGCTGGAAGCGCACGAAAACCTCTTGAATGTGGACGAGGCCAACCGGACCAAGTTTCAGGACGTGATCGCTTTCCTGCGCAACCGCGTCGAACCGAAATAGCCGCTGGGGCGGACCGTCCACTCCGTGGGCGGCCAACGAACCGTGGTGCCGATCGTAAGGAAAGGCCGCGCACGGAGTGCCCGGCCCACCCGGTACGAAGATCGGTCCTGGAACGAAGATCGGTAAAGGTGGGCCGTCCACTCCGTGGGCGGCCAAGGGACCGTGAGGTCGAACGTAAGGAAAGGCCGTGCACGGCGCCTCGGGGTTTCCGCCTTTGCACTTCTGGCTATCACCCGGGGGATGTCATCCTCCGCGATCCGGACGATGCGGAAGACGACCGGCGCCGCTGCCGTGGTGTTGCCCGACAACGTGCTCTTCTTCGACAGCAAGTCGGCCGCAAACGACCCGTGGACGCAGGAAATCTGGTCTTACGAATACCGGACCAATGGGCCTCACTCGCTCAAGCGGAAGCCCCTGCGTTTTGAAGATCTCGCGGAAAACAGCGTCGAGAATATCGCGGCGGGGCTGAGCCGTTTTCGGACGGTGCTGGCGGCGCTCGAAAAATAGAAACAACAGAGGTGCGTGGGTCGGGAATTCCTGCGGTGATCGCCGGGGTTTTCGGCCATTGCGGCGGCCCGGCATCCGGGCACACTGGCTTTCGCATGCTGCTCCCTTTGCTCATTGGCCTTGGAGCCGGGTTGCTCGTGGCGCTCGTCGCGTGGCGGCGGGCCCGCCGTGAGTCGGACCGGGCGGAATGGGAAAATCAGAAACTCGCCCAAGCCCGGCAGCGCCTTTTCGATTTCATTCACTTGATGACCGAAGCGCTGGGCGAGGGGCTGTCGCGCCAGGAGCTGCAGCAACGAATCGTGCACGCCTCGATTCTTTCCACGGGGGCGCTCAGCGCCTGCATCTTTGCGCAAACCGATCACGGCACCCTGCGTGGGATTGCCGTCGAGGGGCTGTTCCCGCCCCATCGTCCCTTGAACGAGGCGGCCACGGGTCAACTCACGACCCGGGCTAAATTCATTGAGCAGGTGCTGAAATCCGAGGAATTTCCCGTCGGCGAGGGGATCGTGGGGCGGGTGGCCCAACAGCGGCGCGGCGAACTGCTGGCTGACGCGGCAACCGATCCCCGCATGGTCAAACATGCCGATCCCGCCCTGACCGTTCGTTCGGCCATTGTCGTGCCACTGGTCTTCCGGGAGCGATTTTTCGGGGGTCCTGGCCGTCACGAATCCCGGCGGCGAGGAGGGCTTCACGGAAGCTGACTTCACGTTGTTGCAGGCGCTGGCCGAGCAGGCGGCGCTCGCCCTGCACAACGCCGAGTTTCTCCATCTGCAAATTGAGCGGCAGCAACTCGATCTCGATCTGTCCATTGCCAGCGGCATCCAGCAAATGCTGTTGCCGCGGGAAAATGCCCAGCTCGCGGGTTTGGAGATCGCCGCCCATTACGCGCCGGCCCAACGCGTGGGGGGGATCTCTACGACATCTTTGCGCTTTCGGACTCGCGACTCGGGTTGGTGATGGCCGACGTTTCGGGCAAGGGCATCGCGGCCTCGCTGCTCATGGCGATTTGCCGGACGAATCTTCGGCAGATTGCACCTCGCCATGCGACGCCCGCGGCGGCGCTCTGCGAATTGAACCGCGCCCTCGGTCGGGAAATCGGGGCTGGGCTGTATATCACGATGCTCTACGCCATCATCGACGTCGCCCGCCATGAAGTCACCTTCGCCCGGGCCGGCCATGAGCTGCCGCTGTTGGTGCGCCCCTATCCCGCGCGGGGCGTCCCCCGGCTGGAATTTCTCGCTTCGGAGGGCATGGCGCTCGGCATGGTGGCGGATGACCTCTTCGGGAGTACGCTGGCGGAGCGGACGGTCCCGTTTGTCCCGGGTGACCTGCTGGTGCTCTATACGGACGGAATCACCGAGGCGCCGAATGAGGAGGGAAAGGAGTTTTCGGGGGCGCGACTGGTCGATGTCTTGCGGACGCACTCCCACCATCCGGCGCGAGAGATTAACGCCGGCATCATTGCGGCCGTCGAACGCTTCGTGGGGGAAGCGCCCCAGCGGGACGATTTTTCCCTGGTGACCGTGAAGCGGGTGGAGCCGCGCGGCGAGGCGGCGCGGAAAGAGCAAACGCCAAAAAACCGCTAACGGTGACCGCTATATTTGGGGTGGCGATGGACCCTTGCGGTTGGTGAGGGGGGCTTGGAAAAGCGGTTTGCTTCGAAAGGGGCGGCGCTTTATATTGCGCGCTCATGTCCGCCACCGCTGCTCCGCCGATTGACCGCTTCTCCATCCCCGACGCCGGGGGCCATTTCGGCCGTTACGGCGGTGTGTTCGTGCCGGAAACCCTCATGACGGCGCTCGAGGAACTCGGCGCCACCTACGAAAAGGCGCGGCAGGATCCGGCTTTTCAGCAGGAGTTGAAACTGCATCTGAAAGAATTCGCCGGGCGACCGACGCAGTTATATTTTGCCGGCCGGTTGACCGAGCATTGTGGCGGGGCCAAGATTTACCTCAAGCGCGAGGACCTTCTCCACACCGGCGCGCATAAAATTAACAACGCACTCGGCCAGGCGTTGCTCGCGCGGCGGATGGGCAAGAAGCGGGTCATTGCCGAGACGGGGGCCGGCCAGCACGGCGTGGCGACGGCGGCCGTGTGCGCCAAGTTTGGCCTCGAGTGCGTGATTTACATGGGGGCCGTTGATATGGAGCGCCAGGCGCTCAACGTGTTTCGGATGCGGCTGATGGGGGCGGAGGTGCGAAGCGTCGAGGCGGGCCAGCGGACGCTCAAGGAGGCGATCAACGAGGCCATGCGCGACTGGGTGACCAATGTCCGCAGCACGCACTACATTCTCGGTTCCGCGCTTGGCTCCCATCCGTATCCGATGATGGTTCGCGATTTTCACCGCGTGATCGGCCAGGAAGTGCGCGAGCAGATCCTGGCGCGCGAAGGCCGCCTGCCGGATGAAATGATTGCGTGTGTCGGCGGCGGCTCCAACGCCATCGGCTTTTTCTTTGAGTTTCTCCAGGACGAAAACGTGCGGCTCGTCGGGGTCGAGGCCGGCGGCCGGGGCATTACCCGCGGAGATCACGCGGCGCGGTTCGAAGGCGGCAAGCTCGGCGTGTTGCAGGGCTGCAAGACCTACATCCTCCAAAATACCGACGGGCAAATCGAACTGACGCATTCCGTGAGTGCCGGCCTCGATTACGCGGCGATCGGCCCGGAACATGCCTTCTACCGCGATCGGAACCGGATCAGCTATGCGTATGCCTGCGACGACGAAGTCATGGCCGCCTTCCAACTGTGCGCCAAGCTGGAGGGCATCATTCCCGCACTCGAAAGCACGCATGCGTTGGTGGAGGGGATGAAGCGCGCGAAGGAGATGCGAAAGGACGAGATTTTGGTGATCAATTTAAGCGGCCGCGGGGACAAGGACGTGAATCAGGTGGCGAAAATATTGGGCGTGAAGGTGGGCTAAAAAAATCCCAAACGCCAAGAATGGAAAAAATTCCTTCGTCCATCGAGGGAAAGGACGACACCGGGGACTGAGCGTGCTCCGCCGCTCTTGCCACTGGTTCTTGGTTCCTTGTTACTTCTCTCCATGCGAAGCATGACCGGCTACGGCCGCGCGACAGCGGCCATCGAAGGTTTCACACTGACCGTTCAAGTCAGTTCGGTGAATCGCAAGACCCTCGATCTCACGATCTCGTTGCCCGAGGAGTGGGAGAGCATGGAGCCCGCCATCGGCGAGCTGGTGCGCAAAGTCGCGGTCCGGGGCAAAGTGCACGTGAACATCGAGCTGACGGGCGGTGGCTCTTCCAGTGCGGCGACGTGGGATGAGAACGCCGCGGCGGAGGCCCTGGAGCGCCTCCGGAATTTTGCCGTCAAGCAGGGAGTCGAATTCCAGCCCAGCGGCGAATTGCTCTGGCAGATTGCGAATTCCCAGCGCCGGACCAATGGGCTGCCCACGGTGGATCAGGCCCAACCGGAGGTGCTTGAGGCGGTCGGCTCGGCCTTGCGCAGTTTCGCCGCGATGCGGGCGAAGGAGGGCGAGGCTTTGCTCGTCGACTTTATCAAGCGGGCCGAGGTTCTTCACCGGCACGTCGAGGCGATCGCCCAACACGCGTCGCAGGTTCCGGCCCATTACCGGACCCAGCTCTTAAAGCGATTGCGCGAAGCCGGATTGGAGCTCGAACTGAACGACGAGCGGGTTTTGCGGGAAATCGCGCTGTTTGCGGACCGCTGTGATGTCTCCGAGGAACTAACCCGTCTGCGCAGCCACTTTGACCAGTTTGCCGGCCTGCTCCGGGCGGAGGGTGAAAGCGGACGGAAGGCCGAATTTCTCCTGCAGGAAATCGGCCGGGAAGTGAACACGATCGGCAGCAAGGCCAATGACCTGACCATTGCTCGCGCGGTCATCGAATTGAAGAACGAGCTGGAGCGCGTGCGGGAGCAAATGGCGAACGTCGAGTAGCCGCGCGAAGCGCGACAAAATTCAATCGACAAAGATCAAGGACCAAGACGGCGGGATCTGTCGCGCTGGCTTTTTGTTACTTGGACCTTGTTACTTGCTACTTGGCGCTCGCCCATCGGGTGAGCGCAGCGATTGCCACAAGAACAGGATTACCCCGACGCAGATCCCGGAGTCGGCCACGTTGAACGTGGGGTAAATGTAGGTGCCAAAGTGCAGGTCGAGGAAATCGATCACGTGGCCGTGGGCCAGGCGGTCAACGAGATTGCCGGTGATGCCGCCACAGAGCAGCCCGAAAGAAATCTGCGCCATCCGCTCGCGGAGTCCGAGGGCGTGCCGCGACCAGTAAATCGCGAACAGCGTGGCCACGGCGAGCAGGGCGAGCATGACGCTGCGGCCGGAAAACAAGCTCCACGCGGCCCCCGTGTTGCCCACGTGAATGAAGTAGAAAAGCCCCCGCATGATGACGCGGTCATTGCCCCCGCCGTGGGCGTGCAGCGGGTTGAAGGGCACCTGGGTGGCGACCCAAAATTTCGTGACCTGGTCGAGGGCAAGGACTCCGCCCGCCAGGCCGAGTAGCAGCCGATAAGCCCGGAGGCGGACGGGAAGCGGCGGGCGGATGACGCCGGGAGCCGTCCCGCCCGAGGCCGAACCGGAATGGGCAGCAGGATTCGAAGCGGGGGGGCGGCTCTCGTTTGGCATCAACGGAAAATCCCACCCGCCGCCCGATTCCGGGGCTCAGGCATCGCCGCCCGAGTCATCGTCCATCATCTTGCCGCCTTCTTCGCCCATCTCGCCGAACAAACCCGCCTGGCTGCGCGAGCGATGGCGGTTGCGTTCCAAGTCCTTCTGCGCGTCGGCCGTGTAGCGGGTGAACGGCACGACCAGCAGCCGTTCCTTGGCAATCGGCTTTTGCGTGATTTCGCAGATGCCGTAGGTGCCGGCATGGATGCGCTTGATCGCGGCATCAATTTCCGAAAGGGCCTCTTGCTCGCTGGCGACCATGCTCAGGGCGAAGTCGCGATCAAACGTGTCGGTGCCGGCGTCGGCCATGTGCTGGCCGTAGGAGGAAAGATCACCCGTGTCGTCCTTCGCCGAGCGCTTCAACGTTTCTTCGGAGTGGAGCTCGATGCCTTCGGTCAGGTGCGAACGCAGATCGAGGAGCAGCTTGTAGTAGCGCCGGAATTTTTCCGGGACTTCCTTGTCCGCTTCCAACGTCGCCTTCTTCCCCTTCTTGGGATTGAAACCGAGAATATCCGCAAGGGACGCGGCCTTTACGTGCTGGGGCTTGACCGCTTTCTGGAGCGCGAGGATTGCCGGTTTGACCGGGCCTTTGCCGGGTTTTTCCGGGAAGGGCGAGGTCGTCTTGCTGGCGACGGTTTTTGCGATCGCTCGAACCTCGTCGAGGCTGAACGCAATGGGTTTGGAGGCGACTTTGCGCTTCAGGATGCTGGCGCGCAGCGCGGTTTTTTTAGAGGGCTTTTCCATGGAGGGAGAGTCTTTGGCCGCGGGATTTTTCGGCGGTGCAGTCTTGACCGCAACGGCCCGCGAAGGTGCCGGCGGCGCCTTCTTGTTCGCGGGTTTGGCGGCTGCTTTGCGGGCGGGAGACTTGGGTTTCTTAGCCATGGGGAGTTTTGGGGGTGATCGGTAACTAGGTGCGCAGCGCTTCCGCGCAGCGGGGACAGACTTGGCCGTGGGCACTGGATGCTAATGCCGGCACCGAGCGCCAGCACCGTGGACAACGGGAAAAATTTAGTTCGCTGCACGGGCGAACCTCAACGGGAAGCGCCGCGTCGGGCGTGGGACTGAGCGCGACGTGCGACACGATGAAGAGTTCGGGCAGGAAATCCCGATGCTTTGAGAGCACCTGCATCGCGGGATCCGTGGCCGGACAGGCGAGCGTGATGGCGGCGTCGAGGGACTTGCCCAGGCGGCCGGCCGCGCGGAGCGGTTCAATCGCCTCATTCACCTGCGCCCGGACTTTGAGCAGGACCGCGACGTCGGCCTCGATGCCGGGGTTGGTCCACTCGGCCGGAGCCGTGGGCCAGTCCTGCAGATGCACGGAATCGGGGGTATACTCGGTCTTGGCCGTCGCAAACGCCCAGGCCTCATCGCACGTGAAAGTGAGAATGGGAGCCAGGACCCGGACGAGCGTGTGGAAGATGTGGTACAGCGCGGTCTGGGACGAGCGACGCAAAGGCGCGTTGGTGCCGAGGGTGTACAGGCGATCCTTGAGGATATCGTGGTACGTCGCCGAGAGCGTGACCGAGCAGAACTGATTGCACAGCTGGTAGACGCGATGAAACTCGTAGGCCTCGTAGGCGGCCGTGCATTCGCGGATCAGCGTGGCCGTCTGGTGCAGCGCCCAGCGATCGAGCGTGTCCATTTGCCCAACCGGCACGAGGTCGTGCGGCGCGGCAAAGTCGAAAAGGTTGGATAGTTGATACCGCAGCGTGTTGCGCAGGAGCCGATAGGTTTCGCCGACGTGCGAGAGGATCTCCTTGGAAATGGGGAGGTCGTCGCGGAAATCCTGCGAGGCGATCCACAGGCGGATGACGTCGGCGCCGTAGTCGGCGACATAGGCATCGCTGGTCTGCGGTTTTTCGTAGGAGCTGCTCTTGGAAATCTTGTTGCGCTCGTGGTCGACAATGAAGCCATGCGTCAGCACGGCGCGGTACGGCGCGGCATCAAACGCGATCACGCTCGTCCAAAGCGACGACTGAAACCAGCCGCGGTGTTGATCGCTGCCTTCCAGATAGAGATCGGCGGGCCAATGCGTGTTCCCTTGGCCCCGCTTCAGGACGGCCGCATGGGACGAGCCGGAGTCGATCCAGACGTCGAGCGTGTCGCGACCGCAGACGAGAGCCGAACTCGCCGGCCATCCGGCGGGGAGGGGAATGCCGTCGAGGATTTCGACCGGCGTGGCATCGTACCAGAAGTTGCTCCCGTGCTGGGCGAATTTGTCGGCGATGGCCCGGGCCACTCCGGCGTCCAAGTAGGCCTTTTTTTGTTCGTCGTAAAAAGCGGGAATCGGCACGCCCCACGCCCGCTGGCGGCTGATGCACCAATCGGGGCGCGACTCGACGGCGCCGCGGATGCGGGCTTGGCCCCACGCGGGAATCCAGCCGTGATGGGCGGCCATCTTTTCGATTTCCTTCAACGCGACGGCCCGATGACCGTGCTTGTCGAGCGCAACAAACCATTGGTCAACCGCGCGAAAAATGATCGGCGTCTTCGAGCGCCAGCAATGCGGGTAACTGTGCGTGTATTTCGCCTTCGCGAGCAGGGCATTCGCGTCGGCTAGCTTTTTCAGCACACCCAGGTTGGCGGGGGCGGGTTTTTTGGCGGCGAGATCTTCGATGGTCTCGAGCGTCGTGAGGCCCACGAGGTCCGCGGGGACGCGACCGTCATCGAGGTAGCGACCGTCGTCGCCGACCGGACAGTAAATTTCCAGTTTGTACTTCAGGCCGGTGAGATAGTCGTCGGCGCCGTGGCCGGGCGCGGTGTGCACCGCGCCGGTGCCGCTGTCGGTGGTGACGTAGTCCGCCAGCACGACCGGGGAAGGGCGGTCGATAAACGGATGCCGCGGGGCGAGTTTCTCCAACTCGGCGCCCTTGCGCTTCGCGACGATGGCGGGGGGGGCGGCGATTTTCGCCGCGGCGAGCACGGAGCCGAGCAATAGTTCGGCCACGAGGATGCGTTCGGCGCCCAAGTCCGCGACGACGTAGTCGACGTCGGGGTGCAGGGCGATCGCGAGATTGGCCGGAATCGTCCACGGCGTGGTCGTCCAGATGACGACGAAGAGGGGCTTGTCCGCGGGCAGGTTGAACTTGGCCGCTTCGGCGGCGGGCACCGCGAACTTTACCCAAATCGCGATCGAGACGTGATCCTGGTACTCGATTTCCGCCTCCGCCAGCGCGGTTTCAAACGGGATGCTCCAATACACGGGCTTTTTGCTCCGGTAGACGAGGTCCTTCGCAATGAAGGCGGCAAAGGTGCGGACGATGTCGGCCTCGAAGGCCGGCGTCTTGGTCTTGTACTCGTTTGGCCAGTCGGCCAGCACGCCCAGCCGTTTGAACTGCGCCTTTTGGCGGCCGATCCACGTTTCCGAAAAGGCATCGCACCGCGCCCGGAGCTCGGCGGTGGTGAGGGTGAGCTTCTCGGCGCGGATCTCCTGCGAGACCTTTTGTTCGATCGGCAGCCCGTGGCAGTCCCAGCCCGGCACGTAGGGCGTGCGAAAACCGCCCATCGACTTGTAGCGGTTGATCAGATCCTTGAGCACCTTGTTGAGAGCGGTGCCGATATGGGCGTCGCTGTTCGTGAACGGAGGCCCGTCGTGCAGGACAAAGCTGCGATCGCTGGCCGCCCGCTTCTTTTGAATCAGGTCGTAGAGCCCAATCTTTTCCCAGTGCGCCACCCGGCCAGGCTCCCGTTGCGCCAGTCCAGCGCGCATTGGGAAATCCGTCTTGGGAAGCTGCAGAGTGTCTTTTAGTTCTTGAGCCATGCCAAAGAAAAGTGCGCGAGGCTATGTCCGGTCAGAGGAGAGTCAAGGAAAGCGGCACGAAAATACGCCGCGGATTTTGACCGCGGACCCACGTGGATCGGCCTGCGGCCACGTCGTGAAATGCGGCGTCGTCGAAACGGGCCGAAAAGCAGGGGCCACCTGGTCGCTCCGCGGGAGTAACTGGCGGACGATAGCGGTCAAAACCGACTCCGCCTCACCACGGGAGTTCGAAGATGAACTTCACGGTCCAGCGGTCCGCCGCGTGGCTTACCCCACGGCCCACGCCAAAATTGAAGATCCAAGGGTGCCGATCGATATCGAACGCGAGGAAGAGCGCGTGGTCCTGGTCGGCGAAGGCGGAGGCCCGACCGAGGGGCCCGAAACTGGCGTAGTACTCGGGGCCCACCGAAATTCCCTTGGCGATTTCCCGCGAACCTTTGAATTGCAGTTCGGCCTCGGGCCGGGAGCTGCGGCCCGGGCCGGCCAGCGTCCAACCGAAGACCGGGTTGACCGCGAGCAGCCATTCCGGGTCGCGATAGCCCAGCATCGTTCGCAGTTCGAAGCCCCAGTGGCCTTCCTCGTACCGGTGGCTGAGCCAGCCGAGTTCGCCGTTGGCGCCGGCGAACCAGCCCCCTTTTTTCTCATCCGGCTGAATCGGCAGCCATTTGAGGCGGGACTTCAGCCCGGCCACGCCGAACCCGCCGTCTCCGCTGTATTGCAGCGGCAGGTAAAGGCCGGCTTCGAAATCGTGGCTGAGGCCGTAGGAAAACTCGGGGGTCGCGCGAATGCCGTGGTGCGGCGTAATCTCGCCCGAAAAATCCGCCACGGTGCGGCCCTTGGGCGTCGCGTTGAGATGCAGCTCGAGGCCAAATTTCCCGACTTGGTTGATGTCGTCGGTGTAGACCTGGATCTCGTCGATCATCACGGCCGCGAGGCGCGGGCCGGCCAGCGCAAACAGCGCGAGCGTGGAAAGGAGTTGGCGCTTGAGCAGCATGGGCGGAAAAGAAAGGGCGGAATATGGGGAGTTACTGACCGAGTTCCAGCCCCGATCGCGGAGGCCTTCATCCGCAGCAAGGGAGCGGGATTTTTAACCTTCAACTGGCCATTTCCGTCTACGCGCTTGCCCGCCGGGCCAACTTCTCCCCGGCGGCGATGCAGGCGGGCAGGGCAATGCCATCGCGCGCCTGGCCCCCAAGGTAGAAACCGGGGTGGTTTCGTTCCACCGCGGCCATCGTTTCGAGATGGGCTTCGTAGCCGAGATTGTACTGGGGGATGGCGCGGGGCCAAAAGGCGTGGCGCTGGAAAACGGGTTGGCCGCGGACGCCCAGCAGTTGTCGCAAGTCAGGCTCGACCGCGGCGAGCAGTTGGTCGGCCGGCAATCGCGCGAGTTCGGGCTGGCGCATGCCGCCCACCATCACGGTGAGGGCCACGTGACCCTCGGGGGCGCGGCCGGGAAAGAGGCTCGAAGAAAAAAGGATGCCGAGGACCGAACGCTTTTCGATTTCGGGCACGAGCGCGCCAAAGCCGTCGAGCGCGTGCGTGACCTGATCGCGCCGATAACCCAGAAAAAGGGACGCCACGGGAGGGTGGGCGATGGCGTCGAGGGAGGCGAGGGGGGCGAGGGGACGTTCGCCCGACCGATCAAATCGAAGTTGCGCCAGCGCGGGCGCCGGCAACGCCGAAACGACTTTGTCAAATGATTCGGTGTGCGCACCGGCCTGGTCGTGCCAGGCCACCGTCCAACGCGGACCTGCCACCAGCGCATCGACGTGGGCCCGCGTCGCCAGCGTGCCGGCCGGCAGGCGCGCGGCGAGCGCCGCGGGAATCGTTTGCAACCCGCGCGCGAAGGAGATGATGCCGCCGGCGCGGGCCTGGCCGCTCGCTCTGCGGGCCTTGGCCTCGGCCATTTGACCGCGAATAATTGAACCGTGCTTCTGCTCGATCTCCCAGAGCTTGGGAAAGGAATGCCGGGCGGAAAGCTGGCGCGGGTCTCCCGCATACACGCCGCCGACAAAGGGATTCAGCCCGTAGTCGACGAGCTCCTGCCCGAAGTGCGCGCGGACAAATTCCTCCAAGCTGATATCCGCGGGACGGACGCGGCGGCGCTCGAGTACTTCGGCGAACAGGCGCACCTTGGCTCCGGCGGAAAAAAGCTTGGACGAGAAGAACGACGGCGGCGACATCGGCGCCGCCATCAGTTGCCCGCGCCGGACGATATACCGGTTCTTGGCGAGCGAATTGGCCGCTTGGCATTCGGCGGTCAGGCCCAACTCGGCCAGCAACGCCGTCACCGCCGGCTCGCCGGCGAGCATCGAGTTGGGGCCGCGCTCGATCAGCCAGCCGTCGGTGATTTCGGTGCCCACCGCACCCCCGACGCGATCGGCCGCCTCGAAAATTCGCACGCGGTGACCAAGCTGCACGAGGCGATGCGCGGCCGTCAGACCGGTTGCCCCGGCCCCGAGGATGGCAATCGATCGAGGCATCGAGGACATGCGGCAATCCTACTTCCAGCCCGTGACGGTGTCCACCAACGCCTGCATGCACTCGATTTTGGCGGTCGGCATGATTCCGTGGCCGAGATTGAAAATGTGGCCGGTGGTCCCGCGCATCGACGCCAGCAGGCGCGTGGCTTCGCGGGTGACGATTTCCGGCGTGGTGTTGAGCAGGACCGGATCGAGATTACCCTGCACCGCGACATTGGCCGGCAGCGTGCGGCGGACCATCGCGAGGTCGTTGGTCCAATCGACACTGAGGACGCGGATGCCGGTGAAGGCTTGGTCCAGGAGGTGGGGCGCCGTGCCCTTGGCATAGAGAATGACGGGAAAGGTCGGCGGCAGCGCCGCGACAATTTGCCGAATCCAGCGCAGCGACGCCGCCTCATAGTCGGGCCCGGCGATAATCCCGCCCCACGAGTCGAAGATCTGAATCGCATCGGCCCCCGCCGCGATCTGCATCTTGAAATAGGCGATCAGCGCGGCGGTGAGTTTTTCCAGCAGGGCGTCGAAGGCGCTCCGGTCCGTGTAGAAGAGGAGTTTGATGCGCTCGAATTCATCGGAGCTGCCGCCTTCCACCATGTAGGTCGCCAGCGTCCACGGTGACCCGCCGAATCCGAGCAGTGCCTGTCGGCCCGCGAGTTCTTTCTTCAACGCCGCGAGGGTGTCTGCCACGTAGCGCAATCGTTCGGGAACGGCGGAGGCCGGCGCCAGCGCGTCGATCTGCGCGCGCGTTTCCAGCCGGTATTTCATCCCGATCCCGCCGACGTCGCGAAAATGGTAGCCCTGGCCGAGCGCCTCGGGAATGACGAGAATGTCCGAGAACAGGATCGCCGCATCGAGCGCGAAGCGTCGCAGCGGCTGGAGCGTGACCTCGGCTGCCAGCGCGGGGGTGCGGACCATTTCGAGAAACGACGACTTCGCTTTCAACGCGCGATATTCGGGCAAGTAGCGCCCGGCCTGGCGCATCACCCAGAGCGGCGGACGATCGAGTTTTTCGCCGACGCACGCGGCGAGGAAGCGTTCACGGCTGGTCATGGGCTAAGCCTCCAAGCAACGGAATTTTTGCCACCAATTACACAGATGGGCACAAATAGCCCGGATTTGGTTGGTGTCATTGGTGAAATTTGTGGCTCCAGCGATGGGGGAATTTTTTGCAGGCAATTATGATGGGTGCTAAGGGGTGGCTTCATTCGCCCAGTCGCGCGGTTTGAGGTAGCGTTCGTAGAGTTGGGCCTCGGGGCTGCCTGGCTCGGGGCGCCAATCGTAATCCCAGCGCACGAGCGGCGGCAGTGACATCAGGATCGATTCCGTCCGTCCGCCGCTTTGCAGCCCAAAATGGGTGCCGCGATCCCAGACGAGGTTGAACTCCACGTAGCGACCGCGCCGATAAAGTTGGAATTGCCGCTCCCGGTCGCCGAACGGCGTGGCCTTGCGCCGCGCGACGATGGGGCGGTAGGCCGGGAGGAAGGCGTCGCCGACGCTGCGCAGGAACGCGAAGCTCGCGTCAAAGCCGCCGGTGTTGAAGTCGTCAAAAAAAAGGCCGCCGACGCCGCGGGGCTCGCCGCGATGTTTTAGAAAAAAATAGTCGTCACACCATTGCTTGAACTTCGGGTGCAGGGCGGCGCCGTGGGGGGTGCACGCCGCGCGGGCGGTGCGGTGCCAGTGGATCGCATCCTCGTCGAAACCATAGTAGGGCGTCAGATCGAACCCGCCGCCAAACCACCAGATCGCGCCGGCGCCTTCGCCCGCGGTGAGGAAGCGGACGTTCAGGTGGACGGTTGGCACGTAAGGGTTGCCGGGGTGCAGGACGAGGGAAACGCCCATCGCGTGGAACGCTTTGCCCGCGAGTTCCGGGCGTGCGGCCGTGGCCGACCCCGGCAGGTTGGCGCCCGTCACATGGGAAAAAGCCACGCCCGCCTTTTCGAAAACCGCCCCGGCGCTGAGAATCCGGGTGCGGCCGCCGCCCCCCTCCGGCCGCGTCCAGTTGTCGGTGCGAAATTTTTGCGCGCCATCGTCCTGCTCGAGCGCCAGGCAAATCGCATCCTGCAACCCGCGCAGGTAGGACTCCACCGCGGCCACATTGGGCGAGGTCGAACTCATGCGTGGGGGCTCCTCGATTTTCGGCTCATGACGTCGAAAAGCAGAACGGGAAGCGAGGATGAGAACGAGAACGATTTTTTGACGGCTGCCCTGGCTCCGACGCGAAGCCCGACGAAATGGACCGGGCCGTTTTTGACGCCGGATATCCTCGAGCGGCGCCGCCCCAACCGTATCGTTACGGCCAAGCCTTTTCCGCGGATAGCGCGGATTAACGCGGATAAAACCAACCGTGCGAATCCTTATCCGCGTAATCGGTGTTATCCGCGGAAGTTTGCGGGGGCTCCTTGCAGGATTTGGTCTCTTTCACATTCGACAGCGCGCTCGCTCGCGTGCTGCCTGATCCTCCCGCATGCAATCTCCCATCCTGACTACCGTCGCGGTGACCGGTTTTACGGTGGCATTTTTGCATGCCGCGATTCCGACCCACTGGCTGCCGTTCGTGCTGGTGGCGCGGGCGCGCGGCTGGGGGCGGACCAAGGCCATCGCGGTGCTGGCGCTGGCGGCGCTGGGTCATGTGGGCCTGATGAGTTTAATTGGCCTGGCGATTGCCTGGCTGGGCTTCCAACTCGACGAGCGAATCGGGCGGCTCTTCCCCTGGATTGCCGGCGGCCTGCTGCTGGCGTTTGCCGGCTATTATGCTTTCCGGCAATGGACGGGCCGGGGGATTTGCCATCACAACCCACCCGGCAGTCATCACCATGCCGACGAACATTGCGGTGAAGCGCACGCGCGCAGCCACTGGCACGAGGAATTGGAGGGCAGCCCGCTTGTCTCCCGCTCGGCCGGGGACTGGACGGCGGTGGCCGGGCTCTTTGTCATGCTGACGTTGTCGCCGTGCGAGGGCTTCCTGCCCATTTATCTCTCCGGCGTGCACTTTGGCTGGCGCGGATTTATCCTGCTCAGCGGCATCCTCGCGGTGGCCACCTTTGTCGCGATGACGCTCTTCACGTGGCTGGCTTTGGTCGGCTTTGATAAATTCCGGCTGAATCGCTTCGAGCGCTACGAGGCCGCGATGCTGGCGACGCTCTTTGGCATTCTCGGCGTGCTCATCATCGTGCTTGAGCGCTGAGCACGGGAATCGGGCTGATTGAGTTCGCACTTTCGCCTTTAGGCGGAACCAGCTGTACGATCGCGCCTGGCAAACCTTCCGCCTGAAGGCGGGACTACCAACGCGGCGCTACTTTTTCGGAATCGTGAACTTGATCGCGGGGGCCCCGGCGGCGGCGGGGGCGGGCGTGGCGGCGACAGGTTGCATCGAGGCGGCGGGAGCGGGCGAAATCGGCGAGGACGAAGGGGCGGCCGCGCTGGGCGTGGTGGGGGTGGCGACAGCCAGTTTCACGGGTATTTCCGCAAATCCGCGCTCGATGAATTCGCTCACCTTCAGATCGCGAATTTTCGAATCGGGACTGCCCATGACCACCACGATCACGCGGCGGCCATCACGCTGGGCGGTGGCAGACAGACAGAATCCGGCGCCATTGGTGAAGCCGGTCTTTAGCCCATCCACGCCCGCCACTTTGCCGATGAGATTGTCGTGATTGCGCATGGCGACGGCTTGCGCGCGGACGGGCGGACCGAAGGGCCGCTCTTTGACCGACGTATACTTGAGCGCGTCCGTGCTGCTGACGAGGTACCGGCACAGCAGCGCGAAATCGCGCGGCGACGTGACATCGCCATCCTCCACGCGTCGATTGGCCGCCGGGAGGCCGTGGGGCGTCCGAAAGGTCGTGTGGTTCATGCCCAATTCGCGGGCTTTGGCGTTCATCCGCTCCACGAATGCTTCGACCGACCCCGCGGTCGTTCGGGCCAGGGCGTACGCGGCATCGTTGGCCGATTGGATCATCATCGCGTAGAGCAACTCCTCGACGGGGAAAATCTCGCCTTGTTTCAGCCAGACCTGCGTACCGCCGATCTTCGAGTCGGCCGCCGTCACCGTCACCGGGCTCTGCAGCGTGATCGTGCCCTTTTGCATGGCGTCGTAGATGACGGCAAAGGTCATCAATTTCGTCATGCTCGCCGGCGGGCTGACGATATCCGCGCGATCCTCAAGCAACACGTGCCCCGTGGCCGCATCCATCACGATGGCCCCTTTGAAAGCCGTGGCATTGTCAACCGCGCCAGGGCGGGTGGGGGCTTTCCGCGCGTTGGCGGCAAACGCCATGGGGCCCAGCGCGAGG
>CANJNJ010000031.1 GCA_947474995.1 Opitutaceae bacterium | reverse complement strand
GGTCCGTGGTCCGTGGTCCGTGGTCCGTGGTCCGTGGTCCGTGGTCCGTGGTCCGTGGTCCGTGGTCCGTGGTCCGTGGTCCGTGGTCCGTGGTCCGCCGCCGCCGCCACCGCCATCCGAGGAAAGTTTTGCCAACCTCCGCCGCGAGCCTTTCCCTCCCACCGCCGTCATGTCTTCTGTTTCCCGCACGCCGCCGTCAGGTGGCGCCTTTTCCCGCCGCTTCGTTTCGTACGCGGGACTCTTCTTCGACGAGTTCGAGCCGGCCTCGGCGTGGATTCGCGAAAGGGCCACCGTGCGACTGCCCCCGCTGGGACCGGTGCGCGAGGTCATCGTGCGGGGCGAATTTCGACCGCATCCCGCGGCCCGCGGCATCGAACAGGCCGCCCCCGCGCTCCATTTTTTCGTCAACGGCCAGTCGGCCGGCACGATCACGCCGCCGCAGCCCGGCCCGTGGGAACTGCGGGTGACCCTTCCCGCCAGCGAGTCGGCCACGCTCACGGTCGCACTCGGAGGGGTCGGGCTGACCAATTTTCTCGCATTCCTCGGCCGCGTGACGGGGCTGGGCTGGTGGCAGCGGTTCCGGGCGCAAAACAAGAACCGCCAGTTGCGGGTGACCACCATCACGCTGCCCGATGGGGAAACTATTTTCGATTTCTCACGCCGGGACGCACCCTACTCCTCCGACTACGCTCGCCGGCATGCGAAGCTCGGGCTCAATATCGCCGGCTTCTTCACCGCTGACCTGGGCATCGGCGAATCCGCCCGCTGCATGGCTCGCGCCGCCGATGCCGCGGAGATTCCCACGGCGCTCGTGCCCCTCAAGCTCAACTGCAAGAACCGACTCGGCGACCAAACCTTCACCACGCGACTGCAGGCGGACAATCCGCACGACGTCAATGTCGTCCACGTCGATCCGCCGGCTTCGCGCGACCTTGACCACCACCACGGTCCGGGTTTTCGCGCCGGCAAGTACAACATCGCCTACTTTGCGTGGGAGCTGCCGGAATTTCCCGAGGCCTGGGTCTCGGCGTTCGACTACTACGACGAAGTCTGGTGTCCCAGCGATTTCACGACCGCGGCGCTCGCGTTGAAGTCACCCCTGCCGGTGCTGACGATGCCCCACGCCATCGCCTTCGCGCGACCGGCCGAAACTCCGGCCATCCTCCGCGCCCGCCTCGGACTGCCGCCGGATCCGTATCTTTTTCTCACGCTGTTCGATTTCAATTCCTACGCGGCCCGGAAGAACCCGCGCGCCGTCATCGACGCGTTTCGCTGCTCGGGCCTCGCCGGCCAGGGTGCCGCCCTCGTGCTGAAGGTCCAGAACGTGGCCGGCAACGAAGCCGACTTCGCCGCGCTCCAGGCGGAAATCCGCGATTTGCCCGGCACCGTGCTCCTCACCGCGACCCTGGCCCGGGCCGAGATCTACGCGCTGGAAGCCGCCTGCGATTGCTTCGTCTCCCTCCACCGCTCGGAAGGCTTCGGGCTCGCGGTGGCGGAGTGCATGTACCTCGGCAAACCCGTCATCACGACGGACTGGTCGGCGACGGCGGAATTTGTCGACGACACGAATGGCTGCCCCGTGCGTGCGCGCCTGGCGACGCTGGAACAGAGCCACGGGCCGTACGCCAAGGGCTCCACGTGGGCCGAGGCGGATCCGGTCCACGCCGCGGAACACATGCGCCGGCTTTTCGCGGACCGCCCGCTGGGCTCCCACCTCGGTGCGGCGGCCCGCGCCACGATCGAGGCGCGGTTTTCCCCGGCCGTCATCGGCGCGCGATACCGGCGGCGGCTCGAGCACATCGCGGGGTTTTGAGAAAGTGGCAAGTCGCGCCAATCTCCGACCGGCGAGGTTTGGACGTTCGTAGTCCCGCCTTTAGGCGGAATCGGATTTAGCGATGACGACGGGCATTCTTTCCGCCTGAAGGCGGAATGACCAACGCTCCCCGCCACGTCTCCGGGACCGGCGCTACTTTAATTTCCGCAGCCAGACCTGGCCACCACCGCCGCGCGCGCACATTGGCAAATGGGTGCGAATGTACTCGTGCTTCGCGTTCCAGAGCCACGCCGAGAACAATTCGATTCGAAACGCGGGGTTGTACATTAAGAACGCGTGCAGCAAATATTGCTCGTTCCACGCCCGGCCGCCTTCCAGCCAGTCGCGGGGATACTCGAGGTTGCCCGCGACATCGTGAATGTGAATGAGCACGCCCGGCGCGAGCACCGGCAGCACGTCAAAGAATAACCGGTTCACGTCGCTCCCGATCTTGCTGACGTGCGAGGAGTCGATGAACAGCACGTCATTTTCCGCCAGGCCCGCGAACGTTGCGAGCGGCACCTCTTGCACACGCTTCTCGATCAATTGCGCCCGCTTCGTGTCGCCCTCGCGCAACAGCGGCCGCAGGCGCGTCATGTCCGGGTCAATAAAGGTGAATTCCACCCCGCCGCCCAAGACGTGCTCGTTGAGGTCGAGCATCGCCGCGGAGCTGAAACCGGAACCCACCTCAATGATCCGCCGCGGTTTCGCCTCGCGCAGCATCCCGTAGAGCATGATCGCGTCGTAGTGCCCATAGGAGGGATTATCCAAATAGAAACGCCGACCGGGAGTCGGCTGCTCGGGGAAGGGCTGGCTCGCGTAAAATTCGGCGAATTTTTCCAGCCGCGCAAACTGCCCGGCCTCGTTGAGGTCGATGGCGGGAAACGGCGGTCCAAACCCACCGCGGGCAAACGCCTCGGCGATCTCAGCCTGCGAAGGCAAGGGAGAATAGAAATGCCCGGGCGGAAAGAATCGCATCCACTCGGCTCGCAGCGATTCCAACTCTGCCGTGCGCTGCGCCAGCTCCGCGGCCAGCCGGGCGTTCGCCTTTTCCAGCCGCGTGAACGCCGGAAACCAGCGCAGAAAATCCCGGAGGCCGAAACTCATGCCGTTAGCGTCGCACGGGCGCCGGGCGCACGACGATCTCCAAGTTGTAGACACTGAAGGCCAGCAGCCGCGGATCCTGCCCGACGCGCCGACCCGGGCGATCGCTGGAGAAACGAAGGGTGGATTCGCCGGCGGGCACGACGCACCCGAACTGGAGATTGGCGGGCTTTTCGCCGACGGCGCCCGACCACACCATCGCCTCACCCGCGAAGGCCCGCACGTGGCGATTGTCCACCGCGGCGATCCGCCCCTGCACGACCAGCATCACCGGGGTGCCAGCGTCGTTCCGGATGCGGAGCGTCGCTTCGCCCGAACTCCAGCGCCAGCGGTCCTTGTCGTGATTCTCCGAGCCGGACCAACCGGTCGCGGGCCCAATTTGCACTGCGACATTGGCGCCGCCCTCGCCCACCACGTGGACGAAATCACGCGGCGGCGGATTGAATTCGAACCAGGCCGCCAAGACCGTGAGGTTGCCGGCCAGCAACACAGGCAGCCAGCGGCGTCCGCGCGGAACGACCAGGTTGAACGCCAGCGTCATCGGCAAAAGCACGCGGGTCCCAGCGCCGGGAAATCCCTCCCAAACCGGCGTCGACAAAAAAATCATCAGCCCGGCAAAGGCCGCCCCCACCCGCCACCAGGTTTCGGCCGGCCGCCACCGGAGAACGAAGAACAACCACTGGACCGTCAACGCGAGCGTGACGGCCAGCGTGGCCCAATCGAGCGGCGAGTGGCCGGAGGCCGAAGAACCCGCCACCACCGTGCCCCATTTTTCCGCCAGCCCCGCGAGCGGCAGGCCGAAGTTGCCCACGCCCGCCGGATCGTCGGCCGGGCCAAGCTTCCAGAAGAGAGCGGCCGTCCACGCCAGCAGCGGCAGCGCGATGACCACCGCGGTGACCGCTAATCGGATCCAGGCTTGGGGCCGCCGCCACACCGGGGCGGAACTCACGTGCGGATCCGTCGGCGCGAAACCCACCACCGCGAGCAGGCTCGTCTCCCGACCGAGCCCGGCCAGTGCCAGCACCGCGGTGCCCGGCCCCCGGCGGCCTTTTTCCCCCAGCGCGATCGCCACCGCCACGAGCAACAGACTGGGTCCGTCGACGAGCGAATGCCGCACGCTCATGCACAGCCCGTGCGAAAACATCACGCCGAACCACCGCAGGAAATTCGCCCCGTCCGTCGGCGGAAACCACCGCAACAACACCACGGCGAGCGCGAACCAGCACAGCACGTTGAGCAACGCGTGCGCCTGGACGATCCACGCCGGCTGCCCCAATCCGAGCAGCCACTCCACCCAGCAAAACAGGATCCGCCGCGCGCGGTAGGGAAGATTGTCGATCGCCTTTTTCAGCTCGGGATTGTCGAGCGTCGGGTACAGCGCGAGCTGGACGTAATAAGCCCCATCATAGCCCGCCGACTTCTCATAAACGTAGTGCGGGACCTGCCGCAGGGCCGTCACCTTCGTCGAGTTCAGCATGTCGCCGATTGAAATCAAACTGGTGAACCCGTACGGCGGCTCGTAAAATTGCGCCACCGCCCAGCCAAAAAGCAGGGCACAGGCCACGAGCGCCCCGCGCCAGCGCCAGTGGGCGAAGCGAGGCGGAACCGGCCGGGCCGGGGTGTCTGTGGAGGACGAACTCATCCGCCGCCAGCCGCACGGCTACCGCCCTTGGTCAGATCGTGACACTGCGGGTGCTTGTCTTCAAAAAATGTCACGGCCAGTTTGCGAATCACAGAACGCAAGCCACCCATGTCAAATCCCAATCCCCTTGAACCGGTTGCGCGTGCGCCCCGCTGGTTCGTCTGGTTGGGCGTCCTGGCCCTCGCCGCCTTCGCCCTCTTTCTGGCGCGGAACACATCGGTGGCCGCTGCGGGATCCGATTCCTCCGGGTACCTGAACAGCGGGCGCCTGCTCGCCGCGGGCCACTGGCAGACCGCATTGCGGACGCCACCCGAGTTTGGACCGCAAATGGAGCTGAACCGCGCCCATTTCACGCCGCACGGATTCTTTCCCCAACCCGGCAATCCCCATTTACCACCGACGTACCCGCCCGGCCTGCCGCTGCACTACGCTCTCGCCGGAAAGATTCTCGGCTGGGAAATCGGTCCGCTCGTGGTCGGGCTCGCCGGGGCCCTCGGAGCCTTGTGGCTCTGTTACGCCACGGCCCGCGAACTCGGGCTCGACCCGTGGCTCGCCGCGGCGGGGGCCAGCGCGCTCGGGGCGTGCCCCGTGTTCCTGTTCACGTCGATTCAGCCGTTGAGCGATACGCTGGCCACGGCATGGGCGCTCGCCACCTTCTACACGGCGTTGCGAGCGCGCCGGCACTCCGGTTGGGCCGCGGCCTGCGGCGCGGCCACCGCCGTCGCGGTTTTGGTCCGGCCGACGAATCTGGTCATGCTGCCGGCGCTCGTTGTGCTGCTCGGACTCGACTGGCGGCGGCTCGGGCTGGCCACGCTTGCGGGTCTGCCCGGTGCGGTGTGGGTGGCGCTCTACAATCGGGAACTTTACGGCGGCCCGATGCGATCGGGCTACGGCGACTGGCAGGCCGCCTTCAGTTGGTCGTATGCCCCGCCGACCCTGGCCCATTTTGCGCACTGGCTGCCGCTGCTGTTGCCGGGCGTGCTCGTCGCGCTGGCCCTGGCCGCCACCGTGCGCCGTGATTTCCGCACGCGCGGTCTCCTCGCGCTCGGACTTTGGTTCGCGGCCGTGGTCGGACTCTACGCCTGCTACGAAGTGTCGCGCGAAGCGTGGTGGTGCCTGCGCTTCATTCTACCCGGGATCCCGGCGTTGATCCTCGCGGGACTGCTCGGAGCCGACGCCGTGGTGCGTTCCTTCGCGATCCAACGCGCCCAGCGTTGGCGGGCGATCGCCGCCGTGATTCTTGGGCTCTGGGCGGTGGGTGGCTCGTGTTATTGGACGAAGAAATTGGGCGTGCTCTACACCAAAGGCTACGAGGAAGCCTATGCGAAGGCCTGCGTGGCCGCGCGCGGCCAATTGCCGGCGAACGCCCTCGTCACCTGTTTTTATCTCAGTGGGGCGATTTACCACTACACCGACTTCGCCGTCCTGCGCTGGGACCAAATCGAGGCGGCCCAGTTTGCACGCTACGCCGCGCTGGCGCAAACGTCCGGCCGGCCCGTCTGCGCGGTCATTTTCGGCATGGAGGAACAAGGCGCCCTGCGGGAACGCTGTCCGGGAAATTGGACGAAGATTGGCACGTCGAACCAGATTTCGTTTTGGCGTCTCGACGGGCTCAACGCCACGAGCGCGAAATGAGGCCACATTATTTTCCGCGCGGTCGACTCCCCAATGCCTCGGAACAATTCAGAAGCCAGGAAGCCACGAGCCAATTCCTCGTGGCTTCCTGGCTTCTAAATTCAACCGCCGGCTATTCCAACCGCGGATCGTAAAGCGCAAACGTCAACGCGCGCGCGTTGGGCGAGCCTGACTCGGGCAAACCCGGTGCGTCGGTCTTGAAGACCACGGCGGTCACTCCCGGCGGCCACACGACGCCCGCGATTTCCGTCGGCACCAGGGCCTCGCCGACGGCACCCTGCCAGACGACGCCAGCGCCCACGAAGGCTCGCACGGTGCGCGCGCCCAAACCGCGGATTCTAAATCGCAGCGTCAACGCGACCGGCTGCGCCGCCGCGCTGCGCACGAAAAGGACAGATTCGCCCTTGCTCCACATCCACTCAGCGCGGCGATCGCGCTCGCGACCGAACCAACCGTCCCCCGTCAGCAGGCTGACTTCCCCACCCGAAACTCGCGCCACCGCGAGCTGATTTGGCGCCGGTTGACGCGCAAGCACGGTCAGCACGACTGCGCCCAAGCCGAGATTGGCGACGCCGAACCAGGGCAGGAACCATCGCGGCCGCCGTCGCGCGGCGGACACCTCTTCATCTTGGGAAATCGCCAGACACCAGAAGAACACCGCGGCCGGCCAGAGCTGCAGCAACAGCCGGACGAGCGACGAATCGAGATGCCAGGCGAGATCCCACGGCGTGATCAAATAGACGGCGTAGTAGCCGGCGCCGGTCAGCGCGAGGAGGCCCGCCACCCACCATTCGCCGCGACCCAGGCGCTTTCCACCCGGCACCACGAGCGGCGGAATCATCGCGAAAAAAGGGAGCACGCTCCACTCGCCAAAGCGGGTCACGTCGCGAACCAGTGAAGCGAGGATCAGACGGTGGCGGGACCCGTCGACGAGTTGGGCCAGCCGCCCGCCGATTCCGGCCGAGACGATGTCGTTGTGCGGGGCGACGAAGATTTTAAAAATGGCCACGGGCACCAACGCGACGACCAGTCCAAGGATAAACGCCCCGGACGCTCGTCGCGCGCCGCGGCGGGCCGCCTGCGCCATGAACACTCCCGCCGCCAGCAGAGCGAAGAGGAGCCCTTCGTTCTTGGTCCACGCGGCGAGGCCGGCGCAAAGACCGGCCAGCACCGGGAAACCGCGGACCTCCGGCTGCCGTTGGCCCAGCGCCATCAGGACGACCGTCGCGAGCAGGAAAAATCCCAGGGGAATGTCGGCGTGCTCGTTGGACGCGAACGTCACGAAGAACGGTGTGCCCAGCAGCACGAGCCCGCCGACAATTCCGACCAACGGCTGCCGGAGTCGCCCGACGGCGGCGACGAGCAGTCCGACCGTGGCCAGCCCAAACGAACCGGAAAGCAGTCCGGAAACAAACGCCCCATCCTGGCCGACGAAAGCCCAGCCCCGCGCCACACTCGCCGGGATCAGCAAAGGATAATCGGCGTGGGTCCACGCGACCGGGGGTTGCTGCAGCAGTCGCGTCCAATTCTCGCCGCCGCGAAAAATAAACCGCGCGTGCATGTTCCAAATCGCCCAGCCATCCCAACCCCCGTGCGGTTCGGCGACGTAGGCCCGCCAGCTCGTGACCGCCGCCACCAACGCGGCCTGCCCCAACGCCGTCGCTCCGAATGCAACCAGCCACGAATGGCCCGGCGTCCCGGCCTTGCCCGTCCCCGTGGCCAGTCGAGAACGCCGGCCCACGAGCCACGCCAGCCCCGCCGCGATCGAAAATTCCAGGATCAAGGACAGCCTCACCGGTTGCGACGAAGCGAGCGACGCCGCGAAAAAAATCGCCGACGTGACACCCAGGCCAAGCCCCAACCCCAGGGGCAGAATGAAGCCAAGGTCCGCCCGCCACCTCCGCGGGCCGGGCCACAGCAGGCTCACGAGGAGCACGCCCATGAGCCAGGCAGAACCCAAGGCCAGGACGGCCGCGAACGTCATGGCTTCGCCTTTCGCAGGAGGAACACGCCATCGCCGAAATCCTCCGCGATTTTCCAGTCGGGGCCCACTCGCGCGGAAGCCGCCGTCGTCCGCAGATTCGCCACGGCCCATTCCGACCGCTCGGAGTTCCCCTCCAGCACCAGGGGCACGAGGACAAATTGGGCGAGGTAATAGTCTTCCACCTGGCCCGGGTCGGACCAGAGCGCCGGGCCCGCGCTGTCGCCGAGATAACCGACGACTCCCTCCACGCCCCGCGCGGCAAGGGACTGCCGGAGCTTGGCCAGCCGCCGCTCCTGCCGGGTGACGGGGTCGACGGCGATGACCGGCGAGTCGACGGGAGGCGGAAGCGTTTTGTGGACGGCTAAAATGACATTCCCGATCGCCACGATCGCGACCACGCCGAGTGCACCCGCCCGCCACGTTGAATTACTCACCCTCATTCGACGCGCGGGTTGTAGACCGCGAAACCCAAGGCGCGAGCACCGGGGGCGCTGGATTCGCGCACCGGGGTTTCGCTCGAACGGAGCTGCAGGACAACCCGACCCGCGCGTTCAACGGGGAATTCGATCGACTGCAAATTCACCCCGACCGGGCCGGACCAAAGCAACCGGGCGCCGTGGCGAATCTCGACGGTGCGCGGGGCGAGGGCACGCAGGGACAGGCGCACACGAGCCGGGGAACCGCCCCGCGGCGACGTGTCGAGGACGAGTTGCCCCTCCCTCGCGGTCCAGGCCCACGTGTTGCGACGATCGCGTTCGCAGCCGTACCAGCCCTCGTTGATTCGAAGGACGTAGGCGCCGTGTTCGGACCGGCCGGCCGCGATCTCCGCCGCGTCCTGCGGCACGGTCCACAACGCCAGCACACCGCTCCAGACCGAGAGACTTCCGGCCACCAACCAGAGCCAGGTGGCGCGTTGCCGCACGGCGAGGACGGCGAACGCCAGCCCCATCGGCAGCAACACGCGGGTGGCGGCGCCGGGATGGCCCTCCCACACCGACGTGCCGAACAGCAGCATCATCACCACACCCACCGCACCCACCCGCCACCACGCGTCGTTGAACAGGCGGCGACTGACCAGAAAACCCGCCTGCACGGTCAATCCGAGCGTGGCCAGGAGCGTCGCGGCGTTGAGCCAGCCGTAGGCCGGGTCCAGCCGAAAGCCGGCGAGCGCAAAAAACCACTTCTCCACGAAGCCGGCCCCGGGCCACGAAAAATTTCCGAAGCCCTGGTCCGCCGGGCCGGCCTGCCAGCGAATGTACGCGATCCACAGGCCAAGCGGCGCGATCACGATCCACGTGCGGACCGCGTTTCCGATCCAGGTCCGCGGCGCCAGCCACGGCCCTCGCCAAAATGCGACCACGCCGGCGAGCGCCGTCTCCCGCGCCAAACCGGCCAGGGCCAGCAGGCCGAGCGCCGGTCGTTCGCGGCGATTTTCCTGCGCCAGCATCGCGGCGGCGAACAGCGTGAGCCCGAGCAGATCGGTCAACGCGAGGCGAACGGCATGCAACGCGCCCGCCGAAAAAAGCACGCCCACCCACGCCAGCCAGCCCCGCCAGTCACGCACCGGCAGCAACCGCCAAAGCACGGCGGCCAGTCCGAGCCAGACGGCAAGGTTGAGCGTGGCGTAGGCGTTGGCGATCCGATCGGGATTCCCACCCGCCACCAGCCAGGCGAGCGCGCTCCCGAGGATGCGTCGCGCCCGGTACGGCACGTTGCCGACGGCGGTTTTCAAGTCGGGGGAATCCAGCCCCGGATGGAAGGCGATTTGGGAATACGCCGATGCGTCGTAGCCGTTCTGGCCCGAATAAAAATAAACCGGAGCCGCGCGCAGTTCGGGAATGGCGACCCGCGCATCCGCTTCGTCGATCTGCAGAAACTTGGTGAACCCGTAATACGGATGCCAAAATCGGCCCGCGAGCACGAGGAAAGCCAGGACCATGGCGCAGCCCGCCAGGCCCAGCCGGCGCGTCCAAAACCATGTCAGCATTTGTCTCATGCAGGTTCGCCCGCATGTCACCATGGGTGAGCCACGATAGAAACTGGATTTTTTGGGTGCGAAGATTCGGCCGTTGGGGAGCGCGACCTCCCCGGTCGCATTCCCACGTCCGGCGGCGGGGGGCGGCCGCGCTCCCAGCCGAACCCGCCGGGGCGAAGTTTGCGCTTTGAGATTGGCCCGCGGCACTGCCAGTACCCTGACTCGCATCATGGCCGCTCCCCTCCTCCTGGATCTCTCGCACACGAGCCATACGCACGCGCGCACGGGAATCCAGCGGGTCACCCGCTCCCTGCATCGCGCCCTGGGTGCCGGCGCCGTCGCCATCACACACGACCCCCATCGGGGCACCTGGCGCGCGCTCGAACGCTGGGAACAGGCCAATCTCGACGCCGAAGCCGCGGGCGCACGGCGCGGCGCCAGCTGGCCGTTGAGCGCGAAAGTTCGCGGCCACGCGGGACGCATCTTCGGTGGCGGCTCCAACCCCGCGGGCCGCCTTTCCGCGCTCCATCCATCCGGCATTGTCGTGCCCGAGGTTTTTTCGCCGGCCATCGCCCGCGCCTTGCCCGCCCTCTTCGCCCTTACCCGCGGGCCACGCGTCGCGTTGTTTCACGACGCCATCGCGCTCCAGCTGCCCGAGCTCACTCCCACGCGTACGGTCGCACGGTTTCCCGCCTACCTCATCGAGCTGCTCGCGTTCGACGGCATCGCCGCCGTGTCCGAGGATTCCCGCCAGGCTCTCCTCGATTACTGGCAGTGGCTCGAGGTCAAATCGGCTCCCCCAGTCCAGACGATCTCCCTAGGGGTCGATCTCCCCGCCTCCGCCGCGACCGCCCAGAATCCCGCGCCACAATCCCCGCCGACGATCCTTTCCGTGGGCAGCATCGAGGGCCGGAAAAACCACCTCGCGCTGCTCGAGGCCGCGGAGGAACTCTGGTCGCGTGGCGTCACGTTCACGCTGCATCTGATCGGTCTCGCGCAAGCGCAGACCGGGGCGGCGGCGCTCGCGCGGATTCGCGCTTTGCAGGCCGCAGGGCGACCGCTGCGCTATGATGGGCCGGTCAGCGACGACGCCCTCGCGAGCGCGTACGCCGGCTGCACGCTCACGGTCTATCCGTCGATCCGCGAAGGTTTCGGCCTGCCCGTCATCGAAAGCCTCGGGCACGGCAAGCCCTGTGTTTGCTCCGCTCGCGGGGCGCTCGCCGAATCGGCCCGGGGCGGCGGTGGCGTGATGCTCGAAACCGTCGATGCCGCCAGCCTCGCGGGCGCCCTCGGGCGCCTGCTCGCAGCACCGGGCGAAATCGCACGCCTCGCCGCGGCGGCGCGCGCCCGGCGTTTCAAGACCTGGTCGGACTACGCCACGGAATTGACGACGTGGATGCAGGCGTTACGGCGTAGGAGCTGAAGAATAATTTCCGGCGGGGCGGAGGCGCGAGCGCGACGGGTGGCCAGGGGGGCCGAGCTCCGTCGAGGCCGATCTTCTGACCCCGGATCAGTCCGGCCTGGGGCAAAGTCCGGCCTTCCAGCGCGGCCGCGCATCCACCAAGCGCGTCTCATCCGCGCCAATCCAGCCTTTGCATTTGCAATGGGCATGGGGGCTGCTCAGGATTTCGCCGAGTCATGGCGTTATCTTTCTTCACGAAAAACAAAAAGGCCCTGCTGGCCCGGTGCCGGGATGATTATTCGACCAAGATGCGGTTGAAATACGCTCCTTGGTATCACGCGATGGAGCGCCAGAACGGGACCAACGTGAAGCTCGATGGGCGTGACATGATCATGCTGTCCAGCAATGACTACCTTGGGCTTTCGTTCCATCCCAAGGTCATCGAGGCGGGTCGGGCGGCCATGCTCAAATGGGGCACCAGCACGACTGGCGCGCGCATGTCGAACGGGTCGCGGGGCTACCATATCGAACTCGAGGAGAAACTCGCGGAATTCCTCGGTCGCGAGGCCTGCCACATCAGTGTCGCCGGCTACATTTCGTGTATGTCGAGCGTCGCTTCGTTTGCCCAAAAGGGCGACGTCATCCTCGCCGACAAGAACATCCATTCGTGCCTTTGGGATGGCATCCGGCTGTCGATGGCGACGGTGGAGCGGTTTTCGCACAACAGCCCCGACGATTTGCGGGAAGTCATGGCGGCGGTCAGTCCCGATGCGACAAAGATGATGGTCATCGAAGGGGTCTACTCGATGGAGGGCCACATCGCGCGGTTGCCCGAGCTCGCGGAAATCGCGGAGGAACACGGCTGCTTTACCGTCGTCGACGACGCCCACGGTTTTGGCGTGCTCGGCCGGCAAGGCCGCGGGACGGTCGACCATTTCGGGCTCAACGACAAAGTCGACGTGCTCTGCGGCAGCCTTTCGAAGTCCCTCGCCAGCACCGGTGGATTCGTGGCGGCCTCGACCGAGGTCATCGAATACCTGCGCACTCATTCCAAGCAGACGATTTTCTCCGCGGCGATCAGCCCGAGCCAGGCCGCCTGCGCCAAGGCCTCGCTCGAGATCATGCAGTCGGAGCCGGAGCACCACGAGAAGCTTTGGGCCAACACCAAGAAATATCGGGCCATGTTGAAATCGCTCGGCCTCGACACGTGGGAAAGCGAAACGCCGGCGGTACCCATCGTGCTTGGTTCGAAGGAGCGCGTTTATCCGTTCTGGAAGGCCCTTCTCGACAAGGGTGTGTTTACCGTCATGTCGATTGCGCCCGCCGTCCCCGCCGGCAAGGATCTCATCCGCACCGCGATTTCCGCCCAGCACACCGACGGGCAGCTCGAGCAAATCGCCTACGCGATGGCGTATGCCGTGAAGAAAATGTAGGTTTTCGCTCGCGCGAAAACCTACCGCAGCGGCCCGGTCTTTTCCTCCATGCTCTGGCGGAGCATGGTCATGACCGCCTTGAACTCCTCGGAGGACGTATCGTTGCTCATCAACGTGAAGACGGCGACCACCCCCGGCCAGGTCTTCACGCCATTGGTGGAGTTGCGAAATTCGCCGCGGGGCACCTTGTCCTTTCCGACCAGGGCGGAGTCGGTGAAGACGCAATAAGTCCCGCCGCCCGCGTGCGGTTCCAACTCCTCGAACTGCATGGCCTTTTCGACGGAGCCAGCCACGTATTCTTGAAATGATTCGACCATGAATTCCTTCCGGCCGCGCGCCGTGGCAAACCGCCCGTCCGGATCCGGCAGAAATGAAACATGCAGGCTGATCTTGTCCTGCGGATGGCCGAGCCGGATCGAGATCATACCGCGTTCGTCCTTGGTGCTCGCAAACCCCAGCCCTTTCGGCACCGCGAACACGACCTTGCGGTTCTGAAACAGGAAGACGCTTTCATCCTGCGCGTTGGCGCCGGCGACTCCCGCCCAGGCCCCGAGGACGCAGAGCAGCCAGAATTTCAAGGGGGACCTCATAGGTTAAGGTGGGCGCAACGGGGGTTCACGGCGAGTCGACCACCTGAACCTGACCAGCGTTCCCTTACCGCGCAACCGACAATTGAAATTGGGCAAGGTGGCGCGTGCACTTCGGGCAGCGGCCGAGTCATTCGGAGGTTTCGTTTCCAATTCGCCGTTAAGGCCGGGCGCGGAGCGTCCGACCCACCCCACGGCAAACGCCCTCCGGCAAGCCCAGGCTCACCGAGCTCAGCGCGAACCTTTGCTGCCGCTCGCCAGCAGCGTCTCGAAGTGCGGTTCGGTCGCTTCCTTGGCGACGGTCGCGACTTCGACTTTCGTGAAGCCAGATTTCTTCAGGAAACCGTGGAGCGCACTTTCCTTGAACCCCAGCCAGAGGTCGGCGTACAGCTCGCGGGCCTTCTCAAACGTGTGCTCGTTGAGATCGAGGATCAACAGCTGGCCACCCGGCCGGAGGATCCGAAAGGCTTCGTTGACGGCGAGCTGCGGATGCTGCGCGTGATGCAGCGCCTGGCTCAGAATGGCGAGATCGACGGACCGATCGGCGAGCGGAACCTTCTCGATGTTGCCGAGCTTGTAGGCGAGATTGGCGAGGCCGTTCTTTTTCGCCAGCTCCGTGCCGACCTCAACCATCCGCGGCGAATTGTCGATGCACCACACCTGGCGGGCCCGCTGCGCCAGCAACTGCGAAAGGAGCCCCTCCCCGGCGCCGAGATCCGCGATCTCGATCGCCGGAGTCAGCCGGAGCGCCAGATGGCCGATCGCCTCCCAGGAACGGCCCGGACAATAGTGTTTACCCAGGCGACCCGCGATCAGGTTAAAATACTGCTCCTGTGTCCGACGGCGCTTTTGGAGAATGCGATCGAGGTTCTGGCGGTCCTCGATCATCACGGGCAACTCACTCACCGAGTCGATCGCCGCCTTGACCAAGCCAACCGTTCGCGCCGGCAGGTTCGCCCGCAGCGAATAGAAGGCATTTTTCCCCTCGCGCCGATCCGAGACGAGCGTCACCTGCCGGAGCAGCGCCAGCTGTGACGAAATCCGCGACTGCCCCATGCCGAGGATTTCCTGGAGTTCCGCCACCGAGAGTTCCTCCCGACTCACCAACGCCAGCAGCCGCAGCCGCGTCGGATCGGAAAGTGATTTCAAGACGTCCCAGGAAGCATTCACGTCGGGCGACCGTGACGAACGGCCGTCGGAATGGCAATCATGACGCGCGAGCGAATCGTTTCGACTATTCGGGGCGAGCGCTCCTCCACGTGGATATTTTTGAATTGCGGAGGGCCGAGCTCCGTCGAGGCCAATCGTATTTCGAAATTCTTTCGGCCTCGACGGAGTTCGGCCCTCCCTGTGGAGACAGACCTAGCTCCCAAGCTGCAAAAGTTGCCACACGCCAAATCCGGCAATGACCAACCCCGCGCCGAGATCCACCGCCCGCAGCCTCGCGCCCTGTTGCAACCGGCCCCCCACCCAGCCGGCGGCGGCGCTAAGGAGAAGCCACCAAACTGCCGATCCCAGAAAAACGCCCAGCACCAACGGGGCCCCGTTGAAAGTCGCCGCTCCCATTCCGGCCAGGATGCCCGCAAACGAAAGAATCGTCAGGGGATTCGCCAGGGTCAGTAGAAAGGTCGACCCGTAGGCGCCGGCCAAGCCTCCGAGATTTCTTGGCTTCGCCGCCGCCGGGGTCCGGGACCGCAGCATGGTCAGGCCAAGATAGAGCATGAAAACGCCGCCGGCCAACTGCAGTCCGATGCGATAATTCAACAGGAGTCTGCTGGCGGCCGTCAGCCCCAGGGCCGCGATCAGGCCGTATCCCGCGTCCGCCGTCGCCGCCCCGAGTCCCGAAACGAAGCCTGCCAGCCGACCGTCAGCGATCGACCGGCGGATGCACAACAAGCCGATCGGACCGACCGGAGCCGCGACGGAAAAACCGATGATCAGGCCTTGGACGAAAGGAGACATCCGGATTGGGGTGCAAAAAAAGGGGCGAGCCGTTCGGCCCGCCCCAAGATGAGAGTTTTGCGCGCTCTGCTTAGGCCCGGGCCTTGTCGGCGTAGCGGCTGATCTTAACGATCGTGTAGTCGTCCTCGGCTCCGCCGGCCTTCACCGTCACGGTGTCGCCCGGCTTTTTGCCCAGCAAAGCGGCGCCGAGCGCCGTCTTGTACGAGATAATGTGGTTGTCCGGGTCGCCGTCCCAAGCGCCCAGAATCGTATAGGCGATGCTCGCGCCCGTCTTGACGTTCTTGACCTGAACGATCGTGCCGGCGCTGGCCTGGTCGGTCGAAGCCTCCTTGAAATCGGCGACGCGCGCGCGGCCCAAATCGCGCTCGAGATTGGTTTTCTGCGCCATGAGGACCTGCTGGTCCTGTTTGGCCATCTTGTATTCGGAGTTCTCCTTGAGATCGCCGTGCTCGCGCGCGGTGGCGATGGCCTTGGAGTTTTCCGGAATCCGCTTGGACACGATGGTCTCGTACTCCTCGCGCTTGCGCTCGAAGCTGCCGCGGGAAACGAGCAATTGCTCTTCCTTGCTCTCGGCGTCGGCCGCCACGAGGGACTGGATCTTCGGGAAGATTTTAATGAACCGGGCGAGCAGCGACTTCTTCGTCAGCTCCTCGAAGCCCTGGTTGAGCATCAGCGTGTTCGCGAGATCGCGGGCCGTCTCGGGATCCGCGGTCGAGAGCAGATCGGAAATGAGGTCGCGGTCCTCGCTCAGGATGTCGCCCAGCGGAATGCGCCGGGCGCTCGAGGCCTGCAGCGCCTCGTAGTCGATGGCGAAGAAAATGGCGCTGAGCAGCCGCGGCGTGATGAGATCGTTGAGCAGCTTGGCGAATTTCTTCGAATGGCGGTTCTTGACGATCCACAGGAGCACCGGCGCGCGAAGATTCTGCTCGATCTGCCAGCGATTAAGCGTGGCGGCGAGTTCGTCGGAATGACCCTGCTCGACCAGGAAATTGATGACCTCGGTCGTGAATTTGCCCTGCGAAGTCTTCAGCAGGTTGAAGAGAATATCGCGGGCCTCGATCGGATGCGTTTCCTGGATGAGTTCCAAGAAGCGGGACTGGAAGTGCACCGGAATCTTTTCCGCGATGGCCGGAAGATCGCGGACGGTCGCGATCAGCGTCGCCTGGGTGGGTTCGAAATTATTTTCGGCCCCCACCGCCTTGGCCAAATCATCGCGCACCGCGGCGCCGTAAAGACGTTCGGCGGCATCGAGCTGATTGGAATCGCGCACGGCGTCCGTCACGCCCTTCAGGACGACCGACAAATCGCTCTTCACATCCTTGCGGCCCGTGGCGCCCATCAGATCCTCAGCCAAGCCGATGCGCCGGCGGGCCGAACGGGTGGAGTTAAATTGCTCGAGGATCTCGTCCTCCGCCGATACCGGCGTCTTGCGCAGGATATAGCACTCGGTCTTCTTGGCCGGCACCGCGACCCGGGGATCCTTGGCCAAGGCCTTCTTGGCGGCCGCCCACCATTTCTTGAACTTTTCGTCGCCGACCACCTGGGCGAGCGTGATTTCCAACTCGATGGCCGTCGCCGCGTTATTCGGATAAGCCTCCAGAGCCTCGACCACGAGCTGGGCGGGATTCTCCGCGATAAGTTCCGCAATCTTCTTGGGCTCAACTTCTTTGCGCACGAGCAGATGCTTTTCGGGCAGCACCTCCATGGTTGTGACGCAGAAAACCGGGTCCATCGCATGAGCCTTCTTGCTCTTGAAATCGATCATCAGCCGCTGGGCGGCGTCGTCGTAGCTCTTGATTTGGCCGAAACCCCAGCTCCGGTGCACCACGTAGGCACCCGGTTCCATCGCCTCAAGCTTGGCTTTGGCCGCCTTAAGGGACGGCGTTTTTGCGATGAGCACGGAGAGGACTTCGGAATTCATGGTTGCGTGTGTGATGGCCTGAACAGGAGAGTAGAGCGGAGAATGTCTTACCTTGTCAAACCGAGTGTCAGTCCGAGTGAAAATCCTGCTTTCATGGGGGAACGGCTGCGCGCATGACCTCCACCGACGAATTTGCGGCGCCCGCCGCCTGGCCGACTGCCGCCCGGTTGGTCGCCCGCTGGCTGGATCGCCGCGAGCGCATTGACGCCCTGCTCGATACCCTGCCCCGAAACTTCCCGCCGACGGAGCGTGCCCGCTGCCAGCATTTGGTGCTGGGCGTGGTCCGGCACTTCGGCCGGATCGAGGCGGCCTTGGGCCGGCTCGTCGCCCACCCTCCCCGCTTCGCGACCCGGGCGGTCCTTTTCGTTGCGGGCTACGAATTACTGGAATCAGCCAACGCGAAAGGCGAGGCCCGCGAGGGTCACGGGGCGAAAGTCGTGCATCATGCCGTCGAACAGACCAAGGCGCTCGCCAGCCCGGCCGAAGCCCGCCTCGTCAATGCCGTGGGCCGAAAACTGATTGAGGCCCTCGCCGTGCCCGTGCCGCCCGCCGACGCCGGCGCGGCCGTGCTGGCGGAATATTTTTCCCACCCCGAGTGGCTGGTCCGAAGCTGGCTCACCCAATTCGGCGCCAAGGCGACGCGCGAGTTACTCGAGTGGAACCAGCAGCCGGCGCCCGTCTACGCGCGCTGGCGTCCCCTGGTGGCCAAGGACGGCGCGAGTCCCGTCATCCCCGATTTTCTCAAACCGACGCGCTGGCCCGAAATGTTCGAGGTCGAGTCGGGTCATTGGGCCAAAGTCGAACCACTGCTGCGCTCCGGTCAGATTTATCTGCAGGATCCTTCGACCCGGCTCCCCATCGAACTCCTCGCGCCGCAAGCGGGCGAGAAGGTGCTCGACCTCTGTGCCGCGCCCGGCGGCAAGAGTCTGATGATTGCCGACGCCATGAAAGCCGGCCAGCTGGTCGCGGTCGATCTGCCGACCGCCCGCATCGAACGGCTGAAGGAAAATCTTTCGCGGGTCACCACGGTCAATGTCGCGCTCGTCCAGGCGGACCTCCTCGGCGAAATCGGTTCGGTCCTGCAGGAACATGAGCTGCCGCCGGTCTACGATGCCGTGTTGCTTGACGCGCCGTGCTCGAACACCGGCGTGATGCGCCACCGCGTCGACGTGAAATGGCGCCTGCAGGCCGGCGATTTCAAGAAGCACCCGCGCCAGCAGCTCTCGCTGTTGCACGCCGCGGCCCGGCTGGTGGGTCCGCGCGGCCGGCTGGTTTATTCCACGTGCAGCATCGATACCGAGGAGAATGAGCACGTCGTCCGCGAATTCTTCCTGAGCCGGGCCGGCGGGGCGTTCACGCGCGAGAAGAGCGTCATCAGCCTGCCCTGGGAAACCGGCCACGACGGCGGCGCCGCTTTTCTCCTCCGGAGAAAAGCTTAGGTTGAGATTTAGGCTGCGGCGTCGGACACCCCGCCGCGCGCCCCGTTCGGGCCATTTGTCATCTATTAGATGACAAATGGGCTTCGGGCCTCACGGCAAACACCGGGACCGGGCGGGTCTACGGCACGAGGTCGAAAACCTTGACCGGTAGCGGCGCGGTCTCGTTCGCGCCGTTCAGAAAGGTCAGCGCGATCTCCCCTGCGGTCGCCACGAGTTGTTCGTAGCGGCGCAAATCCCACTTGGCCACGAGCTCGCCGTTAATCCGCGTGACCAGATCGCCGAGATGAATCCCCGCGGCGGCGGCGGGCGAAGCGGGGATGACGCCGGCGATTTTCCAATACGCGGGCGTCTTGCTGAAACTCACTCCCGCGCTGCGCTGCGGCCCGATTTCAATCGGCGTCCGCGCCTCCCGGAAAAAGGTCACCCGATCGTGCTCCTGATCAAAAGTGACGGTAAAATATTTCAGCAGGTCGCCACCAATCGTGGAAAGCTCATCGGTCAAATCCACCACGGGGTGTGGAAAAATCTGGTTCGCGATCGTCAGCGGCTCGGCGAGGCGGCCGATTTGCTGCCGGCGATCCCCCACCAAGGTTCCCACCGTCGCCCCCGCGCGCGGCCCAAAGGCAAAGCGCGGTTCCAAGCCGACGGGATTCAGGCTGAACGCCGCGTCGCTGCCCGAATCGATCAGCGCCACGAGCGAACGCTCCCCGAGTTGCACGTGAATGAGCGGGGTTTTGCGCGCGTCGTCGAAGGGCAGCACCGTCCCGGGAACCAGCGCGCCCGACGAGGGTGACTGCAGGAGCACGCGGCTGCCCGGATAGTCGAGTGTCAGCACGGTTTCGCGGAAGAGCGGGAAGCCCAGCACGCCGTCGATCTTCACGCCGAGGTGGGCCGAAAGCGGCGCGCAATCGTACACCAACGCCGGGACATCCTCGAAGCGGGCGTCGCCCAGCTCGAGCCGGCGCAGCGACGTGGCGGGCAATTCGGTAAGGTTCCCGTCCGCGCCGGTCACCCGCACCCGGGGCGTGGCCGGCAGGTAAGCCGCGGAACTCGGGTACCGCCTGGCCAGCGCGGGCGTGATGAGCGTGATGGATGAACCGGTGTCGACCAGGAACCGATACGGTCCAAAGCGATCCCACTTCGTCTCGATGATAAGGTAACTCCCAATCGTCTCCGCGGGCAGGATCACGAGCTTCGCTCCCAGCGTGGTCCGGCCCGGCCGGGGCGGTTCGCGGCGAAACGGGAGGACCGAGCAGCCGGTGAGAAACAGGAGTCCGGCCACGATGGGGAGCAGCCCGAGGCCGCGCAGCCAGCCCAACCGGAAGCACGAAGCGCGCGATGCAGCGACCAAACCGCGTGCCGGAAGAAACTCTGGGTTCGGGTTTGTCGTTCCGCCTTTAGGCGGAAGATTTGGACCGCTCGGATTACGCCTAAAGGCGGAACGACGAACCCGACGCGGCTTCCTCTCCCCCAATTTCATTTCTCGGGTTGCGGCAAACCGATACCTAGGATGAGAGCGACCACCGCCAGGACCGCGCCGCCAACGAAGACGCTGGTGGAACCGAACCGCCAGAACACGACGCCCGCCAGAATGGGCGTGAACGCGCGCGCCAGCGCGCTCAGCGAGCGAAAGATCCCGAGCACCCGGCCCTGTTCCACCGCCGTCGCGTAGAGGGAAATCAGCCCGGTCGTGGACGGGTTCACCAGGCCGGACCCGAGCGCGAGCCAGGCGAGTCCGACATAAAGCATCCAGGGGCGCAGGGCGTACCCGATAATCAGCATTCCCACGACGGTGAAGATCAACCCATACGTCAGCACGCGCGTCTCGCGGATGACCTTGAGCATTCGCCGCACGATGTAGCCCTGGGTGATGATGGCGCAGACGCCGAGGTAACCGAGCATCATGCCGTTTTCCTGCGCCGTGTAGCCAAAGCGCTGCGTGGCGAGAAACGTCAGCGAGGCTTCCATCGCGACGAACGCGACCGAGAAGACGAACGCCACCAGGTTGGTGCGGCGCACGGCGGGATTTTCCAATCCGAGGATCGCCCGAATCGGATTGCGCAGCCGGGGCTCAGCCGCCCGGCCCCGCGCCTCCGGGGAAAGCGTCTCGCGGAAACGCGCGCTGATCCAGCAAAGGTTCACGAGGCACAACCCCAGGGCCACGAGCGCGGGCACGGAAAACGGATTGATCCCCAAGCGCGCCAGCGACGGGTGGTTGGCCAGGAGATTGAAATGCGCAGTCAACGCTCCGATGGTCGGCCCCGTCACGAGCCCGAGTCCAAAGGCCGCGCCGACGAGACCCATCGCTTTCGAACGTTCCTCGCGCGTGGTGACATCGGCCACCGCCGCCGTCGCCACGGACAGATTCCCGCTGAATCCGCCGCTCACGATCCGCGAGACGAGAAACAGCCAGAACGATCCGCTCACCACCCAGAGGAAGTAACCCAGGGCGGTGCCCGCGACCGTCAGCAGCAGCACGCCCCGCCGCCCGCGGCGATCGCTCACGGCGCCCCAGAACGGGGCGAAGACGAATTGCAGAAGCGAAAAAATCGAGCTGATGACGCCGCCAAACAACACCGGCGCGTAGTTGGGGATCCCGAAGGCATGGGCCAGCGCATCCGTCCGGGCCACCAAATCGCCCAACAAGCCGCTTTGCCCCTCGAGCTTGAGGTAATATTCCAACAGGTCCGGCCCGAGCGGGAAAATGATCGAGAAGCCGATCAGGTCGATATAGAGCGTGAGAAAAATCACGCCGAGCGACAGCGGTCGCTCGGTGGGAGCAGGAACAGCAGAACTGGGGGTGGCGGCGGGCACGAAAAGGACCAGCAAAGAGACTTCGCATCCTGACGCCAAGGCGAGGTTTTTGGTCCCCCGGGCGCCAACTATTTTTCCCAGGGCGCGGTGGTTTGCCTACCCCTTAGCCGGAACGTTGCAGTCGGAATGCCTGCCCGCTCCGAAAACGACCCCACTGAAAGGTGGAACCCGATGTCCTCATCGGCATTCACCTTTCAGAGTGACAGGCCCTTTACCACCACCCTCGAGCCCCGCGCTACAGCTTATACGGCAGCGGATGCCGAGCCGTCAGCTCCGCCACGCGCGCTTTCACGCCGGCGATGGCGTCGGCCTCGCCCGGCGTGCCGATGGCGGCGAGCACCGTGTCGAGGCAACCCGCGATTTCGGCCATCTCGCTCTCGACGAACCCGCGCGTCGTGACCGCCGGCGTGCCGAGCCGGATCCCCGAGGCCTGAAACGGACTGCGGGTTTCGAACGGCACGGTGTTCTTGTTGCAGGTGACGTGGGCGAGATCGAGGGTCTCCTGGGCACGCTTGGCCGTGAGTTCCGGATACTTCGGGCGCAGGTCGACCAGCATCAGGTGATTGTCGGTGCCGCCCGAAACGATCTTGTAACCGCGCTGCTCCATCGCCGCGGCGAGGGCGCGGGCGTTTTTGACGATTTGCGCGGAATAGGTCTTGAACTCCGGCTTCAGGCACTCGGCGAGGCAAACCGCCTTGGCCGCGATGACGTGCATCAGCGGACCGCCCTGGCCGCCGGGAAACACCGCCGAGTCGATCGCCTTCGCGTGCTCGGCCCGGCACAGCACGAGGCCGCCCCGCGGACCGCGCAGCGTCTTGTGCGTGGTCGTCGTGACAAAATCGGCGTGCGGCACCGGCGAGGGATGAATCCCCGCCGCCACGAGGCCCGCGATATGGGCGATGTCGGCAAAAAGATAGGCGCCCACGCTGCGGGCGATTTCACCCATCCGGGCAAAATCGATCACGCGCGAATACGCACTCGCGCCGACCGTGATCATCCGGGGTTTCTCGCGCTGCGCGACCACGGCGAGTTCATCGTAGTCGATCAACCCATTGTCCTCGCGCACGCCGTACTGGCAGAATTGATAAAGCTTGCCCGAGAAATTCGCGGGGTTCCCGTGCGTCAGGTGGCCGCCGTGGCTGAGATTCATGCCGAGGACCTTGTCGCCGGGCTTCAGGACGGCCGTGTACACGGCGAAGTTGGCCTGCGAGCCGGAGTGCGGCTGGACGTTCGCGTGATCCGCTCCAAAGAGTTTCTTTGCGCGCTCGATGGCGAGATTCTCGATCTTGTCCACCTGCTCGCAGCCACCGTACCAGCGCTTCCCCGGATAACCCTCGGCGTACTTGTTCGTCAGCACGCTGCCCTGGGCCTCGAGGACCGCGGGATAGGTGAAATTCTCGGACGCAATCAACTCGATGTGATTTTGCTGCCGGGCAAATTCAGCGGCGATGGCGGCGTAGACTTCAGGATCGAGTTGGCGGAGCGGCGCGGAGGCGAGGGACATGGAGGAAGTGTTTTTTGGCGAAGCGGAAAGGGGCAACGAAGCGCAGTTAGAGTCGAAATCGGTCGGGCGAAAATTGAAATTTATTCCGGCCGGCGGGCGATCAGTGTCTTAAGGTACGCCACCAGCGAAGGAATCGCCTCAACCATCTCGTCGCGCGCCGCCTCGTACACCCGCAACGGCCCGCCATAGGGATCGCCGATTTCCTTGTCGCCCGCGCCCGCCAGAAATTGCCGGAAGAGAAACAAATTCTCGGGCTGAGGATCCGCCTGCACCTGAATCATCGCGAGGTGGGACTCGGTCATGCAGAAGATAACGAGGGCATCATCCATCAGGCGCCGCGTGAGGGGCTGGCTGCGATGGCGAGAGATATCGAGTCCGACCTTCTTCAGGGCCTGCACCGAATTTTCCGAGGCAGGCACACCCGTCCGGGCCGCGACACCGGCCGAGATGACTTTCAGGGAGCGAAGGGGCTCGCGCTCGGCCGCCAGGGCATGCTGGAGGAGCGCCGCAGCCATCGGGCTGCGGCAGATGTTGGCTGTGCAAACAGTGACGATCGTTCCCCGTACGGCCATCGTGGGCAGGGAAAGGACATGCTTTTGGGCGAAAGGCAAAACCCGATTCAGCGGCCAAACGCGACCCGATCAGATTTTTTTCAAGGCCACCAAAGCCCGATGCACCTGCACGGCACGTTGGAGGGTGGCGTCGAGTCGGGGTGGCGGCCGAACCTTCGCGGTGCCCTCGGGGGCGGGATCGGAATTGTCTTCGCCCCGCCGTTCCCGGCCGAGGCTGGCCTCATCATGGCGGACCTTGTCCGGCGTGTCGGTTACCAGTTCTCCAACCGGCGTACCGCTTTCCAAGGCATCGTAAGCGCGGCGTTCGTCCTCGGCATTGGAAAGCACCGCCAGGTCGGGTTGAAACCCAAGTCCGGCAATGCCGATGATCTGAAAGCCCTGGCCGGGTTCCTCATTGCGGAGCGATGCCAGGAGCGCCCGATCGGTGCCGGCGTTCGCGAGCACGAAAATCGGCGCCCGCGGCGACGCCCGGAAATTCAACCAGGCCAGAAACGCCGTCGCAGCCGCCGGACTCGCCTGAACGTAGCGCACATCCACGACGCTCGGCTGCAACGGCGACGGCGTCCGGGTCGGCAAATCAGCCGGGAGGTCGTGGATGCGATGATAGGTCAGCCCCAGGCCCAAATCGCGTTCGAGCGGGTCGGGCGGGTTCTCCGCCGGAGGCGCGGCCTGCATCGCAGAAAGAATGCCGACGAAAAGGGCAACGACGCGCATGAACATATGGTTTACGCCCAATCGAGGCCAAGCTTCACCGCAAACGCTTCCTGTTTCATAAAGCCATCAGCACACCCGCTGGTCGTTTCGCCTTCAGGCGGAAGGCTTGAGCCGTTCGGATTCCGCCTAAAAGCGGAACGACGAACGGTCAGGAAGCCGCACCAAAGCTTTAAGCTCATGCGCCACGGTTGAGCTGCCGCGCCCCGATGTCGCGGCGGAAATATTTGGAAGCGCAGTCGATCGCCTCACAGGCATGGTAGGCGCTCGCCGCCGCCGCCTGCAGGGTCGGCCCCAGGGCCGTCACGCCCAGCACGCGCCCGCCATTGGTCACAATTTCGCCCCGCGCATTGGTCGCCGTGCCGGCGTGAATGACCGTGACGCCGGCCGGGAGCGTCGCCGGAAATTTGATGACCTCGCCCTTGGCGTAGGCGTCCGGATAGCCTTGGGCCGCGATCACGACGCAAATCGCGTGCTCCGGTTTTACCGCGAGTGTCACGTTCCCGAGATCGCCCCGCGCCGCCGCCCAGAGCAGGCCGAGCAGATCGGTCGCCAGCCGCGGCAACACCACCTGGGTCTCAGGATCGCCGAGGCGCACATTGTACTCGATGACTCGCGGGCCCTCCGGCGTCAGCATGATCCCGATGAAAAGCGTGCCGCAAAAGTCCAAGCCCTCGTCCGCGATCGCGTCGACCGAGGGCCGCACGATTTCGTCCTCGATCCGCTGGAAAAGCGCGGGCGTAACAACCTCCGCCGGCGAATAGGCGCCCATCCCACCGGTGTTCGGCCCGGTGTCGCCGTCGCCGATCCGCTTGTGATCCTGCGAAGTCGGCAGGATGACGTAGTCGCGACCCGAGACGACGACGAGAATCGAAGTCTCCTCGCCCACCAGGCAATCCTCGACGAGAATCTGCCGGCCGCTCGCGCCGAACTTGCCGCCTTCCAGCATGTCGCGCACCGCGGCCTCCGCCTCGGCGTGGGTCTGGGCCACGACCACACCTTTGCCGGCCGCCAGGCCGTCGGCCTTGATCACAATCGGGGCCGGCCGGCCGCGCACGTAGGCAATCGCCGGCGCCACGGCGTCGAAGAATCCGGCGGCCGCCGTGGGTATTTTATATTTCAGCAGAATCCGCTTCGTAAAGGTCTTCGAGGCCTCGAGGCGCGCCCCGGCGGCCTTGGGACCGTAAACGGGAATCCGCACGGCTTGGAGTCGATCCGCGAGCCCCAGTGCCAACGGCACCTCGGGACCGACCACCACGAACTCAATCTTCTCCCGTTGGGCGAGCCCGACCAGGTCGTCGATCGCTTCGACGGCAATCGGAAAACACGTCACGTCGCCGGCGATGCCGGCATTGCCCGGGGCGCAGATTACGCGGGGTTGGGCGGGCGAATTCAACAGGGACCGCACGAGCGCGTGTTCGCGCCCGCCGGAGCCGACGACCAGGACGGAAAGAGGAAGCGGATTATGCGTCACGAAGGAATCGGGGTTAGAGCACCTGGAGCTTCTTCCGGTAGAACGCCACCACTTCGTCCGGATCGTCCGTAAACAGGAGGTAGTCCGACATCCAGGCCGGCGCGCGCCGCGTCGCGGTCATCGTGCGCATCTGGCGGCGCAGGTCGCCCCAGAATTTCGCATTGAAGAAAACATACGGCACGCGCGGACGGATGCCGAGCTTGAGGTTGCACATCTCAATGCCGATCTCCTCGAGCGTGCCGACGCCGCCGACGTTGAAGATGCAGAAATCCGCCGCCTCGAACCATTTTTGCCGGAAGTGCCGCGACGATTCCTGAAAGGTGTTGAAGAAATCGACGCCCAACTCCGGCGGCTGCGCCTCGAGTTCGAGGAAACACGCGCCCGTGAGTGCGCCTTTGCTCCGCGCCTGATCGGTCGCGAGCCGCATCACGCCGCCCCCGCCGCCGGTGAGCACGCCGAGGTTGTGACCGATGAAGCTGGTCAGCTTGTCGACCAGCGACGAGATGCGATCGGTGTCGGCCTGTTCGAGGCCGATGGCCGAGCCGTAGAACGCGAGCAGGGTCGCCTCCTGGAATTTCCGCGCGATTTCCTCCCGCACGAAAAAACCGTGCTCCTTCTTGTAGGTGTGGAAGTAGAGATCCTTGGTGAGCTCGTCGTACCAATAGATCTGGAGGCCAATGGCGTCGTAGGTGTCGAGCCGGCTGTGGGCATTGCTCGAGAGGAAATAACCGTGGCTGCGCGAGGCTTTGCGGAAGACGATCCGCTTCAGCTTGATGTTGCCCATCCGGGTGAGGAGCTCGATGTGCTCCAGCAAATCGGGAAAGTAATCGAGCACGAGCGTGTCGCCATTTTCCGGCGCGGCATCGAGCGCCTGGATCATCGTCCGGCTGCCCAGCGGACACGCCTCGTCCTCCAGAAATTTTTTCAGATCGTCGTTGGCGCGCACGACCACGGCGCGGTTCTCCATCGAACCGCTCTGGCCCCGCACCGTAATCTTCGTCGTGGGCCGGGCTTCGGCGGTGACTTTGGCCGGATTCTGGTCGAGGCACTTGTAGAGATTGGCCGCCGTGCCAAGCAGCCGGGTCCGCTTCTTCGACAGCACCTTGTACTCCGGGTCGCTCGCTTCCGGGGCGCGAAAAATTTCCACCGAAACCACCGGGTTCACCACGGGTTGGTCACCGTTGTTGTAGATCTCCAGCATGACATTCGTGCCGAACGTCTTGATCGGATCCAACAGCACCGCGCTGGTGTGGATGCCGAAGTTCCCCTCGCCCTGGTTGAGGACCACAAAGTGCTCCTTCAGATACATCGAGCAGCTCGTGAGCAGTCCCGAGCGCGGCGCAATCGTCAACGGTGAGGCCTCGTGGCGAATTTGCACCCGGTCGAGATAGTTGCGGCCGGCGAAGCCGCTGACCACTCGCTCGAAATCGGCGCGCTGCAATTTCTGGCTCAGCGTGTAGCTCAGCTGGTGGGGCGTCAGAAACACCGAGCCCCGGCTGTCGATGCTGATCGTGTTGGGCAGCTTGATCCGGTTTTCCTTCAACGCATCCCAGATCTCGGCCGTCGAGAGCTTGGCCGCCACCGGGGCATAGAACAGCCGGCCGATCGGCGCGCCGACCCGCATCAATTTTTTCCAATACGCGGCATTCGGAAAACTCGCATCGAAGAGGAACGCATCCACCTCCAACTCAAACCGGTTGCCGGCGACGTGCGGCTTCCCGTGCAGCAACATCTCGATCCCGATTCGCGCCATCGAGCTGCGTTCGCTGAATTTCAGGTGCGATTCCAGGCCCTTGAACGCTTCCAGCTCCGCCGGTTGCCGCGGCCAGAACGCCAGGGTGAGCGCGACGGTGTGATCCTCCTTGTTCTTAACGGATAGGATTTGTCCGTCCTGGCTGGTCCAAAACTGGTCTGGGTTCATGGAAAAGAAGACGTACTGGGGTATCGGCGGGGCCGACACAAGTGGGGAGTAATGGTGGTTGCATTCGCCCCACCCCGCTGGCAATGGTGGAAACTTTACGGCACAAAACAGCCTCCGCCGTTGCACCAAACCGTCCCACACTACGAATGAAACTGACGCAAATCTCCACGATCTGCCTGCTTGCTCTCGGCCTTGCCGCCGCGCGCGCGCAGGAGGTCAAGCTCAACATCCCGGGCAAGCCCGATCAACCGGCCGGCGCCCCCGCCGCTCCGGCTGCGCCCGCCGCCGTTTTCCCCGAGGCCCAGCTGATCGAAGAGTTCGGTTGGTTCATCGGCAAGCGCGTCGGCCTGACCGAGCTGTCGTTTAGCCAGACCGAAATCGCGTCCCTCCTGAAGGGCATCTCGACCGCGGCTGCCGGCAAAGAGTCGCCCTACGAGCTCGAAAAAATCGGGCCCGCGATGGACGAGTTCATGCAGAAGAAGCAGGGCGCCTACCTCGGCAAGCTCAAGGAGCAGAATCTTTCGGCCACCGCCGCGTTCTTCGCCAAGCTGAAGGAAAACAAGGCCATCGTCGAAACTCCCTCCGGCCTGCGCTACGAGATCGTCAAGGAAGGCGACAAGACGGCTCCGAAGCCCACCGAGACCGTGAAGGTTCACTACACCGGCACGCTGATCGACGGCACCGTGTTCGATAGCTCGGTGCAGCGCGGCGAGCCCGCCGAATTCCCGCTCGATCAGGTTATCCCCGGCTGGACCGAGGGCATCCAGAAGATGAGCAAGGGTGGCAAAATCAAACTCTACGTCCCGCCGCAGCTCGCCTACGGTGACGACGGCCGCCCCGGCATCCCGCCCGCCTCGACGCTGATCTTCGAAGTCGAGTTGCTCGAGATTAAGCCGACCGTCGCCGCTCCCGCGGCCCCGGCGGCCCCCGCGGCTCCGGCGCCCGGCGCAAAGTAAGAATTCGCAAGGTTAAATTTTGACCCAAGCCCCCGGCCTCAGCCGGGGGCTTTTTTGTGCCGCACGGGTCCTTGCGCCCAAGTTTCCCGACCAGTCGCGAAACCCGGTTTGTCATCTAATAGATGACAAACCGGATTGTGAGCACGGACGGGAAGCAGGCTATTCAGTCGACCAATCCGAAGGGACCAATCCGAAGGGGTCGAGACGTTACATGTTACAGGCTTCGCCGGCTTCGTTTCGATGTAACGTGTAACGACTCGACCCCTTTCAACGCCCCCCTTTCAACGACCCTGCCAGCGACCACGAATTTGCCGCCGTCGGACTGCACGGTCGCAGCCATACGCGGAGCGGGGCAAAAAACCGGAGGTGGGGCGATTTCTCCGCGTCTCCGCGGCTCCGCGGGAGTTAAAACCCATTCTCCCGCCCGCTTCGCTCACGACGCAGAGGCGCAGAGTTCGGAGCTGGCCGGACTAAGAATCATCAAGGCGGTAGCCGCAAAGATAGCCAAAAAACAATCCGTTTGCTCAGGAGGGCAATCCGAGGACGAACCGAGACCAATCCTCCGCCTGACCTCGGTTTGTACTCCTGTAAAATTCCGGGGCTTGGGCCAGGGCCTATTCGCAACTCCTGGTGCGGCCAAACGTTGGGCTCGATCCCAGGGGAGATGGCCGCGCGGCGGAGCGTCCGGCCCACCGATGAGGTTCGGGCGATAGGTTTTAAGTTTAAGGGGCAAGGTGTAAGCCGCGCCCAAGACCGGCAGGCTGACTGCACCGACGGTTTCCCTCAATTTATACCTTAAACTTTACTCTTAAAACCTGCTGCGCGGCTCAACCCGCTGCCTTGATCAACCCGCTGCGCGGCCAGCGTCCGCCAGAAATGCGGCCACGTCCGCGTCCGTGGTCGCCCACGAACACATCAACCGGTAGCCGTCGTCGCCGAGAAATTTGTAGAACTGCCAGCCGCGCTCGGTGAGCGCCGCATGCTGGCGAACCGTCAGCGTGACGAAAACGCCGTTCACCTCGGTCGGCATCACGAATTTCAGCCCGAGCGCCCGCAGGCCCGCCGCGAGTTTCTGCGCCTGCCGATTGGCGTGGTCCGCGCGGCGCAGCCAAGCGCCGTCGCGCAACACCGCGGCCCACTGCGCCCCGGCGAAACGCGACTTCGACGCGAGCTGGCCGGATTGCTTCACGCGATAGTCGAATTCCCGCGCCAGTTCGCGGTTGAAAAAGACGACGGCCTCGCTCGCCACGAGCCCGTTCTTCGTGCCGCCAAGGCAAAGTACGTCGACCCCGGCCCGCCACGAGAGTTCGGCGGGAGAAACACCGCGCCCGCGCAACGCCGCGACCGCATTCGCAAACCGCGCGCCGTCGACGTGCACCGCCCAGCCATGGCCGTGGGCAAATCCCGTGAGCGCGCGAAGTTCCTCCGGTGCGTAGACGGTACCCAGCTCGGTCGATTGCGTTAGCGACAGCGCGCGAATCTTCGGGAAATGGACGCCATGCCCGCGATGCAGCAGCGGCTCGAGATCCGCCGGACGCAACTTAGCCTCGGCGCCGGCGACCGGCAGGACCTTGCTCCCGCCCGTGAAAAATTCCGGCGCACCACATTCGTCGTTGTCCACGTGGGAAACCGCGTGGCACACAATGCCGTGGTGGCGCTGGCAAAGCGCGGCCAGCGCAAGCGCATTGGCCGCCGTGCCGTTAAAAACAAAAAACACCTCGCATTCGGTTTCAAACGTCTCCGCCAGCAGCCGCTTCGCCTCGGCCGTGTGCGCGTCGTCGCCGTAGCTCGGCACCGACCCGCCGTTCACCGCCGCGAGGGCCGCCAGCGCCTCGGGGCAGGCGCCAGCCGTGTTGTCACTGGCGAAGGCATAGTTGGGCGGAACGGACATCACGCGATTTTCGCTGCCGCGTCCCGGCGCGCAAAACTATTTGTGCGCGTTCCCGCCCTGAAGACGGTCTTGAACGGGAGCCCGTGCGAAACCGTCGGACAGCATTTCATACCCGGCAACGCAGAGTTTAACCGCTGATTTTCGCTAATGTTTAGCCTGCGCAATGGCTGCGGCGATTGGCCGCAAGCGCTCATCGCGGACCCATTGGCCTGCGAATATTAGCGTGCATCAGCGGTTAAACCAGCTTGGGGATTGGGCTAAAAGTGCCGGACCGATTTTAGGGCCAAATCCGGTGCAATCGCCCGCGCCGGCCACTTTTAAGGTTTGGCATCGCCAAACCTGCGGCGTTTGGTCCAGCGCACGCGATGAACGCAGCGGATGTTAACCTTTACCTCGTCGGTTTCATGGGCACGGGCAAGACCACGATCGGTCGCGCCGTCGCCCAGAAACTGGGCTTCGCGCTGCTTGACAGCGACCACGAGATCGAGCGCCAGCAGGGCAAGACGGTCGCGGATATTTTTGCACAGAACGGCGAGCCCGCCTTTCGCGTGATGGAACGCGAATTCATCCTCAACGGCCATCCCGCCCAACGCACCGTCGTGGCCTGCGGTGGCGGGCTGGTGGTGCAGCCGGGCATGCTGGCGGTTCTCCTGGGCAAAGGCGTGGTCGTCTGCCTCCATGCGTCCATCGAATCGATTCTCGTCCGCACGGCCCGGCAGCGCAGCCGGCCGCTGCTCAACGTCGAGGACCCGGAACAGCGTGTCCGCACGCTCTACGCCCAACGCGAACCGATCTACAAACAGGCCGGCACCGTCATCCTCACGGACGCGCGGCCGCTCCAGGACATCGCGTCCCACGTGATGCGAGCGTGGCGGCGCGACGCGGGGGATTTCGCTCGTGCCAAGCGGTGAGGGCTTGTGCGACGTGCGAACCGTGTTCCGTTTGTCGGGCCGTCCCGCTGGCGGGACCGAGGCTGTCATGAACTTTAACCGCTCTCGAAACCGTCGCCTTGCAGGGGACGCGGCGCCCTCGCCGCGTCGACATGAGCCAGCACCGCGACGAGGGCGTCGGGGCTCCAATGCACGTGGACGAAAGTGTCCGACGACCTCTTCTAGATGAGCGCAACGCAGGAGGAACTTCGCCGCCGACTCGCCGCGCTCGGCTTCGATGACGTCCGGTTTGCCGCCGTCGCGCCGCAGTCCGGCCCGGCCTTGCGCGCCTGGCTCGCGCAGGGAATGCACGCCGACATGCAGTGGATGGAACGCACCGCGGAAAAACGCCTCGACCCGCAACTCGTGCTGCCGGGCGCGCGCTCGGTGATCATGCTCGGCGTCAATTACTGGCACGCGGCCCCCAACCCGGAGCATCGCCCCATCTGGGCGCGCTATGCCCTGCACGCGGATTACCACGACACGATCAAGGTCGCGCTGACGGCGGCGGGCCGTCTGCTCGAGGAAAGCCACGGGGCCGCCCCGCAGGATTATCGCTACTACGTCGACACCGGCCCCGTCCTCGAACGCGACGCCGCGGCTCGGGCGGGCGTCGGCTTCGTCGGCAAAAACGCGATGCTGATTTCCCGCCGGCACGGCAACTGGTTGTTCCTCGCGGCGATTTTGACCCGGCTCGAGTTGAAGCCGGATGAACCGGAGCGCGGTCCGGCGAACACGGACAAGGTCGGCCTGCTCTGCGGCAAATGCACGCGCTGCCTCGACGCGTGCCCGACGCAGGCGTTTCCCCGGCCCGGCGTCGTCGACGCCCGGCGCTGCATCTCCTATCAGACCATCGAGAACAAGGGCGTGATTCCCCGTGAATTTCGTTCCGCCATCGGCAACCGGATCTATGGCTGCGACATCTGCCTCGAAGTGTGCCCGTGGAACCGGTTCGCCCGCGAAGGCCGCCAGCTCCTGCTGTCGTCGCGGCACGACCTCGCGGAACTTACCCTGGCGGAGATCCTGGCCCTGACCCCCGAACGCTTCGCTGAAATTTTTCGGCGCACCGCCATCAAGCGGCTGAAACTGACCGGGCTGTTGCGCAACGCCTGCATCGTGGCCGGCAACAGCGGCGACCGCACGCTGGTGCCCGAACTCAGCCGCCTGGCTACGACCCACGAATCCGCCCTCGTCCGCGCCCATGCGATCTGGGCGGTGTTTCGCCTCGGCGGGGGCGCCGGTCTCTCCGCCGCCAGGCTCAGCGAAGGGGATCCCCTGCCGCTAGCCGAATACGCCGCCGAATTGCCTTCCGCCTGACCGCCCGACACAGAGCTCGGACGCGCCACCGCAATGTCCGTTCCGCCTCTCTCGAGGCGGGCTACAGGGGCCGAGCGCTGTCTTGTCGCCCGCTTCGAGAGAAGCGGGACTGGTCGGAAGATCGCCGCAAACTCTCCAATCTCGTTCGGAAAGCACCGCTCTGCTCATTTTCAGCTTGAAGCCCGGCTCGCGGATTTTTTTAGGGTCACATTTGTTGAAACCCTTGCGGAACCTTGTCCGTCATGCTGGTCTCACCCGTTCATCCACTTCCGCCCCGCTCCCTACCCCCGCCCCGCTCCATGATTGAAGTCAAAGGCCTGGTTAAAACTTACGGCGCCAAGCGCGCAGTCGACGGCGTGAGCTTTTCGGTCTGCCGCGGCGACATCCTCGGTTTCCTCGGACCCAACGGCGCCGGCAAGTCGACGACAATGAAGATGATTACGGGCTACCTGCGACCCGACGCCGGCACCGCCACCGTGGATGGCATCAGCGTGGCCGACGACCCCGTCGCCGTGAAAAGCAAACTCGGCTACCTTCCCGAGAATTCTCCCGGCTACCCGGAGATGACCGTCGAAGAGTTTCTGTCCTTCATCGCCGAAGTGCGCGGGTTCCGCACAAAGAGCAGCCGGCTGGCCCAGGTGGACCGAGCCATCGGGCTCACGCACCTCGCGCCCGTCCGCAAGCAATCGATCGAAACTCTTTCCAAGGGCTTCAAGCAGCGCGTCGGTTTTGCCCAGGCGCTCCTCCACAATCCGCCCGCGCTGGTGCTCGACGAGCCGACCGACGGCCTCGATCCCAACCAGAAGATCGAAATGCGCGCGCTGATTAAGAGCATGGCGGTCGACAAGACCATCATCCTCTCGACCCACATCCTGGAGGAAGTCGAAGCCATCTGCACCCGCGTCATCATCATCTCGCGGGGCAAAGTCGTGGTCGACGAAACGCCCGCCCAGCTTCAGGCCCGCCAGCCCGGCGCCCGCCTCGACGAAATCTTCCGGCGCCTGACGGCCTCGGATGTCTAGATGCAGCCCCGACCACCAGCCACGTATTGCTCCCGACCGAAGGCCGCCAGCCCGTTCGTAGTCCCGCCTTCAGGCGGAAGGATTGAGCCGCCCGGATTCCGCCTAAAGGCGGGACTACGAGCGCGGTGCTGTTTCATCGGAGTAATCAGTAGCGAGTAGCCCAAACCACCCTCGCCCAGCCGTTTCACCTCACGACTACTTTACCGAACCCATGCGCCAGATAACCCCTGTCTTCAAACGCGAGTTCCTCGGTTATTTCCGTTCGCCGATCGCGTACGTTTTTCTCGTGGTGTTCTCCATCGCCGGCGTCGGCCTGTCGTTTTTCGTCGGCGGATTCTTCGAGTCCAACCAGGCGTCGCTCGACCGCTACTTCATGTTTTATCCGTGGTTGTTCCTCTTCCTCATCCCCGCGGCCGGCATGCGGCTGTGGTCCGAGGAAAAGCGCACTGGCACGATCGAACTCCTCTTCACGCTGCCGATCACGACGCTCGACGCCGTCCTCGGCAAATTCCTCGCCGCCTGGTCGTTTCTCTCCCTGGCGATTTTACTCAGCCTGCCCATGGCGTTCACCGTCGCCTACCTCGGCCATCCCGACTGGGGGGTCATCGCGACCACCTATTGCGGCGCCATCCTGATGGCCGGCGGCTACCTCGGCCTGTGCTCGCTCATGTCGTCGGTGACCAAGAACCAGGTAATCAGTTTTGTCCTGAGCGTCGTCGCCTGCCTGATGCTCCTGTTCCTCGGCTGGAGCGTGTTCAGCAACGTGCTCAATTCCCTCTTCCCGGTGTGGTTCGTCGACCTGCTGTCGAATTTCAGCTTCATCACGCATTTCGACGCCTTCACCAAGGGCATCATTGATCCGAAGGACGTCATGTTCTTCGTCTCCCTGATGGCCTTCACGCTCTTCCTCAACGTCGTGGCCTTGGAACGATGAATTTTCCTCTGTCACTCTGACCGCCAGCGAAGAATCCACGGCTAACGCGTGACCGCTTCCAGGGATTCTTTGCCGCGCTCAGCACGACAAGGTGGATTTCCGCTCTCTCAACTCTCAGCCCTCAACTCTCAACTTTTCGGCCCCCTGCGATGAAACTCCGCGCCAAAGCCCTCGCCATCGTCCTGCTGTTCGTTGGCCTCGTGCTCATCAATTACCTCGCGGCGTCGCTGCCTTTCCGCGGCGACGTCACCGCCGAGTCCATCTACTCCCTGTCGGGCGGCACCAAGACGCTCCTCGGCAAGGTCGAGGAACCGATCGCGCTTGAACTCATTTTTTCGAAGGACGCCGCGGGCCTGCCCATCGGCTACAAGAACTACGCCGTGCGCGTGCAGGAAATGCTCCGCCAGTACGTTCGGGCCTCGCGGGGCAAGATTTCACTCAAGGTCGTCAATCCCCGCCCCGACACGCCGGAGGAGGAACGGGCCACGGCCGCAGGCCTGACGCCCCAGATGGCGCAGCAGGGCGGCGAACAGTTCTTCTTTGGGCTCATCGTCACCCAGGCCGACCAGCAAAAGACCGTCCCCGCCTTCATGCCGCAGCGGGAACAGTTTCTCGAATACGATCTGTCCAAGCTGATCGATGGCGTGCAACACCTCGACAAGCCCAAGATGGGCCTGCTGACCAGCCTGCCGCTCAAGGGCACCGATCCCCAGCAGGCGCAAATGATGATGATGATGCGCCAGCAGCCCCAGCCCGGCCAGCACGTCGCGACGGAATGGGACAACGCGTTCAAAGTCATCACGGTCGAAGCGACCGCGACCGAACTTCCCCCCGGCCTCGATCTCCTCGTCGTCGCCCATCCGCAGAATCTTTCGCCCCGGCTCCAGTTCGCCATCGATCAATTCCTCCTCGCCGGAAAGCCGGTCTTCCTCGCGGTGGATCCGTCGTCGCAATTCTTCAAGCGGCAGGCCGGGCAGCAGGCGATGATGGGCGGCCCCCAGCCGAACGTTTCCAGTAACCTGCCCACGCTGCTCGATGCCTATGGCATCGTCTACGATCCGCAAAAGGTCGTCGGCGATCTCGAGAACGCCACGCCGGTTAACGTCGGCAACGGCGCCACCGCCCGCTATCCCATTTGGCTGAGCCTCCGGAAACCGAACTTCAGTGCGAAGGCCCTGCCCACCGCCCAGCTGAACACCGCGATGTTCATCGAGGCGGGCAGTCTGTCACAAAAAACCGGCAGCGCCCTGACGTTCACGCCGTTGATCGAGTCCTCGGCGCAATCCGGCGACATCCCGAGCATGATGCTGCAATTCGCCCAGCCGGACGATGTCGCCAAGCAAATCACCGTCTCGGGAAAGAAGACGATCGCCGCGCTCGTATCGGGCAAGTTCAAGTCCGCCTTCCCCGAGGGCGCCCCGAAGGACGACAAGCCGGCCGAAGGGGACAAGAAGGCTCCCGCCACGCCGCCAGCCAAGGAAGGCGCCGCCCTCAAGGAATCGATGGGAACGTCGACCCTCTTCGTCATCGCCGACACCGACTGGCTCTTCGACGACTACAGTGTCCGCAAATTCAACTTCTTCGGCCAGACGATGGCCGACCCAATCAACAACAACCTCGCGTTCGCCGCCAACATCCTCGAGTTCCTCGGCGGCTCGCCGGACCTGATTTCGATTCGGGGCAAGGGCACCTCGCTGCATCCGTTCGATGTGGTCCGCGACATGGAGGTCGCCGCCCAAAAGAAATACCAGACCAAGCTGACCGAGCTCGATAGCCGGCTGCAGCAGGTCCAGGCGAAGCTGAGCGAGCTCCAAGGCAAGAAGACCGAAGGCAACCGCTTGATCGCCACGCCGGAAATGGCAAAAGCCATCGAGGAATTCCAGAAGCAGTCCGCCGCCATGCGCGGTGAGCGGCGCGAAATTCGCCGGGCGCTGCGCGAGGAGATCGACCATCTGGAAAACCGCCTGCTCGCCCTCAATCTCCTCGCCACCCCCCTCCTCGTTGGTGCCTTCAGCTTCTGGTTCTACCGCGCCCGCAAGAAATGAACCAAGGTTCCCCGGCGTGTCATTCTGCGCGAAGCGAAGCATCCCCAGGATCCGCTGCCAGGTTCGCGTGGATTCTTCGCTGACGCGCAGAATGACAAACCAGAAAATCTACCCTTGGCGCCGCTCAACATGAAGTTCCGCTCTCTCAACGCTCAGCTCTCAACTCTGAACTCGCCTTCCCACTCGCGATGAAACTCAAGAACCTCATCGTCACCATCGCCGTCCTCGCCGCGCTTTCCGCGATCGCTTTCTTTGCGACCCGCCCCGAAGCGCCGGCCCTGCCCGACGCGCGAATCAACCAGCCCATGGTCGCCCGCGCCACCGCCGAACAAGCCGCCAAGGTGCGGCTGAGCGACCAGGGCAAGACGGTATCGCTCGACCGCCAGGCCGACGGCACCTGGCGCGTCACCAGCTACTACGATATGCCGGCCGATTTCCAGAAACTCTCCGCTTTTGTCGGCAGCCTCGGCGACGCGAAGCTCGAGCGGCTCGTCACCTCGAACGCCGATCGCATCGCGCGGCTCGAATTCAAGGACGCCAAGATCACCCTGCTCGACGCGGCCGACAAAGAGCTCTTCGCCGTGACCCTGGGCAAGACACCGGAAACCGGCACCGGACGATTCGTTCGCTTCGGCACGGAACCGAAGGCGTTTCTCGCCAGCCTGACGGCGGATCTCGACACCGAGTCGAAGAACTGGGCGAACACGGAGATCGTCAGCCTCAAGGCCGACGACGTGGCACGCCTTGAGATTCCTTTCGCCGAAGGCGGAACGATTGCGATTTCACGGGCGAAAAAAGAAGATCCGTGGACGGCGGACAAGACCCCGGCGGGCCAGAAGGTAAAGGCGGACAAGATCGCCTCCGTGCTCAGTTCCTTTGGCAGCCTGCGCTTCTCCGAGACCAACGATCGCACCGATGCCAATGTCGCCGCCGCCAAGGCCAACGAGCGCATTTTCAAGATTGAGACCTTTGAGCACAAGACCCTCACGGTCGCGATGGGCCGGAAGCCGGAGGAAAAGAAGCTGAAGCCGCCGACCGCCTCGCCCGACGGCAAATCCGGCCCGGGCGCGCTCGGCTCCATGGCGGACCTGAACAAGAAAGAGCCGGCCGAGCCCAAGCCCGGCGAGGAAAAGAAAGCCGAGGAGGCCAAACCGCTCGCGCCTGAGTTTGAGACGATTGCAGCCGGCCCCGTGTTCGTGTCTGTCGCGGACAGCGACGCCAAGGCGGGCATCAATGCGCTGATGCAAAAGCGAGCCTTCCAGATTTCCGATTACGTCTTCACCGCCCTGCCCCAGAAGGCGGACGAGCTCTTCGAGGCCGCTCCGCCGCCGCCCGCTCCCGCTCCGATGCCCGCCGATTCCGGCAAACCAGCTGCCGCCAAATAGCCAGGACGGCTAGGTACGCAGGCTGGAGCGTCCGCGTCAGCGCACATTCGCCGCTTTACCTTCCGGCGGGTTTTCCCTTCCGTCGCGAAAACGCATGACGCCCGATCGGTCGATTTCTGAACTGTTTGCCAGCCAGCGCCCATTGCGCTCGCTGGAGTTTTTTCCGCCCAAGGACGACGCGGGGGTGGCCGCACTGCGCGCCACCGCGACCGCGTTGCAGCGGATGCAGCCCGATTTCGTCTCCGTCACCTATGGTGCCGGTGGCACCACGCGTGAGCGCACGGCAGAAGTCAGCGCGCTGCTCAAACGCGATCTCGGATTTACGGTGATGCCCCACCTCACGTGTGTCGGTCACTCACGCCGCGAACTGGGCGAAATCGCCGATCGCATTCACGCGGGCGGCTTCCGCAATATCATGACGCTGCGCGGCGACCCGCCCAAAGGCGCAACCGAATTCACGGTCGCCGCGGACGGCCTGCGCTACGCGAACGAACTCGTCGCCCTCCTCAAGGCCCGGCATGCGGATTTCTGCCTCGGCGTGAGCGGCTACCCGGAAAAGCACCCCGAGGCTCCCTCTCTCGAGGCCGACCTCACCAGTCTCAAGCGCAAGATCGATGCGGGCGCGTCCTTCATCACGACCCAGCTCTTTTTCGACAACACCGTTTACTATCGCTTCGTGGAAAAGGCCCGCGCCGCCGGCATCACCGTGCCGATTGTGCCCGGCCTGATGCCGGTCTTGTCGCTGAAGCAGATTCAGCGCTTCACAACCATGTGCGGCACGACGCTGCCGCAGAAGCTGCTCACGCGCCTCGAAGTCGCCGCCGAGAACACCGACGTCGTGGAAACGGTGGGCATCGATTGGGCGCTCGGCCAAATCCGCGACCTGCTCGCGCACGGCGCGCCGGGCTATCATCTCTATATTCTGAATCGCGCGCGGGCCGCGCTGGCGATGGCGGCCGGTTTGGCAGCCTAAGCCGCCAAACCGCATTGCCGATTTCATCTCTGCGGGCGGTCGAATTGGCCCGGTGACTGGGCGTTGCCCTCGGCTTAACGGTTCAAGGCCGCGCGACGGAGCGCCCGGCCCACCCGTTACGACGATCCGACCGGGCCGGTCACTCCGTGGGCGGCCTGGCATTGATATCGTGTTCACGTTTGGCCGCAGGCCGCTACGCACCGCCGCACTATCCTCCGGCAAAGACCGGGCGAAATCCCGCAGCAGACAGAATCTGGGCGATCTTCTCCCGCTGGTCGCCCTGAATTTCAATCGCGCCGTCCTTGACCGTACCGCCGCAGCCGCACGCGGCCCGCATTTTTTTTGCGAGCTGCTCTTTCTCTGGCAGGCCGATGCCGACAAACCCATCGACGACCGTGACGGTCTTGCCCCCGCGGTTTCCGGTCTCGCGGCGAATATCGACCCGCCCGCGATTCTTGGCCGGCGCCTTCGCGGCGCTCGCGTTCCCACTCGCGGCCGCCTTTTCCAGGACGACCTTGGGCGCCGCGGGCAAACCCGCGCTGCTGAGCGCCCCGAAGGGATTTTGGCCCAACGATTGCCCCCCATCGGTCGAAAGTTTGTCGCCTGCAGCCATGGTCAACCTACTCGTGTTATCTGGTCGTTTTCCATTCCTGAAGAATCCACTCGTTTGTCATTCTGAGCGCCAGCGAAGAATCCACCCCCAACTGCGCCACCGATCATCGGGATGCTTCGCTTCCCTAAAAATGGGGGAGAATGACGCCCCATTTCACGCTTTCCCCGCCCGGCCGCCGCAAATGCCCACCGGAATGTCCGACTCGCCGCCCAGAAACATCAGCGCTTTGGCATAGCTCCGGTTTTGCAGGAAGTGTACGAGTTGGGGATGCAGTCCCGCGCGGCCCCGCGCCAGAAACTCGTCGAGTTTCGCCATCTCATCCGCAATCACCTGGCCATTAGCGGTCTTGATCGCGGCCAGGAGGGCCACAATGGAGTCTTTTATCTGGATTTCCATGAGTGTCGGATATTTTAGCTAATGCGGCTGTTACCCACGTTAAGCCCGATTGCAATCCCCTAGCCCGCCCGGCCTGCGCTTGTCTCGCGGCCGAACTCGTGGTCGGCTGATCCTTCACTTTCTCGGAATCGACTCACGCAGGGCTCCAGCCACGCTCCCTGCAGGCCAAGAGTCACCGCGAGGTGCATCCTTTCCGCCATGAATCGCTCATCCGTTCCCACGCACGCCAACGCCGCCATTATCGAAGCGGCCTATGAGGCCTGGCTGGGTGATCCCAATTCCGTCGATCCGACGTGGCGGGCATTTTTCCAGGGCTTCACGCTGGGCACGAATGGCGAGACACCGTTCGCGGCCCTCACGAACGCGCCCACCAGCGAAACGCAGGCGCAGGCCGCCGCCGCGCCGATCATCGACAGCCTCAAGCAGTCGCGCGTCCACCACCTCATCAACACGTATCGCTCCATCGGCCACCTTGAGGCCCATCTCGATCCGTTGAGCGATGCACCCGCCGCGCACCCGAAGCTTTCCCTGGCACAATTTAACCTGAGCGACGCCGATCTCGAGACGTCGTTCGATGTCGGCACCTACCTCGGCGGCGGCCAGATGAAACTAAGGGACATCCGGAACAGCCTTCGCCTCACCTATAGCGACAAGATCGGGGCCGAGTACACGCACATCCAGGATCCCGACGTCCGCACCTGGCTGCAGGAAAAACTCGAGTCCGCCCGCAACCAGCCGGATTTCTCGAAGGCCGAAAAAATCCGCATCCTCCGCCGCGTGCACAAGGCCGAGCTCTTTGAGCGCTTCCTCCACACGAAATATGTGGGCCAGAAACGCTTCTCGCTCGAAGGCGGCGAGACGATGATCGCGGCCGTCGACTCCATCATCGAGCTGTGCCCGAAGCTCGGCGTCGAGGAGGTCGTCATGGGCATGGCCCACCGCGGCCGACTCAACATCCTCACAAGCGTGATGCGGAAAAACTTCGACACGCTTTTCGAGCAGTTTTCCGAAAACTATGTGCCCGAGGCCGTGGGCGGCGACGGCGACGTCAAATACCATCTCGGTTACGAAGCCATTCTGGAAACCGCCTCCGGCCAGAAGGTCGAGGTCCGGCTCGCCGCCAATCCGTCTCACCTGGAGATCGTCGACCCCGTCGTCCAGGGCAAGGCCCGCGCGCGCCAGCGGATGCGCGGCGCGATCGATGAACGCTGGCGGGTACTCCCCCTGCTCATCCATGGCGACGCCGCGTTCGCCGGCCAAGGCGTTGTCGCCGAGACCCTCAATTTCTCCCAGCTCCCCGGCTACAAG
>CANJNJ010000030.1 GCA_947474995.1 Opitutaceae bacterium | reverse complement strand
CTGGACCTACAACCACGCCCCGATGCTGGCGTACTGGAACGGCAAGTTCTACCTCGAGTATCTGAGCAATCCCTTTGGCGAGCACCTGGCGCCGGGCCAGACGCTGGTGGCGACGTCGGGCGATGGTCGCACTTGGGACATGCCCAAGCAGGTTTTCCCGATCTATCTGCTGCGGCCGGGGCCGATCGGCAGCATCGAGTCGGGCATGGCGATGATGCATCAGCGCATGGGATTTTATGTCGCCCCCAACGGGCGGCTGCTGGTCCTCGGGTTTTATGGCCATGCCCCCAATGTCATGCGCGAAGGGGGCCTCGGCCGGGTGGTGAGGGAAGCTTACAAGGATGGCTCGTACGGGCCCATTTACTTCATCCGGTACAGTGTGACGGGCAAGCAGAACGAAACCACCGCCACGGGTTATCCCTTCTATACGCGTTCGGGTGACCACGGGTTTGTCGAGGCCTGCGCGGCGTTGCTCGGCGACAAACTGAAGACGATCCAATGGTGGGACGAGGATCCCAGCCAGGATGGATTCTACACGGTCAAGGGACATGAGGCGGCGTCGGTCTATCATCGCAAGGACGGCGCCGTGGTCGCGTTGTGGAAGGCGTCATGGGCGGCCCTTTCCTCCGACGAGGGCAAGTCGTGGAGCGAGCCGGTGCGGGCGCCGAGCATCGTCACCGATGGCGCCAAGGTCTGGGGGCAGCGGACGAAAGACGGTCGCTATGCCATCGTCTATAATCCCGCCAACGACGGTTCCCACCGCTGGCCGCTGGCCGTCGCCACGGGCGCGGACGGCATCGTTTTCGAAAACCTGGTCCTGATCGACGGTGAGGTCGCCCCCCGCCGCTACACGGGAAGGGCGAAGGATTTTGGCCTGCAATATGTGCGCGGCATTGCCGAAGGAAACGGCGCACCGCCCGGCAGCGACCTGTGGGTGACCTACAGCGGCAACAAGGAAGATATGTGGGTCAGCCGCGTGCCCGTGCCGGTGCGCTACAAGGTGGAGGGACCGGTCAAAGACAACTTCGACCAGCTGGAGGTCGGCGCGAAGGTGCCTGACTGGAATCTTTACCGGCCGAAGTGGGCCCCGGTCGGTGTCGTCGCGTTTCCGAGCGCGAGCAACAAGAGTCTCCAACTCGAGGACCGCGATCCTTACAATTACGCCAAGGCCGTACGGGTGTTCGCGGAGGCGAAGGCCGTTCACCTCGGTTTTAAGGTCTATCCGCGGCAGAACAGCGCTGGGCAGTTGGAGATCGAGGTGCTCGATCAATCCAGCCATCGACCGGTCCGGGTCATCTTTGGCGAGGATGGTCACGTGCACGCGGCCAACGGCGGGGCGCTGGTCGAGGCCGGTCCCTATCAGGCCAACACGTGGTACCGCGTTGATCTCGCGGTCGATGCCGCGGCGGGAAAATACGATCTTTCGGTCGATGGAAAAGTCGTGGTGCGCCAGGCCGCCTTTGCTGAGCCCGCGACCACTGTCGAGCGGCTTTCCTTTCGCACCGGCGCCTTTCGCACCGAGCCGATGCGGGCTACCGATCGCTACGAAGGAGGAGACGTGCCTGACGCGGGTGAACCGGGTTCACTGGCGGTTTTCAATCTCGACGACGTCTCAGTCCCGTGAGCCCGGATTTGCTGACGCGATGCCACGGAGGAAATTTCTGACCATCGGCGCGACTGGGTGGTGCTCGCCCGGGTCAACTGTGACGGCCGCGGGGAGAGTTTATTCCCCAATCTGAAAACCGAAAACGTCTGACGAGTAGGCTGAAAATACTTTCCATGAAAAATACCGTTCCTCACGAGGGCATCCATGCTGCTCTTTGGATTCCAACTGATGCCCGTGGGCGCTTGATGAAGCGCGCCCTCGCATCCCATCTCGACTTCTTGCGAACCCACGGGGTGCACGGCGTGCTTGCGCTGGGCAGCACCGGGGAGTTCCCGCGTTTTTCCCTCGAGGAACGCAAGGACCTGTTGGAGGTCATCGTGGATCTCGCGCCGCCGCTGTCGGTGATTGCCAACATCAGTGACATCCGCCCGCAGGCGGTGATCGAACTGGGCAAGTACGCGCGGAAGCTCGGCATCCCGGCGGTTGCCATCATGCCCCCGAATTTCTTCCCCATGTCGCAGGCCGACCTGCTGGAGTTTTTCCTGCGCACGGCGGAGGCGGTGAAACTGCCGGTGTTCCTCTACAATTTTCCCGAGCTGACCGGCAATCGCATCGGGCTTGAAACCATCGCCGCCTTTGCCGCCCGCGCGCCGATGGTCGGAATCAAGCAGAGCGGCGGGGAGTTTGCCTATCACCAACCGTTGATCTCGCTCGGGCAGAAAAAGAATTTTGCCGTTTTTTCGGGCTCGGACACCCGGCTGCCCGAGGTCTTTGGCCTCGGGGTCGCCGGCTGCATCGGCGGACTGGTCAACATCGTGCCGGAGGTGATGGTGGAGATTTTCCACCGCTGCAAAGGCCCGAATCCCAGCGACCCGACGGACGCCGCCGAAAAAATGAAGGAAGTGGGCGACGTGATAAACCGGCTGACGTTTCCCCTCAATGTGGCCGCGGGTCTCGAAGCCCGTGGGCTCACGCCGGGCGAACCCAAAACCGTCGTTTCCCCCGAGTCGGCCCGGCTGTACCGCGGGATCGTCAAGGAGTTCCGCGCGCTCTTCCGCAAATGGAAGCTGCCGCCGGCTTCCGGCGAGACCCGGGGCTCCGGGCGTCGCGCCGGGTGATCGCGCTCCCGGTTTCTTTTTCCGGAATGGGCGATCGTTGATCCGTTCCCCTGTTTCCTCCCCGCCGTCAAAGCCCGACCTTGGTCCCACTCCCATGCCTTCTCCCATGAAACATCCCTCCCTGCTGCTGCCCCGCGCGGTTCTGCTCGTCCTGGCGGCGCTGGCGGCCCCGGCTTTGCTGGCGGCCGAGCCGGCCGCATCCAATCCAGCCGTACGCCGGTCCGGCTTCATCAACGATCAGGCGCCCTATCGCTCCAGCCACGCCTCCACGATCGTGGAGACCGCGGGCCACGAATTAGTGGCGTCCTGGTTTGGCGGCACCGCCGAGGGCCATGCCGATGTCGGCATCTGGGTGTCGCGCCTCGTCGACGGCAAGTGGACGCCGTCCGTCGAGGTTGCGAACGGCGTGCAGCATGGGGGCAAGCGTTACCCGGCGTGGAACCCGGTGTTGTTCCAAGCCCGCAATGGTCCCTTGCTCCTCTTCTACAAGGCGGGTCCCTCGCCCTCGGCCTGGTGGGGCATGCTGACCACGTCGACTGACGGCGGCAAAACGTGGGGCGAACCGCGGCGCCTGCCGGAAGACGTGCTCGGACCGATCAAGAACAAGCCCGTCCAAATGGCGGACGGTTCCATCCTCTGCCCGGCGAGTACGGAAACGCCGAAGGTGGGGTGGCGGGTGCAGTTTGAGCGCACGGCCGATTTTGGGCGCACGTGGGAGATCGTGAAAGTCCCCGACGGCGAGCCGATGCTGAACGCGATTCAACCGAGCGTGCTTTTTTATGCCGACGGCCGCCTCCAGGCGCTGTGTCGCACGCAGGAGGGAGTGGTCGGGCAGACGTGGTCGAAGGACAATGGTCGCTCGTGGAGCGCGATGACGGCGACCAACCTGCCGAATCCGAATTCCGGCACGGATGCGGTCACGCTGGCGGACGGCCGGCAACTGCTCGTCTACAATCACAGCGGCCCGGTGGCCGGGCGGCGCGGCGGCGGGCCGCGCTATCCGCTGAACGTGGCGATTTCCAAGGACGGCGTGGCCTGGCAGCAGGTGCTGACGCTCGAGTCGGAGCCGGTCCGCAACGGCTACGCCTATCCGGCCGTCATCCAGGCGGCCGACGGCCTGGTCCACATCACCTACACGTGGAATCGCGAAAAGATTAAGCACGTGGTGATCGATCCGTCCAAGTTCTGAGGAGACCCGATCGCTTCGCTCGCCGCGCCCCGACCGCATGAACAAACGCTACAAATGGATCGTGGTCGGGATGCTGTGGTTCATTTGCTTTTTTAACTACGCGGACCGGCAGGCGATCTATGCCATCTTTCCGAAGCTGAAGGACGAATTTGGCTTCGATCCGGTGCAGCTTGGTCTGATTGGGTCGGCTTTCATGTGGGTTTACGCGGCCGGGGCGCCGCTCGCCGGATTCATCGGGGATCGGGTGCAGCGGCGGCACCTCATTCTGGGCGGCTGCCTGTTTTGGAGCATGGTGACGGTCATGACCGGCTGGTGCGGCAAGCTCTGGCATTTTGTGACGGTGAGGGCGCTCGAGGGGTTCGGGGAAACTTTTTATATGCCGGCCTCGGTGTCGCTGCTGAGCGACTATCACGACAAGCGCACGCGTTCGCTGGCGTTCTCCCTCCAGCAATCGAGTGTCTACATCGGCACGATTGGCGGCAGTTGGGCCGGCGCGTGGCTCGCCGAAACTCATGGCTGGCGCGTTGGTTTCTATGCGTTCGGGGGCTTCGGCATGATTCTGTCGCTGGTGCTCTATCGTTTTTTGCGCGAACCGAAGCGGGGTGCCGCCGATGCCGCGGCGCTCGTCGAAAGCAACCCGGCCCGCGCGCATGATGGCTCGATTGTGCCCCAGCCGCCGTCGTTGGGCGTGGCGGCGACGCTGCGCGAAATCTTTTCCAAGCCGACAGCCGTGTTGCTGATGGTGGTGTTTGTCGGCGCCAATTTTGTCGCCACCATTTTCCTCACCTGGACGCCCACGTTCCTCGTCGATAAATTTGGGTTCAAGCTGGCGGCGGCGGGGCTGTCCGGCAGCGTGTTCATTCATCTGGCCAGTGCCTGCAGCGTGCCGGTGGCGGGCTGGTTGTCCGACCGGCTGGCGCGGCGCTTTGCGGGCGGCCGGATGATGGTGCAGGCCATCGGGCTGCTCGTGGGCGCGACGTTCGTCGGCTTGGTCGGGCTCACGAAAAGCGTCACCACGTTGCTGTGGGCGATGACGTTTTTCGGGCTGTGCAAGGGCTTCTACGATTCGAATATCTTTGCCTCGCTTTTCGACGTCATCGAACCGCGGGCGCGGGCCACCGCCGCCGGCATCATGAACAGCGTCGGCTGGGGTGGGGGCGCCCTGGGCCCGCTCGCCGTCGGAATCGCGACGAAGTATGGCCGGCACGCGAATGCCGTCGACAACATGAGCGAGGCCATTGCCTTTGGGGCGATTATCTACGCCGTCGGTGCGGCCTTGTTGATCCTGGGTCTCGTGGTGTTCGTGCGCCGCGACGTGGCGTGCCTGGCCGCGTCCCCCGAATCGACCTAGGGGCGGTCATGAACTTGAAACGGTTCCGCACTGGACATTCTGCTGGGGACGCGGCGCCAGTGAACGTTGGCCGAAAGGGCCGGACCGCCTTCAGGCGCCGCCGGCGCTTCTCTTCGATCTGACCCGGCTTGCGGGCATCGTCAAAAATCACCTTATAAACCTCTATGACCGGCCAAGAACTTAATCGCGCATTGCATTCCGGACGTCGTCTCTATGGGACGATGGCTGCCTCCACCTCGCCGCGGTGGGCGCCCCTGCTGGCGGGGATGCCCATTGATTTTGTCTTCATCGACACCGAGCACATCGCCATCGATCGCGAGCGGCTGTCGTGGATGTGCCATGCTTTTCGTTTCGCGGGCTTGCCGCCGGTGGTGCGGATTCCATCGCCTGATCCCTATCTGGCCTGTCAGGCGATCGACGGTGGCGCGTGCGGGGTGGTGGCGCCCTACATTGAAACGGCTGAGCAGGTGCGGACGCTCGTGGGCGCGGTGAAGGGCCGTCCCGTCAAGGGCGCCAAACTGGCCGACGAATTGTCTGGCCGGGTGCCGTTCGATCCCGCGCTGCGGGCGTATGTCGGGAAATACAATGAATCAAACTCGTTCATCGCGAATATCGAGAGCGTCGCGGCGATCGAGGCCTTGGATGAAATTCTGGCCGTGCCCGGCCTCGATGCCGTCCAGATTGGGCCGCACGACCTTTCCTGCAGCCTGGGTTTGCCCGAGCAGTACGACGCCCCGGAAATCGAGGCGGCGTTCCTGACGATTTTCCGCAAGGCCCGCGCGGCCGGGGTGGGGGCGGGAATCCACACCTGGATGGCGGTGGAGCGCGAAGCGGCGTGGTGCGCGGCGGGGGCGAATTTCATCATCCACAGTTCCGACCTGCGCGCCACGAGTGACGGGCTCTCGAGGGAAATCAACGCCTTGCGCCAGCGCACGGGTGATCTCAAGAAGGCGGGGGACAATGATGCGACGACGGTGTAAGCAAGTTTGCCGGCGACCCAAACGAAATTCGTCTATATGAAGTACTATCTTGGCATTGATGTGGGCACCGGCAGCGCCCGGGCGGGTTTGTTTTCGGAAAAAGGGCGGCGGGTGGGCGTCGGCGTAACGCCAATCAAGACGTGGAAGCCGGCGCCCGATCATTACGAGCAGTCGTCCGACAATATCTGGACGGCCTGTTGCCAGGCCACGCGGGCCGCCCTGAAGCAAGCGCGGGTCAAGGCGAGCGAGGTCGCCGGAATCGGTTTTGATGCGACGTGCTCGCTGGTGCTGCTCGATCGGAACGACCGGCCCGTTTCGGTCAGCACGACAGGGCGAAGCGAGCAAAACGTGATCGTGTGGATGGATCACCGCGCCATTCCCCAGGCGGAGCGCATCAATCGGACGCGTCATCCGGTCCTGCGCTACGTGGGTGGCGTCATTTCGCCGGAGATGGAGACGCCGAAGCTGCTTTGGCTGAAGGAATCGCTGCCGGCCGCGTGGAAACGCGCGGAGCGCTTTCTCGATTTGCCGGACTTCCTGACCTACCGCGCCACCGGGGACGATACCCGTTCGCTCTGCACGACGGTGTGCAAATGGACCTACCTCGGTCACCGCGGGCTGGACGGTCGCGGGTGGGATGTCTCTTATTTCAAGCGAATCGGCTTGGGCGATCTCGCGACGGAAAAATTCCGCCGGATCGGCACACGGGTGCGCCCGATGGGCGAGCCGGTCGGGCGCGGGTTGACGGCGAAGGCCGCAGCCGAGCTCGGGTTGCAGCCGGGGACGCCGGTCGGGGTGTCGATCATCGACGCGCATGCGGGTGGACTCGGGGTGCTGGGCGCCCAAATCGGCGGAAAGAAACTTTCTCGTGCAGCCTTTAATCGGCGGCTCGCCTTGATCGGTGGCACTTCGTCATGCCACATGGCGGTGGCGGAGAAGTCCCGTTTCGTGCCCGGGGTGTGGGGGCCCTATTACAGTGCGATGATTCCGGAGCTCTGGCTGGCGGAAGGCGGGCAGTCCGCGACCGGCGCCTTGATTGATCATGTGATCTATTCCCATGCGGCCGCGGCCGAACTACAGGCGCAAGCGAGGAAGACGGGACAGTCGGTTTACGAACTCCTGAACGCACGGCTCGAGGCCATGGCGCGCGCGGAATCGGCCGCGCATCCGGCTGAGTTGACGCGCGACTTGCACGTGCAACCGGATTTTCACGGCAACCGTTCTCCGCGTGCGGATCCGACGCTGCGGGGCGCGATCACGGGTTTGGGCCTGTCGGCCACGCTCGATGACCTGGCCCGCCAATATCTGGCGGCGATTCAGGCGGTCGCTTATGGCACGCGGCATATCATCGAGGAGCTGAATCGGAAAGGCTATGCGATCGACACGCTGCTGGCCTGTGGCGGCGGGACGAAGAATCCGGTTTTTCTGCGCGAGCATGCGGACGGCACGGGTTGTCGGATCGTGCTGCCGAAGGAGCCGGAAGCGGTGTTGTTGGGGTCGGCGATGCTCGGGGCCGTCGCCGCCCGACGCTATGACAGTGTGGTGGCGGCGATGGGCGCCATGAGTGCGGCGGGCAGGATTCTGGAGCCGCAGCGTGGCGGGATTGGTCGGTTTCACGCCGCGAAGTGCCAGGTTTTCCATCGCTTGCATGCCGACTATCTCGCGTATCGCCGGACGATGCGGTCGATTTGAGTGGGGGGGGACGGCTCGGCTTAGCGCCTTGACAGTCGGGATAAATTTCCGAGCTTCTTTGGCACCTTATTTTCCCCGGTCGAACAAAAGCCTGAGAGTGCGGCAAGTGGCGCCCTTGGCTTTTCCGCCCATACCCTGCTCTTGATGCTTTGTCTCCAAGCTAACCCCTATGCATGATCTGTGCGACGGGTTCGTGGAGTCGGGCAGAGGGAGTGCTTAGCGGGTTTGGTTCGGTCGTTTTGGCGGGGGGACGAATGTTCGAACCCAGACACCAAAACCCATGAACCGATATCCCAAGAAATCAGTCCTTGCAGCCATCGCGGCATTGCTCGCGCTTGGCGTTAGTTCCCTCGTGGCCCAGACGGCCCCGGCGCCTTCGGCGTCGGGCCAGCAAGACACGGTCAAACTCGATCCCTTTCAGGTCAGTGCCGATACGGACGTTGGCTTCGTCGCCGCCTCGTCGCTGGCCGGCGGGCGCATCGCCACGGCGCTGAAAGACACGCCCGTGGCCTACTCAGTCATCACCAAGGAATTCCTTGAGGCTTTCAGTATCACGGACGTGACGCAGGCGGCCGAGTGGACGCCGAGCGGCGCCAATAACAATGCGGACAACGCCGGAACCGGTGGCGGCGCCACCCCTTCGGCGGCGGTGACGATTCGCGGCGTGCGAACGGGGTCTCCCCTGCGGAATTACTTCTCCTTTATTGCCACGCCGGACAGCTTTTCGCTCGACCGCATCGACTTCGGTCGCGGCCCGAACGCCGTCCTTTACGGCGCGGGTGGCCAGGCGGGCACGCAGAATTCGATCAGCAAGCAGGCGCTGCTCACCAAGCCCATCCGGGAATTCTCCATGCGGGTCGGCACGTGGGATCGTTTTCGGATGACGGCGGACATCAATCAACCGGTGACGGCCGATTTTGCGATTCGCACCAATCTGATGTGGGACCAGGGCAAGAGCTGGAAGGAAGGCGAGTATAACAAGAAGCGCGGTGTGCAGTTCGCGACGACCTACCAGATTTCGCCCAAGTTTACCGTGCGTGGTGACCTTGAGTACCTGTCGGCCGAGGCGCTGACCATGACCAACATGAAGGACCAGACCTCCGCTTGGGACGGTCGGACGATCCTGGATAGCAACCTGCCGCTAACCGGCGCCAATGCCCCGACCACCGCGCAGCTGGCCCAACCCGGTCTCACGCGTATGACCACCATGCGCTTTGCCGTTTATCCCGATGCGACTTGGAGCGGAAATGCACTCAATTTCCAGAATGAATTCCGCACCAAGGGAGCCGCGCAAAATAACACGCTGGCCAATACGAATTGGATCAACGGGAAGCCGATTCGGACGGTGGGTTATAGTCTTAACAATCAGGCGGTGGTCGATCTCATCGGCCTGCCGGACAATGTGCGTTGGGCCAATGCCCTGGCTGGTTCGCCATTTTTCCACGTCCCGCAGGCGAAGGAAAACGGTTTGTGGAGCAATAAATACCCGACTTGGGATGAAGTGGACCTGAGCCAGACGATTTCGTTCAACTACAAGGTGAACGAACACTTCTTCGTGGAGCTGGCGGGGAACGTGAATCGTTCCTTCGTCATTGGTCGCCAGACCAACCGGAGAGGCTTGAATGAACAGCGGATCGATCTCGCGCGGACGCTGCCCAACGGCAACCCGAATCCGTTCTTCCTGCATTCGTATTCGGAGTACATGGATTACAATAACGACCGGAAAAACACGTTCCAGAACGCGCGCTTCCAAGCGGTCTATTCGAATGACAGCCGCTTTGGCAAAGTGCAGTTGGCCGCTCTGGCCGGCGCGACGAATCATATCAATGATGCCACCGGTAGTTCCTCCTTGTTGCCCCTGAAGAGCATTGCGCCGGACGCGCGCAGCTGGGTCGACAACCTCGAACTGAGCGAATACGGGCTCTACACTCGCCAATACATGGATCAACCGAGTCCCGCCTACTGGCCCAAGACCAGCAAGATGAGGACGGTCAAGGTCGTGAACCCCATCACCGGCGTGAACGAAATCGTCACCCCGACGTGGATGTACGACACGAAGCGCGAGGACAACAACATCAAGAATGTCCGCAAGTACCAGTTCCTGCAAGCGGCGGGGAATATGGATTTGTTCAAGAATCGGCTGGTGCTGATTGGCGCCTTCCGGCGCGATTTTGCCCGGCTGACGTCCAACCGCGTTCTGCAACCCGGTCGGTATGCGGCGGGCTGGGATGGCACGACGATCGACTACCGCAAGCCGACCCCGAACGACTATTGGAATCTGACGTTCGTGCCGAAGGACGCGGCCGGTAAGGCCCTCGGCGTACCGCAGGTCGCGGACGTTCGTCCGACGATCAATGTCAACAATGCGCAGGTTCCGGCGCCGCAGTACGCCAACGACCGCTTCCGCGATGACTTCGACTCGCCCGGCATTCGACCGCAGGTCAACACGAGCACCTACGGCGCCGTCATCAATATCACCAAATCGATCGGAATCTACGGCAACATCGGCGACACCTACGAGATCACGCTGCCGTTCCAGCGCCTGGATGGCAGCCTCTGCGTCCCGACGTCCGCGAAGGGTAAGGATGTCGGCATCCGCTACACGTTGCCCAATGGCCGGCTATCGTTCAGCGCGGGCTATTACGATTCATTCCAGAAAGGCTCCCTGGTGGATCTGACTATCACCGGGCCCTACAACACGTTCGCGGACACGCCGGTGATCGGCGACCTGAGCTCGACGGGCCAGAATAATCGCGGCGCGAAGCGGTTTCCGCAGACGGCCATCAAGGATACGATCACGACGGCGACCAAAGGATATGAATTCGATATGACGGCCAATCTGACCCCGTCGTGGCGCTTGATCATGAACGCGGGCCAGAACTACACGGAAGTGCGGGATCAATTCCCGGACTCGGCCAAATACTTCCAGACTCAGGATGCCACGACCCGGCTGATTCTGAAGGATGCGGGCATTATCATTGACGCAAAAAATGACGCGCAGATCGACCCGGCCTTGGATGATCCCACGAAGATCAACCAGACGAAGGTTCGGGCGGCGGTTGATGCGTGGAATACCCTGCAAGATATCACGGTCCCCGGCTTGATCGGAAAAAAGAACCAGCGCGGGGGTGGCAGTATCCCGTGGGTGGGCAACCTGGCGACGGACTACCGCTTCCGGGCCGGCGTGTTGAAGGGGTTGCGCGTCGGCGCGGGCGTCAATTACCGCGGCGAAATGATCGTCGGCTACCGGACCAACGACACGATTGTCGACCCGAACAATCCGGCGAATGCGATCGACGATCCGACGGTGGACGAAGCCACGCCGGTCTTCGGCAATGCCAACTACAAGGTGACGGGAACCCTCTCGTATACTTATCGGTTCAAGGAAAGCGGTCGCAAGCTGGCGCCCAAGACGATCCAGTTCGATCTCAACGTCGACAACGTCCTCAATCGCACCTCGGCCATCTACGCGTTCAGCAGCAGCAGCGCCACGACGGCCTACACGATTACGGCGCCGCGCAACGGCGACGTTTCGTCGCCCGCGCGTGTCACCGTGCCCGCGACCCCCATCTACTTCATGCCGCGGAATTACATGCTCACGGCGAAGTTAAGTTTCTGAGCACCGTCAGCCGGATTGCCTGAAAATTTCAGCGAGCAATCGCCGACCCGAATTCGGGTCGGCGATTTTTTTGATGGATAGTTGAGCCACGCTAGGCTTCCGGCCGAGGCCGTCCGGGACGCACCGAACCCTGGAGCAGGTCCGTTGGCACCCGCGCGATACGCCTACTTTCCCGGCGAAGCGTCGTGGGGCGGCCAGGCGTTTAATTTCCAGAACGAGTCTCGCCCCAAGGACGCGACACAAAACACGACGGCGGCCAACATGAATTACTGCTCACCGCGAAGCTTAGCTTCTAAGAGGTTGCTTTGCCTTTGTTCACCGGTACGCTTTCAAGCTGTCGTTGGTTCGCCCTTGGGCCCGCGGCTTGAAAGCGCTGCCTGTTTTTAGACCTGCCTGGGATTCAGAGGACGCACCGGAACTCTGATGATGAGGTGGAGTGCCGGTGGATAGCGCGCCTGGAATTTTTTACCCCTCCCCATCCATGAATGCTAACCTGATTTTTAGCGGTGTTTCGTTGCGTCCGCACGCGGCTCGGCGGTCCCGAATTTCCGTTTTACGGCCCGCCGCGTGGCTGGTGGTCGCCTGCTCGATGGTTTCCGTTGGGGCAATGCGGGCCGCGACCGCACTGGCCGAGGCGGACACCTTTGCGTTTACGGATCGGTACTGCTCGACCTGTCACAATGATGTCGACCGCGAGGGCGGCCTGGATCTGACCACGCTCAAGTACGACCCGAGTGATCGGGAAAATTTTGCGACGTGGGTCAAGGTGCACGACCGGGTGAAGGCGGGGGAAATGCCGCCCAAGGAAAAGAAGCGGCCAAACGGCGCCGAGCAGGCGTCGTTTGTCAAAGGCGTGGCCACGGCCCTGACGGGCTTTGAAACGGAAATCGTCGCGCGGGAGGGCCGCGCGGCGCGGCGGCGCCTGAACAGTTCGGAGTACGAAAATTCGCTGCGCGATCTCCTGCAGACGCCGTGGATTCAGGTGAAGGATCAGCTGCCGGTGGACGGCGAGGCCTATAAGTTCAACAAAGTGAGCAACGCCCTCGACGTGTCGTTTGTGCACATGTCGCGGTACATGTCCGCGGCGGACTACGCGATGCGCCAGGCGCTCGCGGTGAAGTTTGTGCATCCGGAAACCAGCGTGAAGCGGCTCTACGCCCGCGAGACATTCTATCCGGGCCCGACGACGGGCGATGGGGTGCCGGACCGGCAGAAATTTCCCGTGATTGGCGCCACGCCGCAGCGAGATGTGCGGATGCTGAATGCGCCGCTCTCGAGTCCCGAAACACGCGACGTCGAGGCGATGGGCTGGATTTCGAGCCACTATGTGACGGGCTTTGGTTCCAGCTGGGATAATTACACGGCCCCGGTGGCCGGCCGTTATCGGCTGCGGTTCAGTGGCTATACGCTGTGGGTCGGCACCTGGGGCTTCAGCCGGCGCCTGCTTGGAACCGGGGCGCAGAAAGCGCACGTCATCCAGTCACCCGAATGGCATCGGCCCAATTTTGATGAGGTGTCCGAGGGCCGGCGGAATGAACCGATTACGGTGTACTCCTTTGGCAAGGAAGGGAACCGCCGGTTGGGGGGATTCGATGTGACGCCGGATCCCAATGTGAGCGAAGTCAATGATGTCTGGCTGCAGGCGAACGACATGATCGTGACCGATGCCTCGCGGCTGTTCCGATCCCGGCCGACGGGATTCCGCGGCGGGTATACGAATCCGCTGGCGCAGCGGGATGGCATGCCGGCGGTGGCGTTCCGCTGGATGGAAGTGGAGGGGCCGCTTTACGACGAATCGTCGACGGCCGGCTACCGCCTGATGTTTGGTGATCTTCCGATCAAAAAAGTGGAAACCGGCGCGCCGGGCGTGGTCATCGATGTTGTCTCCGGCCCGCCGGAAGGGGCGAGGGGAGGACCGCGCGGCGGCCGCGGGGCCCAGAGTCTCATCGTCTTCGGCGGCCTTGGAAATCAGTACGGCGGAGGCCAAGGCCGGGCCCGCACCTCGCTGGCAAAACAGACGGTGGAGGTCGTGTCGGATAATCCCCCGCAGGACGCCGAACGGCTGTTGCGGGCGTTCATGCAGCGCGCCTACCGCCGGCCGGTGGAAGAGAAGCACGTGCAGATTTTCCTCAAGGTGATCAATCAGCGGATGGCGGCTGGACTGGGCTTCGCCAATTCGATGCTGGCCGGTTACACGGCGGTGCTGGCGTCGCCGGAATTTGTCTACCTCGACGAAAAGCCCGGCCGCCTCGACGATAACGCCCTGGCGACGCGCCTCGCGTTGTTCCTCTGGAACACGGGTCCGGACGATGTTTTGCGGACGCGGGCGGCCAAAGGGGAATTGCACCAGCCGGATGTTTTGCAGGCCGAAACCAACCGGATGCTGGCCGATCCCAGGTCCCGCCAGTTTGTGGACGCGTTTCTCGACTATTGGCTCGAAATCCGGCGGATGGATGAAACGACGCCGTCGACCAACCTCTACAACGATTATTATCTCGATGATTCGCTATCCGAGGCGGCGCTGGACGAAACGAGACTCTATTTCAGCGAACTCCTGCAGCAGGACTTGCCGGCGCGCAACATCGTCGACTCGAATTTTACCTTCCTCAACGACCGGCTCGCCGTGCACTACGGAATCGCGGGGGTCGATGGCGTCGCGATGCGCCGGGTGACCTTGCCGGCGAACAGCGTGCGTGGTGGCATGATGACGCAGGCGAGCGTGCTCAAAGTCACCGCCAACGGCACGACCACGTCTCCCGTGGTCCGTGGCAAGTGGATCATGGAGCGCATTGTGGGCTTCGATATGCCCCTGCCGCCCGCCTCGGTGCCGGCCGTGGAGCCGGACATTCGCGGCGCAGTTACCATTCGGCAGCAGTTGGACAAGCACCGGGCGGATGAGAGCTGCGCGATGTGTCACCGGAAGATCGACCCGCCGGGTTTTGCGCTCGAGAGTTTCGATGTGATGGGAGCCTGGCGTGATCGCTATCGGGCGATGGCCGGGGACGCCGCCCCGGAAAAAGGCTTTGGCAAGAATGGCTGGCCGTTCGCGTTCCGGTTGGCGTTGCCCGTCGACCCCAGCGGAACGCTGGTGGATGGCCGCGCTTTCAACGACGTGCGTGACTTCAAGCGACTGATCCTGAAGGACGAAGTGCAAATCGCGCGGAACCTGGCGCGGCAGCTTTCCGTCTACGCGACGGGCTCCCCTGTGCGTTTCAGCGATCGAGAAAAGATTGAGCAAATCCTGCAGGCGACGGCCGGGCGGGAATACGGCGTCCGCAGCATCGTGAACCAAATCATCCAGAGTGACCTGTTCCTGAATAAATGAAAACCACCCCCACGACCGAGGCCAGCTACGGCCCATTCATTTCCACCCGCCGGCCGCTGTCCCGCCGGCATTTCCTGCGCGGCACGGGCGTGGCGCTTTCGCTGCCTCTCCTTGATTCGATGGCCCCGACGTTCGCCAAGGCGGCGCAGTCGTCCTCCCCGCTGGCCCCGAATGCGGTGCCGCGGCGGATGTTCGCCATCTGCAACAATCTCGGCCTCTTGAAATGGAATTTCTTCCCGCAAGGCGCCGGACGAAACTACCAGGACTCAATCTACACGGCTGCGCTCAAGGAGCACCGCAACGATTACACGGTCTTCACCGGCGTCTCGCATCCGAACGTGGATGGCGGGCACCCGGCGGATGTTTGCTTCGTGACCGGTGCGCCCCATCCCGGGAGCGGGTCGTTCCGCAACACGATCTCGCTCGATCAATACGTTGCCGAGCGGATTGGCATCCAGACCCGGTTCCCTTCGCTGACGCTGGCGGTAAACACCCAGCGCCGCAGCCTGTCGTGCACCGGCACGGGCGTGGCCATTCCGCCCGAGGAGAAGGCGGCGGAGGTGTTCAAGCAGTTGTTCGTCCAGGGGACGCCGGCCGAGGTCGACGCGCAGATTGTCCGGCTCGATACGGGTCGGAGCATTCTGGATGCGGTTTCCGAACAGGCGAAGGATCTGCAGCGCAACTCCACCACCCAGGATCGCGATCGACTGGATCAGTTTTTCACCAGCGTACGCGATCTCGAGAGCCGGCTGCAGGTTTCGCAGGGCTGGGAAAAGAAGTCGAAGCCCGTCGTCGACGCCCGGGTGCCCGTGGATCCCACAAGCCCGGCGGCCTACATGGAGAAGATCAAGGTCATGTACGATCTGGCGCGGCTCGCGTTCCAGACCGACTCGACGCGCTGCATCACCCTGCTGCTCGATAGTGTCTCCACTCCGGTGGTCGAAGGTATCCGCGACGTGACCATCAACGAAGGCTATCACAACCTGTCGCACCACGGAAAATCCGAGGACAAATTGACCCAGTTCAAGGCGCTCGATTTGGCGCACATGCGGCTCCTCGGGGGGCTTTATGGCGACTTGAAGACGGCGCGGGAGGGCGACGCCACGCTGTTGGATCGCACGATGGTCCTCTACGGATCGAACTTCGGTGATTCCAACCAGCACGTGTGCTTCAACCAGCCGATCCTTTTTGCCGGCGGCGGATTCAAGCACGGCCAGCATCTCGTCTTCGATACGTTGCAGAACTATCCCCTGACGAACCTGCTGCTTTCGATGCTGCAGCGCATGGGCATCAATCAGGACAAGTTTTCGACGTCGACCGGGACAATGCGCGGGTTGGAGATGACCTGAACGCGCGCGGGGAGGAGCAGGACGACGCGGGTGGTCCTTGGGGCCACCCGCGCGAAAGCTATTTTCCTCCCCGGTTTGAGCGCCTAGGATTTGCGCGTGACTTCGTTGCCAACGCCCCTGAACCGAAAGGCTGCCTGGAAATGGTGGGTGAGCGTGCTGCTGCTGCTGGCCACCATGATCAATTACATGGATCGCCAGACTCTGGCGAACCTGTCGGTGCGCGTCACGGACCAGTATCATCTCTCCCAGGAGCAATACGGTGATCTCGAGTTGGTCTTCGGCCTGGCGTTTGCGGTCGGGTCGTTCGTCTTTGGTATCCTGGCCGATCGGATGCCGGTGCGGTTGCTTTATCCGGGCGTTTTGCTGGCTTGGTCGGCGATCGGATTTCTCACTGGTCTCACGCACGGTTATCCGCAGTTGATCGTTTGCCGGACGCTGCTCGGTTTTTTTGAGGCGGGACACTGGCCCTGCGCGCTGGTCGTCACGCAGGCCGTGATGGCGCGGGGCGACCGGATGCTGGGCAACAGTGTGCTGCAGAGCGGCGCGTCGCTCGGGGCCATGCTCACGCCCTTGATTATCCGCGCGCTGCTGGGCGAGAGCACGGGACCCGACACGTGGCGCTCGCCGTTTCTCGTCATCGGGGCAGGAGGGGTCCTGTGGGCCGGAGCGTGGCTCATGCTAATCCGGCCCGGTGACCTCGCGGGCCCGGCGGCGCCACCAGGGAGCGGGGAGTCCCACCGACCATTCGGATGGTTGATCGAATTTTCCCGCAGCCGCCGATTCTGGGCCCTGGCGTTCATGGTCGTCGCCCTGAACATCTCCTGGCATTTGATTCGGGCGTGGCTCCCGCGAATCATGCAGCAGGGCCGCGGCTACTCCGAAGTGGAGACCCTTTGGTTTAACTCGGCTTTCTATATCGCCACCGATGTGGGCTGCCTGGTGGGAGGCGCGGTCGCCCTTTGGCTGACGCGGCGCGGCACGAGTGTGCACCGATCGCGTATGATCGTGTTCGCCGTTTGTGCCGCGCTGGCGGCCCTGACGGTGGTCGCGGCCAAATTGCCGAGGGGCGGGCCGCTCCTCGGGGTGCTGCTGGTGGTCGGCGCGGCTACGCTGGCGCTTTTCCCCTGCTATTATTCCTTTACCCAGGAATTGAATGTCCGGCAGGTCGGGAAGGCGACCGGCACGCTGGCGGCGATTGGCTGGATTGTGGCTTCGCCTTTTCAGAAGCTCTTTGGGCGTCTCGTCGATCACACGGGGTCGTTCGATCTTGGTCTGGCCATGGCCGGCTGCGCCCCGGTGCTGGCTTTGGTCGTGATGCTGGCACTGTGGCGCGACGAAGCCGGACCATCCCCCGCCTCCGCAATATAAACGGACCTTCCATGCTCACCGACGCGACCCGCCAACGCGATTTTCCTTCCCTGGTCGGAATGACCTACCTCAACACCGCGGCGGAAAGCATTCCGCCGCGATGTGTGGGCGATGCGATTCAGGCTTACTGGCAGGACAAACTGCGCGGCATGCAGGGTCGCGACGCGCACTTTGCCACGCTCGAAGCCTGCCGCGAGGTCAGCGCCCGGATGCTGGGACTCGCGACCGCGGAGGTGTCATTTTGCTCGTGCAGCTCCGAGGCCTATAACCTGCTGGCGGCCGCGTTGAATCTGGGGGAAGACGACGAAGTGGTGGTCAACGATCTCGATTTTCCCGCCGGCGCGACGCCCTGGCTGCGGGCCGTGGAACGGCCGGTCCTGCAACTTTGGAAGTCGCGTCAGGGCGCGCTGCGCATGGAGGAACTCGCTTCGCTGCTCAATGCGCGCACGCGACTCGTGCAGGTGTCGCTGGTGAGTTTCTTCAACGGCCATCGAATCGACTGGCCGAAGTTTCACGAACTCGTCCGCCACCTGGCCCCGCAGGCGTTGATTGCGGTCGATGTGACGCAGGCGCTCGGCCGGGTCGTGCTCGATTGCTCCGGGGCCGACATCATGATTTCCAGCACGCACAAGTGGACGCTCGGAATTCACGGGGGCTGCATCGTGGGGATTCCAAAGGGCAAGGCGGCCTGGCTCACCACCCACGCGGGCGGCTGGTTTCATTTGGAGAACGCCTTTGACGCGGATCGCTTCCAGCGGGCGGTGCCGAAGACGGGCGCCGCGAGTTTCTCGGTGGGCATGCCGAATTTTGTCGCGCTCTACGCGCTCAACGCCGGACTGCGGTACCTTGAGGAAATCGGGGTGGCGGCGATTTCCCGACAGATCGATCCGCTGATCGCCGAGGCGGAAGCCGGGCTACGTGCGCTCGGGCTGACGCCCATGGCGGAATTTCAGCCGAAGAATCCGTCGGGGATCCTCGCGTTTCAGCATGCCCAAAGCAGTCAGCTGCACGGCGCCCTGGAGCAGAATGGCCTTCACGTCATGCACAGCGCGGGCCGGATCCGGCTCGCGCTTCACGGCTACAACACCGCAGCGGATGTGGCCAAGTTTCTGGGTGTCTTGCGGAGCGCGTTACCGGCCGGCCGGTAGCCGAACTTGTGCAGCCCGAGCCGCCAAAGCGACTCTTGCCCGTGCCGGGAATAAACCGTCCGTTTGTAGTTCCGCCTTTAGGCGGAATCCGACCAATTCAAGCTTTCCGCCTAAAGGTGGGAATACAAACCAAGCGCTGTTTCCTGGGAGTAGAAATCGAGCCGGTTGTCCCCCAACGACTGACCTAAAAACGGAATTGTTGCAGCGCGTTGAGGACAACGCGCCCGCCACTTTTCAGTAGTTTCGTTTTCGCCGGTGAAATGAACTCCGACTGCAACGTTCCGGCTCAGGCCGTGTCCCGTCACCTCCGATTATCGTGTCACCTATTGGGAGACACGACGCCTTTGGTGGAAATCGGGGGCCCGGTGGGGACGCGTTTCCACCGGCGTCCGCGGATAGCTCGGAGAGCAGTTGCTGCCTCTTCGGGCGTCCAATTCCTAATGGTAATGGGGATAAGGCGCGCGGGCCGCGGTCACGAGAAGAAGACTTTTTCCGCAGTCTGGCGCAGCATCCAGGCCTTGTCGTCGGCACGGAGAAAATCGAGGCGATCGCGGATGAGCGCGATGGAGTCGGCGTACGTGTGGCCCTTTTGCACCTGAAACGGGCAGTCCGTGGCCCACATCAACCGCTTCGCGCCGAAAGTATCGCGGAGCCGCCGAATCATGGGTCCGAGATCGGTGTAGGGGGCCTTTTTTTCGCCCAGGACGGAGAACGCGGATGTCTTCACGTGCGTGTGCGCGAAGTCGGCGAGGCGGCAAAGTTGATCGAGATCGCCCGGCTGGGTGGACCGGTTGACGCCGACCCGTGCGAAGTGATCGATGACGACCCGCGTGCGCGGAAACTGGGCGCACATCCGCTGCAGGGCTGGCAACGTGTCCGGATTGATGAGCGGGCACATGGCCAGCCCCGCGTCGGCGGCGTAGCTCCACATGGCTTTCATCCCGGAAGACGTCGCCCAGGCTTCGGCACGGGCTTGATTGGCGGACAACCGAAAGCCGCGCACGCCGGCTGCCGCGAGCCGCTTCATGGTTTCGCGCAAGTCGGGCGCGGTTTCGTCCACGACGGCCACCCCGCTGAAGACACCGGGATGGCTCGCGATCATGTCGAGCAGGTAGCGGTTATCGAAGCGATAGAAACTCATCTGGATGAGCACGACGCGGATCACGCCGGCCGGACGGCAGTGCGCGAACAACTCGTCGGGAGTAAAACTCGGCGGCACCATTTTCTCCTGGGAGAATCCTTCGGCCAGCGGGTACCGCTGCGTGTCCGGGGTCCAGATGTGCGAATGCGCGTCGATGAATCCATTGGCCGGGGACTGCGGTGCGGCCCAGGCGGCGGGCGCGAGCGCGGTCAGGACCGAATTTCGAATAAACGTGCGGCGGGACGTCTGGGGAGAAGCCATGGCGGGGCGGGGGTTACTCGAAACGCTCGATGAAGTTGCGGTGGAATTTTTCCGCCAGTTCGACCTGGGCAAGGTCGACGAACTCCACGGCTCCATGCGCCTGGTCGATGTTGCCGGGGCCGATGATGATGCTGGGCACGCCTTGCCGCGAGAGCTTGCTGGCGTCGCTGCCGTAGGGGACGCCGGCCGGTCGCCCGTCGCGCCCCAGTTCCTTCACCAGCGTGCTGGCCAGTTGGACAACGGCGGAGTCGGTGGGTGTTTCGAGGGCTTCGTCGACAATCATCGGTGGCTCCATCACGGCATCGAGGGTGGGATGCTGGGATTTCAAGTGGTCCAGCAAGCCCTGATAGTGGGCGAGCACCGCGTCGGCTTTTTCGCCGGGCAGGAGACGCCGGTCGATGTCGATGGAGCACGTGGCCGGCACGAAATTTATCTGCGCGCCTCCGCTCACCAGGCCCACGTTGCAGGTGGCGGGACCGAGCATCGGATGAACCTGCTGCCGGGCGAGTCGCTGATGGTCGGTTTCGAAGGCGAGGATGATTCGCGCCATGTGCTCGATGGCGTTGATGCCCAGATGAGGCGTTGCGCTGTGGGCCGCCTTGCCGCGCACGACGATGCGCCAGCGCAAGATACCTTTGCTGGCGACGACCACGCGTAGCTCGGTGGGCTCGGCCACCACGGCGGCGTCGGCGCGGAGGCCTTCGCAGAGTTTGGTCACGCCGCCAAACGAGTGCTCCTCGTCAACGGTGGCGGCGAACCACACCTCACAGGGTGGGGTGATGCCGGCCGCGTGTAAGGAAGCCACGGCCTGCATCATCGCGGCGAGACCGGCCTTGGTGTCGCAGGAGCCGCGGCCGTACATCCTCCCGTTTTCGATGCGGGGTTCGAAAGGCGGAATGGTCATGCCTTTCACGGAGACGGTGTCCATGTGCGCCTCGAGCACGACCCGGCGCGCGGGGTTTCGGCCGGGCAGGCGCGCAATGACGTTGGGTCGGCCGGGAAAAACTTCCTGCTCGCGAACTTCGATACCGCGTTGCTCAAAGAACCGGCGCACCCACGTCGCGATTTCCCGTTCCCCGGGGCTGCCTTCGTAAGCGGCATTGATGCTGTTGATGCGAACCAACTCGGCGAGGGTTTGAATGACGGGGGCAAGCGGCATGATCTGCCAAGGCTGGGCGGACCGCGGCGTCGGCGCAAGGCCGAGGGGGAAGTCCAAACCGAGAGACGGTCAGGCGCTTTCGGTTGACGTTCACTGGGGCTGCGACGCCCTCGGCGCGGTTTTTCTCATTTCGACGCGGCGAGGGCGCCGCGTCCCCACCAAAGCAAGCGTTGAGCCTCAACGGAAGGGGGCGTCCGTTGACTGGTGGTGAGACGGACGGCGAACGGAAGCCAAACCACGCGGCGTTGGTGCGACGAACCACTTCGCCTCTATTTTGCCTTGGCGATCTCCACGGCATAAACGTGCCGGGCCCCATCGAAGTCCCCGCTGAACACGACCCACTTGCCGTCAGGCGTGATCGAGCCATTTGGTTCGATGCCACCGCGACCGGTCACGTAGTTGTGCCGGGCCATGTTGACCAGCTTCTCCCGTTGCATGCCGCCGTCGGGCTGCGGGCGGAAGAGGTTCATCCACATGCCGTCCTTGGCGAAGGCCACTTGCGTGGGATCGCCGCCATCGCCGCAGAAGAGTTTGCCGTCGCGGGAAACATTATAGTGCACCGACCAGGCATCGCGCTCGACCGGGTAGCGAATTTGCCGGCCCGTGGCCAACTCGACGCCGGCGATCCAGAATTTTTCGCTCCGCGGCGTCTGGAGATCAGACCAGATGGTTTTGCCATCGTGGCTCCAGAACTCGTGGCCGGCGATTTCCATGTCCATGGTCCGCTTATGGCGGAGCGTCATCTCGCTGCCGTCGGTCCGGATGGTCCACACGCGGTCGACCTCGTGCCACGTCCCTTCGTGGCAGTAGAGGAGCAGATTGGGATCCGTAGGCGAGAACTGCATGTGATTGAGCGAGCCGTATTGATAGCCGACGGTGCTTGGTGCGCCCGTTTTCAGGTTGATGAAAATAAACGCCTCGGAGCGTGGATCGAGGGTGCGACGGGCCAGGCCATCTTCCTTGTTCGCGGCGTAGATTTGCTCGGGCGTGAGTTCCTCCGGTTTCTTGCCGGAAAACATCCGCTGCATTTGCGGGACGTACGGCTTCTTCGGGGGTGGTTGGGTTTTGCCCGTCGGGTCCTCCGCCACTGTCGTGGCCAGGGCGAAAGTTTCATCGGCGTTGACCAGAGTGCGGGACGCGTAGGGGATGCGGCGGGTTTCTTTGGTCTCGAAGTTGTAGGCAAACACCTCGCTCGCGCTGGGGCCGCCCCGGCCGCCGGCGGGTGGCGTCGCGGCGCCAGACGTCGGCGCTTTCGTGGGGTTGTCCGGGCCAGCGGGGCCGCCGCGCCCCCGTCCGCCGCCCCCGCGCACGAAGTAAATCTCACGCGAACGTCGCGCCAGATAGCTGCTGCGTCCGCCGGTGACGACGAGCTCCGATTTCGGCGGCTCGGTGCCGAGCTTGGTGATGTCCACCAGCGCGATGCCGGAGGGAGTATGGAAGATCAGTTTGTCGCCGGTGGCGGAATAGGCGTTGTCGTGGAAATACAGGGTCGAACTTCCGGGCTCGGTCGAGAGCCGGATCACCCGATGGCCGGTATCCGGATCGATCCAGTCGGCGGGCGGCTCGGCGGCGGCGAGCCCCACGGCGGCGAGCGCAGAGAAAAGGGGCAGGGTGCGAAGCAGGGTGGTGGGCATGACTGGTTTCAATTCTTTGTCGCCGATTTCGCCACCTCGACCGCGTAGACATGAGTCAGTGAGCGGCCCTTTTCGGCGCGGCTGTGGAAGTTGCCGCTGAAAATGAGCCATTTGCCATCCGGGGTGAAGGCGAGATTGGGCTCCACGCCGGTGACCTTGCTGTAGTCGTGATTCTTCATACTCACGAGGCGCTCGGACTGAAAGTAGCCGACGTCGATGAGGTCCTTCTTGTCGCGGAACGAGCTCCCATCGGTCATCGCCGGTCGAAAGAGATACATCCACTGGCCCTGACCCTGGATGTCTTTGCGATCCATCGTGTGCGCGGCGACGCTTGTGGGTCCGCCGCCGTCGCCGGCAAACAGCTGGCCGTCGAGGGAGACGTTGAAATGCACGGACCACTCCTCGCGCTGCAGATTGTACCAGGTGCGGTGGCCGGTCGCGAGATCCACGCCGGCGAGCCAGAACACGCCGCTCATGGGGGTCTGGAGATCATACCACACGCTCTTGCCATCCTGGCTGAAAAATTCGTGACCCTCGATCTCCATGTTCATCGTGCGCTCGTGCAGCAGGCGGGCCGGGCCGCCGTCGGCGCGAATGGTCCACGTGCGATCGACGTAGTGCCAGGGGCCCTCGTGACAGAAGAGGATTTGCTGCGGGTCGGTGGGTGAGCACTGGAGATGGTTGGTCCAGTCGTTCTCCCGGTGGAGGACTTTGAATTCACCCGTCTTGGTATTGACCGTGTAGATCATCTGCGGCGTGCCCTCGGCCCAGCGGGGTTCGAGACTACCCTGGCGGGGCGGCGCGAGTTTGCCACTCGGCGGGAGGTGTGGGACGGTCTTCCCGTCGGGATCAGGCGCGATGCCGACGAGGAGGGACTCGTCGCAATTGATGACATAGGCACCGCGCTGCGCCTGGGGCGGCAACTTGACCACGGTGCGCGTCGCCTTGGTATCGAGGTGAACGGCCATGAGGGAATTGGTCGCGCGATCGATGTAGTACGCCTCGCGAGTGCGCCAGGCCGCGGCGATCGGATTCACGTTCGGCATCACCATGGCGAACTTCGGCGGCGACTGGCCGAGCGTCGAGAGGTCGACCGTCGCGATGCCGCCGGCGCCGCGGATGATCATCTTGTCGCCCTCCGGCGTGTAGCGATGGTCGTGAAAATACAGCGTCGATCCGCCGCTGTCGGGCGAGAGCCGGATAACCCGGTGCCCCGTGTCGGGATCGATCCAGTCGGACGGAAGGGCGGCACCCGCCGCAACGGCTACGGCGGCGGCGAATAAAAATGTGGCAGTCAGGCGGGGGATTAGGGGATTCATGGGTGTAAACAAAATCGACATTCAGGTTAATAACTAGGCGCCGGTCCACTTCGCCGTCGACCGGCGAGCAGCATTTCCTCGAGATCCCGGATGGTGGGAACTGGGGCGGTATCCCCCGGCCGCTGCATCCAGACAATCTGGTCGGGCGGCACCGTCTGAATCTGGGCATTCGCGTGCATCGCCGCGATCAGCCGGGAATGCTGTTCCGCGGAGGCGGTGTCGCAGATCAGCGTGGCCGGGTCGTGGAGCCGCCGCAGCACGCTGGCGAACATGTACCGCCGGTTTTCCATGGCGGTCGGCAAGGGTTGGACTGCGGTCGCTCGGCCGGTGGGGGTCAGGGTGCAGTCATGCTGGTAGCGCCAGTGAGCCTGCCCCCCGTCGGCCTCGATGACGATTTCCGGATCGATCAGGTCGCGGCTGCTGTGGGTCGCGGCGCAAATCAACTCGATGTCGGTCGAGAGTTGCGCGTGGACGAGGGCGGTGTCGCAACTCTCAATGTCGTGGCTGCGCCATAATTGGGCCGCGACCGAAACAGGTGAGGCGGCCACGTGAAATTCCGGACCGGCAAGCCAGAGGCCCAGATGGACAAAGTGGGCGAACGCATTGTTGAGCGGTGAATCGAACACCGCGGTGCCGTGGGCGTACAGCCGCCCGGCCCAGTCATTGCGCGTGTAATAGGTCGTCGCGCGCGGCCACTCGCCCGTAAATCGCACGGAGCGGAGCCGGCCAATGGCGCCGTCGAGCAACTGCTGCTTGAACCACGAGGTTGTCGGCGAGTAGATGTCCTGAAACCCCACGGCCACAAACCGACTGGCCGCGTGCTCGGCGGCGCGAACCATCCCGACATCGGCCATCGAGCCCGCCAGCGGCTTTTCCAGGAGCACGTTCGCACCGGCTTCGAGAGCGGCGAGGGTCATCGGGGCGTGCCAGGCAATGCCGGTGGGAATGCAGCAGAGATCGATTTTTCCGCGATGAACGGCGAGCATCACGCGGAAGTCAGCGAAAACCTCGCAGCCCAGGGCCCGCAACCGGGTCACGACGGCTTCCTCCTGGGTCGGATTGATGATGGCCGCGGCGACCAGTTGAATGGCTCCGCGCTCCCGGGCTTCGAGCAGAAGATCGAGGTGGACCCGGGCGTAGCCCGAGACCCCGATCAGGGCCACGCGCGCGGGCGGGACCCCGTTAGGCAGCGTCGCCCAGCCGTCGAACGCGGTGGGTTTTCCCTCGGTGGTCATGCGGCGAGCCGGAGCAGGAGAACAAAGAGACCGACAATGGCCGCGGAGAGGGCGCAGCAGGCGATGAAGCCGATGGTGTCGACGCGATCCCAGCGGCAGAATTCCCACGACGAGCGCGGGAAAAGCTTGGTGTCGTCGAAACGCGCGGGTTGGCGCCGCGTCTCGGCCATGGCCAGTTCCTCGAGCTCGGGCGTGGCGCCGACCGGTGTCCGCATCTTGCCGTAGAACTGCGCGACGCGGTTCGGATCCGTTGGCCGGGTTAGCAGGCTGACCAGACCGAGTACGAGAAAGGGGAAGAGGCCGTCGAAATTGAAATTGGCCGCCTCGCGTCCGGAGGGGGTGAGTTTAACCGGGTCGAGGCCGACCCGGCTGAGCACCCAGCATTCGAAGCTGAACCGGCCGCGGCCCTCAAGCGGGCTGGCCGGGTCGTCGGGGCGCGTGCGCACGAGTTGCTTCCAATAGACGGGCACCGACTGGCCGGCGGCGTTGCGGCTCGTGACGGCAAGGGCCGGAGACTGCCGCACGGCGGTGAAATTCGCCGCCAGGAGCGGCGCGACCAGAATCACGAGAACGGAAAGAAGGACCGACCACCACACGGCCGTGGCGGTCAGCCGCCGCCAGAAAAAGATGAGCAGGATGGCCGCGCCGAACGGGACGTTGACGGTGAGCACGAGTTTGACGATCGACTCGACGTCACCCATCAGCTCCGCCGAGGCGACCCCGAGGGCCAGCACGGTCACGATGGTCCAGCGGGCGGAGGTGACGGCCTGCGCCGCGGTCGCGTCCGGGCGAAAATGCCGGTAGAACGTGCGGGTGAAGAGCGAGGAAATCGCGAGGGCCTTGGCCGCGAGGGTCGACATCGTGCCGGCGAGGACACCCGCGAGCATGAGGCCGATGAGGCCGGGGCCGAGGAGACGGTTGGACATTGCGCCCCAGACCACATCGGGATCGGCGAGTCCACCGACCCCGAAGAGCGCGATCGCGATCAGGCCGGCAAACGCCCACAGGATAATCATGAAACGCTTCAGGTAATTGCCGGTGACGCTGAAGCGCGCGGCAAACTCGTTGCGGGCCGATCCGAAGATACCCATGTTATGGCTGAGCCCGTGAATTTGCACGAGGCTGACGAAAAGCACCGCGCCGATGAAGACGGGGGAGCCGCCTTCGCCGGCGAAAAGGTTGGCCATCTGCTTGGGCACCTTGTGCGCCAGCTGGCTCCAGCCCCCGATGGCCGCGAGCCCCGTGGGAATCAGCAGCACGGAAAAAACGATGATCAGCACGCCCTGCAGCGCCTCGTTGACCGCCGCCGCGGCCATCCCGCCCAGCACGATGTAGGTGCCGACCACGAGGGTGAAAACGACGTAGAAGGGAAGCGAGCGCAGCAGCGTGATGTAACTGTGCAACTCGCCGCGGGCGTTGCGGTCGCGCAGGGCGGCAAGGCGGGATGAGGTGGCGGCGGGCAGCGGGCCGGCGCTGGCCTGGGTCTCGATTTGGCGGAGTTCGCGGTAGGCGTCGACGGCGGCGCGCTCGGCGGCGGACCACTGCGCCGCGGGTTTGACGACGAGGGAAGAGGCAATTTTGTAGGCGGCGTAGTTGCCGAAACCGAGAAAGACACACGCGACCGCGACCTGGAACACCGCATAGAGGCGCGCGAGGCCGCGGCTGCCGAACCGGTCTTCGAAGAGTTCCGCCGCGGTGACGAGGCGCACGCGGCGAAACCAGGTGTTCATGAACCAGAACCACGGGTTCATGAAGACGGTTTGAAACGAGAACCACACGCCGGTGACGCCGCGCTGGAAGACGAGACTCGCCGTGCTTACCGCGCCCTGGGGTTCGGTGGCGTTGCCGAAGGTGAGGAAAAATTGGTAGGCTTTGCCGAGTTTGCGCCCGGCGAGAAAAAATCCCTCTTCACTCCCCGTGCCACCGGATGCGCGCTTGCCGATGTAGAGGACCGCGGCGAGGTACGCGACGACCACGGCAATATCGACGAAGTGAAGGCTGCCGAAAGTCACGAGGGCAAGGGGGCGGCGATTACCGGCGAACGAGAAACCGGCGGCCGTCCGCACGGCGCGGGAGAGGTACGGGTCGCGGAGTCACGCCGACGAAAAAGCGGCCGATTCCATGGCGAGGGTGTTGGGGTAGCCGCTTTGATTTGGGTTAGGATTGATGGGGACGTTCCGGGAGGAGGCGGCGAATCCGCAAATTCAAACCCGCAGAGAGGGTGGCACGGTTACGGCTAGGGCTACCACAAAACATTTGCGTCGGATGGCAGCTATGGAGAACTCTGACAGTCCGAGATGCCCCCCCCAGCAGCTGCTCCCACCGTCCGATCGCTTGCCCTCGCGCTGGGCCTTTCGCGCACGACAGTTTCGGATGCCTTGGCCGGGTCGCCGCGAGTCGATCCGGGCACGGCACAGCGGGTGCGCGAAGCGGCCCAGGCGGCGGGCTACGTGCGAAATCCGCTGGCGGGCGCGTTGATGTCGGAGCTGCGGCGTTCGCGCGGCTCGACGTTTCGGGGCGTGTTGGCGGCGATTGACCTCGATGAGGAGGGGCGCCCGCCGTTTGCGGCGAAATACAATCACGAGTTGCAACTCGGCGCGGCCGAGCGCGCCGCCGAGCTCGGCTTCAAGGTCGAGCTCTTTGGGGTGGGACAGGGCGTAGTGTCGATTCATCGGCTCGATTCCATTCTCCATTCGCGGAGCATCCACGGCTTGATCTTTCTGCCGTCCTGGCGGGATCCGGATTTCTCCAAGCTCGACTGGATGCGCTATGCGGGCGTCTACACGGACTACATCATCGAGCGGCCCGCACTGCATTCAATCTGCTGCGGTCATTACCGGGCGATGATGTCAGTGCTCCAGCGCCTGACCGCGCTGGGCTATCGCCGTCCGGGGCTCTTTCTCGATCGACTGCACGACGAGCGGCTGCAGCACCGGTGGGAAGCGGCGTTCCTGGCATATGGGCATCGGAACCCGGCGGTGACGCCCGTTCCCACGCACGTGGTTGACCCGGTCAACCGCGAAGGATTCGTCCGCTGGTTTCGCCAGTACAAGCCCGATGTCGTGCTGGGCCATCACACGGAGGCCATCGGCTGGATGGAGGACTGCGGGGCGAAGCTGCCGGCGACCCACGGATTCGTCTGTCTCAACGTCCTGCGCAAGACGAGGCCTTGCGCCGGCCTCGATTTGCAGCCCCGCATTCTCGGGGCGCGGGGAGCCGAGATTGTCATCGCGCAACTCCAGCGAAACGAAATTGGTGTGCCCGTCTGGCCGACGACCACCACGATTCCGGCGCGCTGGGTGGACGGGCCCACGCTGCGCCGGCCGCCGCAAAAATCCGCGAAGGCGAACGCCGCGGCGATGGCGCCGGCGTGATTCCTCGCTCCGGCATTTTTGATCTCTCGGGCGGGGCGTATGCTATCTTGCGCCTTTTCGCCAAAATACATTGCGATCTGAGATTGGTTATCCCGGCCGAGGCAGTCAGCCGCAAGGAGGCGCAAAAAAACCAAGGCAACGTTGGCCGCGAATTGGGCTAGCCCGGACTTTTCCTAACGCGGCTCCGTCGCAACCAATGGAGCAGCCAAAACATTGAACTGCGGACAGGAAACGATTCCTCGACCGGGTGGTGCCGCGAAATCGTTAAACGAACCACCCAGACTAGGCACAGGAGTTCAATCCGAGGCCGGGCAGAGACCGGAGAAATCGGAATGGGCGGGATGGAGCTCGGATTGTTCTCGGTTTGGTCTCCTGTGCACTGGTTTGGGGCTTGGAAATCGTCGCAAAGATGAACGATCTGAACAGATAGTAGACACTCCTCTCTCCTGCGTCGCCACCGCGTGTTCCAAAATCTTCGCCGTGGTCTCAGCCACCTTGAGCGTCCGGGCTAGGGTGACACCCGCGGGGCGCGCGGGCGTTTCAGCCAGGCTTCGGGCACCGGGATGATGCAGATGTTCATGGCGCGGTCATCCGCGGACAGCAGGGCGGACTCGATATGGATTTTCGTACCGTCAGCGTTGAACGACGGGTGCGGGTGATCGGCGGCCGTCGCCTTGTGGCCGGTGGAAAGCAGCAGCATTTCGCCGGAGTGCCGGTCGATGAGATAAATGCTCCGCGAAAAATCATCCCCGACCGCCCACCGGCCGTCCGCCGAGCCGTGCACGTGCCAGAGTCCGCTGCCCGAGGGGGTCTGGGCGATCATTCGCATCTCCCGCGTGCGCAAGTTGACGACGCCGAGTCCGGTGGGGTGCTCGCGGGTTCCGGCGATGCCCCAGGGGTCAGACGTGCCGGGCTTCCGATGGCCCATGACCGCGAGTACGACTTCATCGCGCGTGACCACCGCCTCGTGCGTGACCCATTCGTCGGTTGCTTCCGGATAAAGCGGGCGCAGGCCCGTGCCGTCGGACTGCACCAGCCACGTGCGTTGCGGCGCCTTGCCGCCCGTTTCCCAGCAGAAAACGATTTCACCGGGCACAAAGGGGTTCGTCTGCACGTGACCAATTTGAAATGGCACGGCGACAATGAACTTAGTCTCCCCCGTCTTGAGATTCAGGCTGGCCAGACCGGCGGGCCCGGCGCCCATGCCGCGCGGGCCGTAGGCGGCGGCTATCGGGGTATCGGCGGGAAGCCGACGGGCGAGGTCACCGCCGGTAAAACGGAAGTACGCGAAGTCCTCATTGGCATCGAGCGCCATGTCGCCGCCCGCCCGCATTTCCGGTGGCGTCGTGCCGCAGACCCGCTCGTAACTGGCCGCGGGCTTCATCGAACCGCGTTCGCTGTCGGCAAAAATCCCCGCGAGATCGACGGCGACAATCTGAAACGGACCCCGCGGGCGATTCATCCCTTCGCCTTTTTTCCCGGTTCCGTCAGCGGTGGCCGCGGCCGCGTTGGCCGAGAGCGGGCCGGCATCGCGCATGAGGTAGAGGGTCATCGAGTGCTGGGCGACGCAGAGCATGCCCATGTAGCCCTGTTCGGTGACCTGGACGATGGCGCCGGAGGCTTCGTTGACGGCCATCACCTGGCCCGGCACCCGGGCAGAACGGAAGATCACCCATTTACCGTCGGCGGTCCATTGGGGGTGCGTCTGGTAGATCTTGGAATCGCCCGCGGGCGTGCTGGTGAGGAAAGTGAGCGGCACACCCGTGACGGGGTCGGGAATGATTTTCTTTTCCGACGGGAAGCGCCGCCCAATTTGGCCGGAGGCGGAAAGGGCGACGAAAACGCAGGCCACGATGATGGTGCAGAACCGGAGAACTGTTTTCATGGGGAAGGAAGGGACGGACGCGGTCCCGTCTCTTGGGCCCAGTTGAAGTGACATTCAATGACAAAGCCGCGTGCTCGCGTGGCGGGGTGGGCGGTGCGCTCCGCGCGCCGCCTGACCGCGCGCGGAGCACACGGTCCACCATTCGGCCTCTTCGGGACCTGGCGGCTGGTGTTTTCTTCGCGGGGTGGCTTTTCTCCCGCCATGTTCCGCCGTTTGTTCATGCTGGCGTCCCTGCGTTCTTGGACTCGCCGCGCCGACGAACTGTCCGATGACAAATGCGGCGCGTTCGGCCGGCGTAGCGCGGCTAATCAACCACCCCTGTAATCCACCGCCATGACTCCCTCCCGATATTTTGGTCCTGCCTTTCTCTTGTTCACCGTGCTCGGCCTCGCCACGGGGAGTCGCGCGCTGGAGAAACCCAACAAGACTTACCACGTCTTTCAGTTTCCCGCCGACAGGATCCCGCGGATTGACGGTGATACCTCCGATTGGGCAATGGTTCCGGAGCGTTACGTCGTCGGCACGGATCAGTTGGTCGACGATACGAAAAAGCATGCGGGACCCGATCCGAAGACCCTCGATGTCCGCGTGCGCGTGGGCTGGGTCAAGGGGCTCAACCGGCTTTATTTTCTCTACGAGGCCTCGGACGACTACTGGGATTTTTCGCTGCCGGGGCTGCACAACGACACCTTCGAGATCGTGGTCGATGGCGATGCCTCGGGTGGGCCGTTGATTGACAAGGGGCATCCCCAGCTCTGGACCGCCGCCCGCGTGGGCGAGAGCGCCAGCACGCCCGACGACCGGATCAAGGTGGAGGAGGCGCACTGGGCGATTCACGGCGTGCACGCGCAGAACTATCACATCTTCACGCCGGCGGTGGACAAGGACTGGTGCATGGATTGGGGCGCGCCGACCTGGACCATGGAACTGCCCTGGGCCAACTCCGCGCAGTCGTTCAGTTTCAAGCCCGGCGAGGCCGGCAAGTACGTGCTCGAATTTTGGATCACGCCGTTCGACTACGCGGGACCCGAGGGCCCCGCCCGCGCGGTCGAGTCCGTGCTCAGCGAGAACAAGATCATCGGCCTCAGTTGGGCGATTATCGACTACGACGACGTGAAGGAGCGCGGTAACAACGGATTTTGGAACCTGTCGCCGCGCCATACGATGTACGGGCAGGCGTCGGAGTTGTGCGCATTCCAACTCATGTCGCTCGAACCGAGCCTCCGGCCCAAGCTGGCCGCCCAGTGGACCTGGACCGTCGTCGACATGAATCGCCGGCTCGTGGCGTTCAAGGATCTTTCGGTCGGCCAGGTCTCGACCTGGAAGTGGGACTTCGGCGATGGGGCCAGTTCCACCGAACAGTTTCCCCAGCATACCTACGCCAAGCCTGGCGACTACGTGGTGGTTCTCGATGTCAGTGGACCGGACGGAACCGCCCGTCGCTCGAAGGTCTGGGAGGTGCAGCTGAAATGAGCTCCCGGTCTGGGGACCGAATGAAAGCAAAGTCCCGCCGGTCTGCCCCGGCGCTAAGGACGCGAACTCGGTCCAGGTCTGCCCTTCCCATTCCGGTGCCGGAAAAGCGCGGCGCGGCCACGCAGCTCATCGTCGAGGGAACGCCCTTTCTCATTCTGGGCGGCGGGTGGGGCTGGGTTAAACCGGTCGAGGGCCAGTTCGACTTTTCCCTGGTCGACGGTCTGCTGGCCGGAGCGCGGCGGCATGGCCTGCGCCTCGTCTTTCTGTGGTTTGGCAGCTGGAAGAACAGCCTTACCACGTTTGCCGCCGAGGCGGGTGACGTCCGTCGCGGCCGGTGGCAGCCGGGCCGAAAAATGAACGGCGACGACATCGTCCTCAATTACCGGCTCGCCGAACAGGCGGAAGGCAATCAGTCCGGCAGTGGGCTTCGCTTTGGTTCGGACGGGCTCACGCGGCAACGCGTCAAACTTTACCGCTATCACTCATGAGCATGATCCATCTTCTTCCCGCTCTGTTGCTCGGCATGATTTCATCGCGCGTGGCCACTGTCCTGCCCCCCGAATTCAATGTCCGCGACTACGGGGCGACGGGCGATGGCAAGACCCTCGATACGCCGGCGATCAACAAAGCGATCGAAGCGGCGTCCGCGGCCGGTGGCGGGGTCGTGCGCCTGCCCGCCGGAACTTATCTGAGCTTTTCCATTCATCTCCGCAGCCGGGTTACGCTCCAACTCGAGGCCGGCTGTCGGTTGCTGGCGGCCACGCCGGCGGAAGGTTTCGGCGCCTATGATGCCGCCGAACCGAATGAGTGGGGCGACAAGTTCCTGTATCAGGACTTCGGCCATAGCCACTGGCACAACAGCCTGCTGTGGGGCGAAAATCTCGAGGACGTCACGATCCTCGGCCCCGGCCTGATCCACGGCGAGGGCTTGCGGCGGGCGGTCGAACTCGGCCGGCGCGAGGGGGATCACTCTTTTGGCCCCAATAACACGCCTCCGCCCGGGAGTCCGCCCCCCGCGCTGGCGCAACCGGTGCCCGGCCTGGGCAACAAGGCGATTGCGTTGAAGAATTGCCGGAACGTGGTGATTCGCGACCTTGGCATCCTCTTGGGTGGCCACTTCGCGCTGCTGGCCACTGGCGTCGACGGGCTCACGGTGGAAAATGTCCGCCTCGACACCAACCGCGACGGACTCGACATCGATTCCTGCCGCAATGTCCGGATTGCGAACTGCCAGGTCAACGCGCCGAACGACGACGCGATTGTGTTGAAGAGTTCCTTTGCGCTGGGCGAGGTGCGCGCGTGCGAGAACATCACCATCGTCGGCTGCAAGGTGAGTGGTTACGACGCGGGCACGGTCTTCGACGGCACTTTTGGGCGGACGCTCGAGCGCGCGCCCGATCGCGATGGGCCGACGGGCCGAATCAAGATCGGCACCGAGTCCAACGGCGCTTTCCGCAAGATCACGATCGCGGATTGCGTGTTTGAGCGTTCGCGCGGTCTGGCGCTCGAAACCGTCGACGGCGGCATCATTGAAGACGTGACTGTCACCAACCTCACGATGCGCGAGGTGACCACGGCGCCGATTTTTCTCCGGCTCGGTAATCGGGCGCGGGGCCCGGCGGGCACTCCGGTCGGCGGCATTCGGCGCGTGCGGATCAGCGGGGTCGTGGCCCGGGACGTCGATGCCCGCCACCCCATCCTCCTGGCCGGCCTGCGCGGGCATCCGATCGAGGATGTCACGCTGAGCGACATCCAGATCTTTTCCCGCGGTGGCCTGACCATGGACCACGTGGCGCGGCAACCGGCGGAACTGGTTAGTCCGTTTTTTCTCCGCGGCGGTGAGCCCGGCACCACCGGCCCGCGGGAGCCGCAGGCGGTTCCGGAAAGGGAGAAAGGGTATCCCGAGCCCAGCATGTTTGGCTTGTTGCCGGCCAGCGCCGTCTACGCCCGGCACGTGCGCAATTTCACGCTGACGAATTGCACGGTGACGTTTGCCGAACCCGACTCGCGGACGCGCGTGGTGCTCGATGACGTGGCGGGCGTGACCTTGCGGAACTTGGCCGTCCCGCGACCGGCCGAGGGCCCGGCGTTTGTCTTGCGCGGAGTTCGCGATTTCGAAATCAGCGAAAGTCCGGGCGTGCCGGATGCGAAACACGAAAACGCCGAGGCGCGGGAGTTTTGATGGGCGAAGAAAAATGTTTCAGAGCGGGAAAACCGCGAAGAGCGCGACGAGACGCGAAGGCCAGAGCGGCGCAACGAGAAGGGTAGCCACGAGCGCCAAGCGAGTGGACCGGCGGCAGGTCGTAGCTGCGAGCGTGAGCGAGCGGAGGCTCCACTCGCTCACGCGGTTCAACCGCTTTGCCTCGGTTAGGCCGAACTCTGCGTCGCGATTCCGCCCACGGTGGTTCGCGATTTCACGCGCGCGGCGCGGCGTTTTTTCAGCCACAGGCTGAGTTGGTCAAAGTAGAGGTATACGACCGGTGTGGTATAGAGCGTGAGGGCCTGGCTGAAAACGAGCCCGCCCACGATGGCGATGCCGAGCGGACGGCGGAGTTCCGAACCCTCGCCGAAACCGATGGCGAGGGGCAGCGCGCCGAGGAGCGCCGACGACGTGGTCATCATGATGGGCCGGAAGCGCCGCTTGCAGGCTTCGAAGATCGCCTCCTTGGCGCTGATGTCGCCGGCGCGTTCGAGCGTCAGCGCGACATCGATCATCATGATGGCATTCTTTTGGACGAGGCCGATCAGCAGGAGCACGCCGATCAGGGCGATGATGCTGAATTGAGCCCCGAAGAACTGCAGGGCGAGCAGGGCGCCGACGCCGGCCGAGGGGAGGGAGGAGAGGATGGTAATCGGGTGGATGAAACTTTCGTACAGGACCCCGAGCACGATATAGACGGCGATCAGCGCGGTCAGAATCAGGAGGGGTTGGCTGTCCAGCGCCTGCTGAAACATCCGCGCGCTGCCCTGGAAGCTGCCGTGCACGGAGGTCGGCACGCCAAGGTTGGCCATCGTGAAATCGATGGCTTCGGTGGCCTGCGCGAGCGTCACGCCCTCCGCCAGGTTGAAGGAAATGGTGTTGGCCACGAACTGGCCCTGGTGGTTGACGGAGAGCGACGCGTTGGTCGGCTCGTAGCGCGCCACGGTGGAAAGCGGGATCTTGGCGCCGTTGCGGCCGATGACGAACACGTCGTTGAGCGACTGCGGGCCCTGGGAGAATTTCGGGTCCACCTCCATCACGACGTGATATTGGTTGAGCGACTTGAAGAGCGTGGAGACCTGGCGCTGCCCGAAGGAATTGTAGAGCGCCGCATTGATCTGCGTGAGGTTCAGCCCCAGCCGGGAAATCTTGTCGCGATCAAAGGTAATCGTGGTCTGCAGGCCCCGGCTGCGCGAGTCGGTGCTGACATCCGTGATCACCGGGATTTGGGCGAACGCGTTGCGAATCTTCGGTTCCCACTCGGTCAGCTCGCTCAATTCGTCGGCCTGCAGGGTGTATTGGACCGAAGAGTTGGACTCCCGTCCGCCGGAGCGGAGGTCCTGATTGACGAAAAGGAACAGCTGGGCGCCGGTCACTTGGACGGTCTGCAGGCGCAGCCGCGCGATCACGGCCTCCGCCGAAATCTGGCGTTCCCGGAGCGGCTTGAGCGAGACCGAGACCGACCCGGTCGGACCCCGGCCGCCCATACCGCTGCTGCCGCCGCCTCCGACCGAGGCGGTGACCGAGTCGACGGCGGGGTCCTTCTGGAGGATTTCGGCGAAGGCCTGGACCTTGGGCAGCATTGCCTGAAACGACATGCTCTGGTCGGCATTGACGAAACCCTGCAGCATCCCGGTGTCCTGCTGGGGGAAGAAAACCTTGGGAATTGCCACGTAGAGGTAAACGTTGAGCCCGATGACCCCGGCGAGCACCAGCATCACCACGAAGCTGTTCTGCAGCACCCACCGCAGGGAGCGCTCGTAGTGGCGAATCGACCAGGCGATCAACCCGGTCGCCGGCCCGCGCTGGCCATCGGGGCCCGAGGGGGCGCGCGGCTTTACCCGCATCATCCGGGCGCACATCATCGGCGTGGTCGTCAGCGAAATGACCAGCGACACCACGATGGCGACCGAGAGCGTGATGGCGAATTCGCGGAAGAGCCGGCCCACGATGCCGCCCATCAGCAGGATCGGGATAAAGACCGCGATGAGCGAGACGCTCATCGAGAGGACCGTGAAACCGACTTCGCGGGCGCCGATGATCGCCGCCTGATAGCGAGGCACTCCGGCCTCCATGTGCCGGGAAATATTTTCGAGCACCACGATGGCATCATCGACCACGAAGCAGGTCGCGACCGTCAGCGCCATGAGCGACAGGTTGTTGAGGCTGAATCCGCAAAGGTACATCGCGGCGAACGTGCCAATAAGCGAAACTGGCACGGCGACGGCCGGCACCGCGGTCGTGCGGATGTCGCGCAGGAAAAGATAGACGACGCCCGTCACGAGCAGGACGGCGGCGATGAGGCTCAACTCAACGTCCCGCAGCGCCGCGCGGATGGACACCGAGCGGTCCGACGCCACCCCCAGTTTGATGCTGCTCGGGATCGAGGCCTGCAGGGCCGGGAGCATGGCTTTGACGTGATCGACCGTCTCGATAATATTGGCCCCGGGCTGGCGGGTGATCTGGACCAGCACGGCGGGGACCCCGTTCGAGACGGCGTAGGTGCGCAGGTTTTCCACGGAATCGGACACCTCGGCCACATCGCCGAGCCTCACCGGGGCGCCCTTGCGATAACTGATGACGAGCGGAATGTAGTCGCTCGCCTTCAGCGCCTGATCGTTCGCCGCGATTTGCCAGCGGCGATCACCCTGCTCGACAAAACCCTTGGCCTGATTGGCGTTGGTGGCGGTGATGGCCTGCCGGACCGTCTCCATCGAGATGCCGTAATTGCTGAGCTGCGTCGGATTGAGTTCCACCCGCACGGCGGGCAGGGCGCCGCCGCCCACGGAGACGTCGCCCACGCCCGGGATCTGCGCGATTTTCTGGGCGAGAATCGTCGTGGCGGCGTCGTACATTTCGCCGCGCGACAACTGATCCGACGTCAGGGTGAGAATCAGGACCGGGAAGTCGGTCGGATTGTATTTACGGTACGTCGGATTGCTCGAAAGGCTCGTGGGCAGGATGCTGCGGGCGGCATTGAGCGCGGCCTGGACGTCGCGGGCGGCGCCATTGATGTCCCGGGACAGCTCGAACTGGAGGATGACGCGGGTCGAACCCTGGGAACTCGAAGAGGTCAGCTCGGTCACTCCGGCGATCCGGCCGAGGGCCCGCTCGAGCGGCGTGGCCACGGTGGCGGCCATGACCTCGGGACTTGCCCCGGGGACGCTGGCGCCGACGGAGATCGTCGGAAAATCCACCTGCGGCAGCGGCGAAACCGGCAGCAGGGTGAAAGCGATCCCGCCGGCGAGCGCCACGCCGGCCGTCAACAACGACGTCGCCACCGGGCGGCTGATGAAGGTCTCGATGAAGTTCACGACTGCTGGGGGTTGGTCACCGCGACCGGGGCGTTCCGGCTGGCTCGCTCGCGCATCCGTCGGGCCAGCCGATCAAAGCCGAGATAAACGACGGGGGTCGTGAAAAGCGTGAGCACCTGGCTGACCATCAGCCCGCCCACCATGGTGATGCCGAGCGGCTCGCGCAGTTCCGAGCCCATGCCGGTTCCGAGCATGAGGGGCAGGGCGCCGAGCAGGGCGGCCATCGTCGTCATCAGGATGGGCCGGAAGCGCAGCAGGCAGGCCTGATAGATCGCCTCGCGCGGCGCCATGCCTTGGTTCCGCTCCGCGTCGAGTGCGAAGTCGATCATCATGATGGCGTTCTTCTGGACGATGCCGATCAGCAGGATGATGCCGATGATGCCGATGACGTTGAGGTCGGAGCGGGCGGCCAGCAAGGCGAGCAGCGCGCCCACGCCGGCGGAGGGCAGGGTGGACAGAATGGTGACGGGGTGGATGTAGCTCTCGTAGAGGACGCCGAGGACGATGTACATCGTGGCGACCGCGGCGAGGAGGAGCCACACTTCATTCTTCAGCGCGGATTCGAAGGCCTTGGCCGCGCCCTGGAAGGAGGTGTCGATCGACAGGGGCAGGCCAATCTCATGTTCGACCCGCTTGATTTCGTTTACGGCGTCGCCGAGGGCGGCGTTGGGCGCCAGATTGAAGGAGACCGTCACCGCCGGGAGTTGGTTGGAGCGCGTGATGGCCAGCATGCCCGACTGCTCCGTCAATTGGGCGAGGGTGGAGAGGCGCACCGGGGTGCCGTCGGACGAGTTGAGGTAGAGCTGCTCGAGCGCCTGCGGGCCGCCCTCCTTGAACTCGGGCTGCAGTTCCAGCACCACGCGGTACTGGTTTGATTGGGTGAAGATGGTGGAGATGAGGCGCTGTCCGAACGCGCTATAGAGGAGGTTGCTGATCGCCGTCGTGGTGATGCCGTAGCGGCTGGCCAGGGCGCGGTCGATGGTGACGTAGACCTGGCGACCCTTGTCCTGCAAATCGCTCGTGACGTCCTCCAGCAGCGGCACCCCGCCAAGTTTTTCGATGAGTCGCGGAACCCAGGTGGAAAGATCACCCAGCGAGGCGCTCTGCAGCACGAATTGATACTGGGTGCGGCTGACCGTCGTGCCGACGGTGATATCCTGCACCGGCTGCATGTACAGCGTGATGCCGGGAATGCCGCTGACCCTGTGCTGGAGACGGCGGATGATTTCCGGGGCCCGCTGGCTGCGCTCGCTGAGCGGCCTGAGACTGATCGAAATGCGCCCGCTGTTCAGGGTCGTGTTGATGCCGTCGATGCCGATGAACGAGGAAACGGTGGCCACATCGGGGTCTTCGAGGATGGCCTCGGCGACGGCCTGCTGCCGCGTGCCCATCGCCGAAAAGGAAATATCCTGGGAGGCTTCTGTGATGCCCTGGATGACGCCGGTGTCCTGCGTGGGGAAAAATCCCTTGGGAATGAAGATATAGAGGACGACGGTCAGGACGAGCGTGCCGATGGCCACCCACATCGTCATGCCCTGGCGATCGAGCACCCAGCGCAGATACCGGCCGTATTCGGCAATAATCCGATCAAACATTTTCCCGGAGGCGTGATAGAACCAGCCCTGTTTGTCCTCGGGAACGTGGTGCAGGAGCTTGCTGCACATCATCGGGGTCAGCGAGAGGGAGATGGCCGCCGAGATGAGGATCGCCACGGCCAGGGTGATGGCAAATTCGCGGAAGAGCCGGCCGACGACGTCGGCCATGAACAGCAGCGGAATCAGCACGGCGATCAGCGAGAACGTAAGCGAAATGATGGTGAACCCGATTTGTTCGGAGCCTTTCAACGCGGCCGCCATCGGCTCCTCGCCCTCCTCAATATAGCGCGAGATATTTTCGATCATGACGATGGCATCGTCGACGACAAAGCCGGTCGCGATGGTGAGCGCCATCAGGGTGAGGTTGTTGATCGAAAAGCCCGCGAGGTACATGACGCCGAACGTGCCGACCAGCGAGAGGGGCACCGCGATGCCCGGAATGATCGTGGCCGGGATGTTGCGCAGGAAGACAAAGATGACCGCCACCACGAGCCCGATGGCGAGGAGCAGTTCGAGTTCCACGTCTTCGACGGACGCGCGAATCGTCGTGGTGCGATCGCTGAGGATCGAAAGTTGCACGGCGGCCGGGAGTCCCGTCTGCAGCTGCGGCAGCAGGGCCTTGATTTGATCCACGACCTGAATGACGTTGGCGCCGGGTTGGCGCTGAATGTTGAGAATGACGCCCGGAGTCTTGTTCGCCCATGCTGCGAGATACATGTTTTCGGCGCCGTCGACGGTGTCGGCGACGTCCGCGAGCCGGATCGGCGCCCCTTTGCGGTAGGCGATGATGATCTGGCGGTATTCCTCGGCGGACTTCAACTGGTCGTTGGCATCGATGCTTTGGGTCTGGCTGGGACCGTCGAAACTGCCCTTGGCGCTGTTGGAATTGGCACTCGCGATCGCGCCGCGGACTTGTTCGAGGTCGATTCCGTAGGCCGCCAGGGCACTCGGATTCACGCGGATGCGGACGGCCGGCCGCTGGCCACCCGAGATGCTGACGAGGCCGACGCCGGTCACCTGCGAAATTTTTTGGGCCAGCCGCGTATCCACGAGATCCTCAATCCGGGGCAGCGCCATCGATTCCGAGGTGATGCCGAGCGTCATGATCGGCGTGTCGGCGGGGTTCACCTTGCTGTAGGTGGGCGGATTCGGCAGGCCCTGGGGGAGGAAGCTGTTGCCGGCGTTGATGGCGGCCTGGACCTCCTGCTCGGCCACATCGAGGGGGATTTCCAGGCTGAACTGCAGGGTGATGACGGAGGCTCCACCGGAACTGACCGAGGTCATCTCGGCCAATCCCGGCATCTGGCCAAACTGGCGCTCCAGCGGAGCGGTGACCGCCGAGGTCATGACTTCAGGGCTGGCGCCGGGATAGAGCGTCGAAACCTGGATCGTCGGATAGTCGACCTCGGGGAGGGCGGCGATCGACAGCTGCCGGTAGCCCACGATGCCACCGAGCGTCAACGCGACCATGATGAGCGACGTCGCGATCGGCCGCTCAATGAAGGGACGGGAAACGTTCATCAGCTTTTCGGACCGTCAGCGCCCGGCGCACCCTTGTCGGATTTTTCACCCCGGCCGCCGGGGCCGCCTCGACCGCCCGGACCACCCGGGCCGCCTGGGCCACCGGTCCCCCCGGGGCCAAATTTTCCACTCTTGCCCTCCTTGCCGCCTTTGCCGCCCTTGCCGCGGCCGGACGGAGCCACCGGGGCCTCGGGAATAGGCGTCCGGGCCATAACCTTCGAGCCGCTTTGCAGCCGATCCACGCCTTCGGTGACCACGGTTTCACCCGCCACCAGACCGTCGATTACCACGGTTTTTTCTCCCTCGGTCCGACCGACGGCGATGGCGCGCCGCTCGACGGTCTCATCGGGTTTGACGACGAACACGAACCGCGCGGGTCCATTGAGCTGAATGGCCGAATTGGGGATCATCGTCACGCCTTCCTGCGTTTCGGTGAGCATGCGGATGTTCACAAATTGATTGGGAAACAGCACGAAATCCTCGTTGGAAAAACTCGCCTTCAGCCGGACTGTGCCGGTCGTCGCGTCGATTTGGTTGTCGACGGCGATGAGGCGGCCGGTCGCCAGACGCGTTTTCATGCCGCGGTCGTACGCCTCGGCCTCGAGGGTCGTGCCCGCAGTGAGCGCCCGGCGGATTTGCGGCAGGTTGTCCTCGGGAATGCTGAAAACGACGGAGATCGGCTGTTCCTGGGTGATGACGACGAGGCCGGCATCCGTGGGGCGGACCATGTTGCCTTGATCGACCATCCGTAGTCCGACGCGGCCCGAGATGGGTGCGGGCACCCGACAATAGCTGAGCTGCAACTTGAAATTATCCACCGAGGCTTGGTCCGCCTGGACGGTGCCTTCGTATTGGGCGACGTTCGCGGTCGCGGTATCGATCTGCTGCTGGGTGACCGAAGTCTTGGCGCTTTGGTAGCGTTCGAGATCGCGCCGGACATTCGAGAGCTGCGCGACGTCGCGGGCCAGCTGGCCCTCCGCCTGGGCGAGCGAAATACGGTATTGGCGGGAATCGATTTCGGCCAGGATATCACCGGCTTTGACCAATTGACCTTCGGTGAAGTGAACCTTCAGAAGCTCGCCGGTGACGTTGGTCTTCACCGCCGCCGTATTGAGGGCGTTGACGGTGCCAAGCGCGGAGAGGAAAACCTTCAGATCTCCTTTCGCCGCCAAGGCGGTCGAAACCGGAGTGACGCCGCCGCGACCACCGCGGAAGCCGCCCATACCGCCTCCGCCCATACCTCCCATACCGCCTCCACCCATACCACCCATGCCGCGTCCGCCCGCTCCCCCTGGTGCGTCGGTGGCCGGCTGTTTTGGCGAAAGGACAAAATAGAGGGCAGCCATGCCAAGGACCGCACTCAGCCCCAGGACCCACTTCCGGGCCGAACTCTTGGGTTTAGTAGGCGGGTTTGATGGATGAGCCGGCTGCAAATTCTTGGTATCTTTCATGGAGAAGAGGCGCTTGGGAAAGTGGGTGAGGTTGAGCCGGTCAGCATGACGTTTTCCCGACAATAACGTTCTGAAGAGGATTGTTCTTATTACCGAAGGTCCCGGTCAAGCGGGGGGT
>CANJNJ010000029.1 GCA_947474995.1 Opitutaceae bacterium | reverse complement strand
CCGCCACGCCATGAGGGAAAAAGGGCTGGAGGAAATCCGGTTCCGGTTTGATTTCGAAGGCTCCAAGGTTGTCGCTCAAAACTGAACCGGAAAACTTCAAAAGCGGGAAATCGGAAAAGTGAAAAACGCCGGAGGTAAAAACGATCTTGAGCGACGATCGCTCGCGTTTGCCGTCGCGGTGATTCGATTCGTGTCTTCGCTGCCCCGCAACGACGTGACCTCGGTGGTTGGCCGCCAACTGCTGCGCTCCGCAACCTCGGTCGGAGCAAACTATCGCGAAGCAAATCGCGCCGAATCACGGGATGACTTTATCCACAAAACTGCCCTCGCCCAAAAGGAAGCAGCCGAAACCGACTACTGGCTCGAAATCTGCCGGCAGGCAAAGATCGGGTCGGAAGCGGAAACAACCGCACTCGCAGCCGAAGCACGCGAGCTTTTGGCCATCCTCACGACCATCAATCGAAAAGCCAAACGGCGATAGTTTATCCCCGTTTTCCGCTTTCCCAATTTTCCATGTTTTCCGATTTTCCGATTGCCATCCTCGCCGGTGGCCTCGCGACCCGTCTTCGGCCCATCACGGAAAAAATTCCCAAGCTCCTTATCGAGGTCGCTGACAAACCATTTCTTTCCCATCAAATCCGCCTGTTGAAGGCAGCCGGGCTGACGCGACTGGTACTCTGCGTCGGGCATCTCGGAGAAAAGATCGTTGAACGTTACGGCGATGGAGCCGCGTGGGGCGTCAAGATCGACTACGTCTTTGACGGACCGAAACTCCTCGGCACCGGCGGGGCCTTGATTGGCGCGTTGCCGAAGCTCGGTGAAACGTTCTATGTGCTCTACGGCGACAGTTACCTGCCCATCGATTATCGCGCCGCCGGCGATTTTTTCCTGCGGTCTGGTCGCGCCGGGTTGATGACGGTCTTCGAAAACCACGGACGCTTCGATTCGAGCAATGTGTGGTTCGAGGAGGGCGAAATCCGGCTCTACGACAAAAAGAACAAGGTGCCCCAAATGCACCACATTGACTATGGGCTGGGGATTTTTCACGCAAATGCCTTCGACGCTTTTCCACGCGACGCCGTCGTCGATCTCGCCGCGGTGCAAAAGTCCCTCGTCGAGCACCACCAGCTGGCCGGCCTGGAGATCAAGCAGCGCTTCTACGAAATCGGTTCCCCCGAGGGTTTGAAGGAGTTGGACACTTTGCTGCGGGTGGACAGCTCGCGCGGCGCAATTCCGGGCTGACGGCGGGCTGGGAGCGCGGCCGCCCTCGGGCGCATTCCGGCGTCGAGCGGACGGGGACGGCCGCGCGCCCAACCCGACTCCTCCGACGCGGAAGTTTCGGCTTTGTGCTTTTGCGGCTTTCTCCCTTGGCTGCGCCCATGTCCTATTCTGTCCAGCACCTCAAGGAGACCGCGGAAATTGTCGCGCGCCTCAACCCCGAGGACTGCGAGCAATGCGTCCGCGAGTTGCGCGGCGTCCGGGACCGCGGTGGGCGGCTTTTCATCCTCGGCGTGGGCGGCAGCGCGGCCAACGCCTCGCACGCCGTAAACGATTTCCGGAAAATCGCGGGCCTCGAGTGCTACGCGCCGACCGACAACGTCGCCGAACTCACCGCGCGGACCAACGACGATGGCTGGGCCTCCGTGTTTGCCGAATGGCTGCGCGGTTCGCGACTGAACCAGAAGGACGCGTTGCTCATCTTCTCGGTGGGCGGCGGCAATCTGGAGCAGAACGTCTCGCCCAACCTGGTTCTCGCGGTGCAACTCGCGAAGCAGTTGGGTGCCCGGGTGGTCGCCATCGTCGGCAAGGATGGCGGGTATGCGGCCAAAGTGGCCGACGCGTGTGTCATCGTGCCCACGGTCAACGCCAACAACGTCACGCCGCACAGCGAGGCGTTTCAAGCGGTGCTCTGGCATCTCTTCGTGTCGCATCCGGAACTCAAGGTGAACCAGACAAAATGGGAAAGTGTCGCGGGGAAACCGTGAAGCCGGTCGCGTCTGATACGCTGGTAGCGACCTTCTGTGCGGCCGACGCCGGTCAGAGACCGGCGCTACTTCCAATCAACTGGCCCACGCGGTCCCAATAAATCATGCCTCGTCCGGCAGTCTTCCTCGATCGCGATGGCACGTTGAATCGGCAGGTGATTCGCGACGGCAAGCCGTTTTCGCCGATGCGCGTGGAGGATTTCGCGTTGTTTGACGATGTGCCCGCCGCGTGCGCCGACCTCGCTGCCGCCGGCTTCGTGCTCGTCGTCGCGACGAACCAGCCCGACGTCGGCCGCGGCGCGATGGCACAGGCAACCGTCGAGGCGATGCATGAAAAACTCCGGCAACTGGTTCCGCAGATTGCCCGGATCGAAGTCTGTTACGCCCCCGGTCAGGAGAAATCAGGGCCGCCCGACCGGCGCCGCAAGCCCGAGCCCGGCATGTTGATTGACGCCGCGCAGGCGCTCGATCTCGACCTCGCCCACTCCTGGATGATCGGCGATCGCTGGCGCGACGTGGAGTGCGGCCGGCGGGCCGGAGTCCGCACCATTTTCATCGATTTTGGCTACACCGAGGAACTCCTCCATCCGCCTGATTTCACCGTGCGCTCCCTGACCGAAGCGGCGAGGATTGTCCTTGCCCGGCCCAGCGAGCGAAAACTGAATGACCGCTATCCCCCGTCGCGATGAAATCACTCAACGACCTAAAGATTCAGCTCTATGCCGACGGCGCGGACAAGGCCGGCATCCTCGATCTCTATGCCAAGCCCTACGTCAAAGGACTGACGACCAACCCCAGCCTCATGAAGAAGGCCGGCATCAAGGACTACGAGGCCTTCGCCAAGGACATCCTCCAGACAGTCACCGCCAAACCCATTTCCCTCGAAGTCCTTTCGGACGACTTCACGGAAATGAAGCGGCAGGCGCTGAAGATCAGCAGCTGGGCTCCGAATGTTTACACCAAAATCCCGATTACCAATTCCCGCGGTGAGTCCTCGCTGCCGTTGATCTCGGAGCTCGGCCGGCAGGGCGTGAAACTCAACGTCACGGCGCTGCTCACGGTGCAGCAAGTGGCGGGGGTCGCGGCGGCGCTCAATCCCGCGGTTCCGGCGGTGGTTTCCGTGTTTGCCGGGCGGATCGCCGATACCGGCTTCGACCCGATTCCGATTATGGGGGCGTGTGGCGCCCTGCTCTACGGCCAGCCGAAGGCCGAGTTGCTGTGGGCCAGCACCCGCGAGGTATTCAACATCATCCAGGCGGAAGAGTGCGGTTGCGCGATTATCACGGTTCCGCACGACATTCTCGGCAAAGCGGCCAAGATGATGGGCCTCGATCTCACGGCCGTCTCGCTCGATACGGTGAAGGGCTTTGCCAAGGATGCGGCCGAGGCTGGGTTCAAGCTGTAGGAGGGTGGCTTAAATACCCCGCGCTTGGTGCGCTCAGCTGGCGTTTGCGGGCCCTGGCCGCGCACGGAGTGCACGGCCCACCCGGTACGATGATCGTGCACGGTGAGCCGGCCACTCCGTGGGCGGCCAAATCGGCGGGTTCGCTCTCACGTTCGATTCCAGCGCCCGGGCCGTCGCACCCAGACAAAAACGGCTTCTTTGAAACGCGGGAACCCTCCGACCGCAAATTCTGGTATTCCTTTCGCGGGATTCGTGTGTTTCGTGAGCGTTCTCGTTTCCTCCGACCGCGTGAACATCCTTTTCGTCAACTACGGCGACTACACCACCAACAGCCTGAACCACATCGGCGGGTTCGCCAACACGCTGTGCGCCGACGGCCATGCCTGCATTGTCGCCGTGCCGCAAGGGAAGGAAACGCTGGCGCACATCGCCCAGCCCCTTTTTATCCCCGCGACCTACGCGGAACTACTGGCGCAGCCCGGCCTCTTTCCGAACGGGAAACCGGCGCAGGTCATCCACGCGTGGACGCCCCGGGAAGGGGTGCGCAAGTTCGTCCTCGCCTACCAGCGCGCCGCGACGGCGCCCGCCCGCCTGATCATCCACCTCGAGGATAACGAACATTTCCTCCTCGAAGCCTATACCGGCAAGTCGTTCGCCTCGTTGCGCGACGCCAGTCCGACGGAAGAAACCACCTGGCTGATCGACGCGCTCCCGCATCCGCTGCGCCACGAAAGTTTTCTGCGCGTGGCCGATGGGGTCACCCACATCATCGATCGGCTGCGCGAATTCGCGCCGGCCGGCGTCCCGACCCAGTTGCTGCCGCCCGGCGTCGATTTTTCGCTCTATCGGCCGCAGGAAGCCGACTCGGCCTGGCGCGCCGAACTGACACTGCGCGAAAACGAGAAAATCATCGTGTTCACGGGGAGCAACACGTTCGCCAACGAGCCGGAGATGCGCGACCTCTACCTCGCGGTGGCGCTGCTCAACGAGCGCGGCACGCCCACGCGACTGGTCCGCACCGGCTTCAATTCGCCCAAATTTCTGGCGGGACTTTCGCCCGCGGTTCAGCAGCACGTCCTCGACCTCGGCTTCATCGAGAAAGCCAAACTTCCCCGCTTGCTCGCGCTGGCCGACGTCCTGGTTCAGCCCGGTCGCGTTGGTCCGTTCAACGACTACCGGCTGCCTTCGAAGCTCCCGGAGTTTCTCGCCAGCGGTCGACCCGTGGTACTCCCCCCGACCAACCTGGCCACGTCGATGAATGACGGGCGGGAGGCCGTCTTCCTGCCCACCGGTTCGCCGATGGAAATTGCGGACACCTGCGCAAGGCTCTTTGCCAATCCAAGTCTCGGCGCTGAGCTCGGCAAAAATGGCCTGGCCTTTGCCCACCGGCATTTCGACCTCGCCGCGAATACGAAGACGCTGGGCGAGTTCTACGCGGCGACACTCGCGCAGCCCACCCGCACCGACTGGGCGCTCGTGCAGGACCCGACGACGAGCGACGCGACCCTTTTCGCCGCCGACTTGGCGAAAGCAGCCGCGACGACCCAACTCGCGACCGCCACCGACCTACTCGCCCACATCGTTCGCCAACTCGAGCAGACCATCGAAACCAGCGCCGCCCTGCGCGTGGCCGTGGTCGCCGCGGACCGCGAGGCCATTCTCGCCCGCGAGAAGCTGACCCAGCAGCACGTCCAGAACATCGAGCGCCTGTTGACCGCCGCGAATGAACACGCCGCCGGACTCGAGAAGGCCCGCGACATGACGCAGGTCTACGCCGACAACATGGCCAAGGACGTGGCGAAGCATCAGCAGCGCCGCGAGCAGGCCGAGACCCTCCTGCGCACCGCCCGCCTGCAGGTCACCGCGTACGAAAATGCCCTGCTCGAGGCGGACGCGGAAATCGCGTCGCTGAAGTCCACGCTCGCCCAGACGCAGGCCGAGCTCCGTGATTCGCGCGAACAAACCGCCGGCGCCCGCGCCGAGATTCCCCGGTTGCAGGCCGGCCATGCCGCCGAGTTGGCTGCCGCCGCGGACCGCCTGGCCCAGGCCCAGGCCGGCCATGCCGCCGAGTTGGCTGCCGCCGCGGACCGCCTGGCCCAGGCCCAGGCCGTCATCCGGGCACGCGAGGAAAAAATCGCGAAGATGCAGTCGACCTTCTCCTGGAGGGTCACCGCCCCGCTCCGGGCCGCCCGGCGGGCGTTGTTCGACCAACCGGCTCCGCCCGCACCCGCGGCCAATCTGCTCGGCAATATCGACTACCCGCAGGACTGGGGTAATATTCCGCCCACCCTGAACGTCCGCGGTTGGTCGCTGCACAAGGAGCGCAAGGCGCTGACCGCCGTTCGCGCCCGCCTGGACAATCACAGCGTGCCCGCTGAGTTCGGGCTGGAGCGGCTCGATGTGCTCGATCACTTCCGGGACCACCCCGGGGCGGAACGCTGTGGCTGGATCGTGAAGGTCGACGTGCCGCGCTTCGGCACCCACGCGCTGGTGATTGAAGCGAGAGATGAGTCCGGCGTGTGGCACGTTGCCTATTCCCGTCAACTCAAGCGCACGGCCGACGCCGCGCCACCGCCCCCCAATTCCTATTCCGCCTGGGTCGCGGCTTACGACACGCTGACCCCCGAGACCGCCGATCGGATTCGCCAGAAGCTGCAGGGGCTGACCAAGCGCCCGCTCATTTCGATCGTGCTGCCGACCTACAACACGCCCGAGAAGTGGTTGGTCCGCGCCATCGAGTCCGTGCGCCGGCAGCTTTATGACCACTGGGAACTCTGCATTGCCGACGATGCGTCGCAGGAGCCCCACGTCCGCAAGGTCCTCGAGCGATACCAGAAAAAGGATCCGCGCATTAAGGTCGTCTATCGCGAAACCAACGGCCACATCTCGGCGGCGAGCAACTCCGCCCTCGCGCTCGCCCACGGTGAATTCGTGGCGCTGTTGGACCACGACGACGAAATCCGGCCGCACGCGCTGGCCTGCGTGGCGCTGGAATTGGATGCCCATCCCGAGGCGGATCTCATCTACAGCGACGAGGACAAGATCGACGAGAACGGCCATCGCTACGACCAGTACTTCAAGCCCGACTGGAATCCTGATCTGTTCCTCGTGCAAAACTACGTGAGCCATCTCGGGGTCTATCGGACCCTGCTGGTGCGCGAGGTCGGCGGCTTCCGCGTCGGCTACGAAGGCTCGCAGGACTGGGACCTCGCGATGCGCGTGGTGGAGCGTTCCGCGCCCGATCGCATCCGCCACATCCCCAAGATTCTCTACCATTGGCGCGCGGTGCCCGGCTCCACCGCCATGCTCATCGGCGCCAAGAATTATGCCGTGGTTTCAGCCGAAAAGGTCATCGGCGAGCACTTCGCCCGCGTCGGAATCAATGCCACGATTTCCCCCACCAAGGGGTCCTACTGGCGCATTCACTATCCGTTGCCCGACCCGGCGCCGCGCGTCACGCTCATCATCCCCACCCGCAACCGGCTCAACGTCCTCGCGCCCTGCATCGAGAGCCTGCGCACCAAGACGACCTACGCAAATTTCGAAATTCTCATCGTCGACAACGATTCGGACGATCCCGCGACGCTCGCGTATCTCGAGGAACTCCAGACGATCGCCCCGGGGCCCCGCGTCCGCGTGGTGCGCTTTCCCGGCGATTTCAATTTCTCCGCGATCAACAATTTCGGCGTCCAGCACACGGACGCCCCGATCCTCGGCCTGCTCAACAATGATCTCGAGGTGATCAACGCCGACTGGCTCGACGAAATGGTCAGCCACGCGTTGCGACCCGACATCGGCTGCGTGGGCGCAAAGCTCTACTATCCCGATGACCGCATCCAACACGCGGGGGTGATCCTGGGCATTGGCGGCGTGGCGGCTCATGCGTGGCAGACCCATCCGCGCGGAGCGGCCGGTCAGGCCCACCGCAACCTGCTGCAGCAAAATCTCTCGGCGGTGACCGCCGCGTGCCTGGTGTTGCGCCGTGAAGTGTTCCAGCAGGTGGAGGGGTTCGACGAAAAGCTCAAAGTCGCGTTCAACGATGTCGATTTCTGCCTGAAGGTCCGGGCCGCGGGCTACCGCAACTTCTGGACGCCCTACGCCGAACTCTACCACCACGAAAGCGCGAGCCGCGGGGCCGAGGATACGCTCGAAAAGCGCGATCGCTTCCGCGGCGAGGTCGAGTACATCACGGCCAAGTGGGGCGACGCACTGGTCAACGACCCCGCGTATAATCCGAACCTCACGCTGACGATCAACGATTTCACCCTCGCTCTGCCGCCGCGACCGTGGCCGCCCCTGGGATAAGGCCCCCCGAGCCGCGGATGGCCCGCGCTCCACACCCGTCAGTTCCGTTCATATTTATTATTAATTATGGGGCTCCCGGCACTTGAGTCGGCCCCCGCCCAACCCACGGATGGTCCACCTTCCAGGAATTTCCTTTTTTCCTGAAAACCAAATACCCCCAGCTTGATTCACACCATGCTCACTCCCCGACGGTTCGCCGCGCTTCTCATTATTTTCTTCGCCGCTTTCACCCAAAGTGCGCTGGCGCAATCCTCTCTGACTGGCACTGTCACCAACTCGGCGACGGGCCGGGTGCTGGAAGGCGCCCGCGTTTCCGTAAAGGGAACGAACACGCAGGTCCTGACGGACCGCTCCGGCAGCTACACCGTCGAAAACGTTGCGGCCGGCCCCGTCGTCATCGACGTCTATTACTCCGGCTTGGACACGGCCACGGCGAACACCACCGTGCAGGCGGGCCAGGCCGCGCGGCTGGACGTCAATCTGACCTCGCGCGCGTATAAGCTGGATAAGTTCGTCGTCGCCGGCGAACGGGAAGGCAACGCCCAGGCGGTGACGCTCCAGCGGGCGTCGGCCGGCGTGAAGAACATCGTTTCCACGGACATTTTCGGCAATCTCGTCGGCAATCCGGCCGATTTGCTGGTCCGCCTGCCAGGAGTCGAGGGCGCGACGGTGGACGGCACGGTTCGCTACGTCCGCATCCGCGGCCTGAATCAAAACCTCACGACGATCACCATGGATGGCAACCGGCTCGCGGACGCCGCGTCGGCCGGCTCCACCCGGGAATATCAATTCCAAACCGTCAGCGCTGACACCATCGAACGCATGGAGGTGGTGAAGTCGCCCACCCCCGACATGGACGGCGACTCGATCGGCGGTGCCGTCAACATGGTTTCCAAATCGGGCTTCGACAGCCGCGACCGCCAAATTCGCGGCAACTTCGGCGTGACGTATCGCCCGCTCGATGAACGGAGTTCGAATTGGCCTTACAACTATGCGGTGTCCTACTCGGAGGTTTTCGGCGGCAAGCTGGCGGTCGCGCTGAACTTTGGGCACCGGAATCTCTTCACCCCGCAGGACACCGTCAACCAGACCTACCAGGCGCTGGCGAATGGGGTCGCCGGGCCCGCCTACACCTATCAAGAGCGCTTCCTCGATGAGCGGCTCCTCACTTCACGGTGGGGCGGCGGGCTGCGGCTCGACTACAAGATCGATGCGCGTAACCGGATTTATTTCGGCAACACCATCAACCGGCTGACGGATCACGACACCGACCGCTGGGCCACCTGGACCGCCGCGCAAAACGTGGCCACGCTGGATGCCAACGGAAACCCGACCGGCACCAATTCCATCATGCCCGGCTACACGAATACCTTCACGACCGTCCGTGCCGTGCCGAACAGCACCTTCGCGGTCGCGGCTGACCAGGCCTACAAGGATGCCAAGACCCTCTATCACCATATCGGCGGCGTGCATGAACTGCAGGCGATGAAACTGGACTGGAATGTGTACAAATCCGACTCGAAGACGGATTACCCCGGCCAGCGTAACCTCACCTACACCGTTCGCAGCGTGGGTTTCACCATCGATCAACGGGGCAACGCCGCGTTCCCGAAGATCACCCAGACCGGTGGCCCGAATCTTTCGGATATCGTTAACTACACCGACAACCGCTACACGATCGATCGGCGCGCGGGTTGGGATGGGTACCGGGGTGTTTCGCTCAATGCCCAGAAAGATCTCCACACGACCTTGCCCTCCTTTATCAAGGCTGGCGTGCGGGTACGCGAGCAGGACCGGATCCTGCAGGCCTCGCAGTGGAGCGGCTTTTACGCGGGGCCGGACGGCGTCATGGGGCCCAATCCCGCCAACGGCGTGAATGATGACAACCTTTCCCAGTTCGGCCTGACCGAGCGGGGGCGCATGGATAACAACGACAGCCGGTATCCGGACGTGCCGGCGCCGGCGTTTCCGCATCACCCCAACCGGCAAATCGACACGTTGCTTGAGTCCAGTCCCCAGCTATTCCGGCGGGAGCTGGCCACCAATCTGCAGCGTGAGTTGACGGGGGATCAGACGTTCAAGGAGCGGATCTCCGCGGCGTATTTGATGGGCAACGTCGATTTCGGCCGACTGTCCGTCGTGGCCGGGGTTCGCGTCGAGCGCACCAAGGCAGAGGGCGTCGGCGCCCTGCAAGTCATCACCCCGGAGGAAAAGGCCCGCCGGGCCACGTTCGTGGGCGCGCTGACCGATGCTGAGATCACCCGCCGCACGATTGCGGAGTTCGGCGGCCGGCAGACCCGCACGGGCCAGTACACGGATGTGCTGCCGGGCGTTCACCTGAAATATACGCCGATGCCCCAGCTCATCACCCGGTTCAGCTACTCGACCAACATCGGGCGGCCGGGCATTGGCCAGCTGATTCCCGCCACGACGGCGAATTTCGATACCCAAACGATTTCGACGAGCAACCCAAGTTTGCGGCCGCAAACGGCGAGCAATTACGATTTGTCCGCGGAATACTATTTCGAGCCGGCGGGGGTCGTTTCGGTCGGACTCTTCCGCAAGGAACTCAAGAATTTCATCTACACCGCGGGCGGGGTGATCGTGCCGACGGGCACCGAAAATGGCTTCGGGGGCAATTATGCGGGGTACACGCTCACCACCCAGTTCAATGGCGGATCCGCCACGGTACAGGGCTACGAGTTGAACTACAGCCAGCAGTTCACCTTTCTCCCGGGAATCTTCAGCGGACTCGGAGCCTATGCCAACTACACGCAGATGGAAACCGAGGGCAACTACGGCAGCGGCGGCGCGATTTCATTAACGCCAAATCCCAAGGGCAAGGTGGCCGGATTTAATCCCGAAACCATGAATGCCGGCATTTCCTACATTCGCAAAGGGGTGACCGTGCGGCTGCAGTTCAACCACCGCGCGCGTTTTCTCTCCACCTACAATGTCGACACGTCCCGGCTGGTTTACGCGATCAAACGCGACACGCTCGACCTGAAGACCGAATACCAGTTCTCGCGGCGCGTCAGCGCCTACCTCGACGTAAACAATATTCTGCAGGAATATGAGACCGGCTCGGACTTCGGCGACCGGCCGAACGCCCGGCGCATCTTGACCCCAGGATTCTTCCTCGGCGTGAAGCTGCGGCAGTAATGCCGAATTCAGCCTTGGACCGTCTGCGCCCGCCGCGGCACCGCCTCTCCAGAGGCGGGCTACCGCAGTCGAACGTTTTTTTGTGGCCCGCTTCGAGAGAAGCGGGACGGAATGAGCTACTACCCACCATCAGCCGTTGCGCCCGGGCCTTCGGGCGCAGCCAACATGCCTTGCGTCCGACGGGCCCGGTGCGTCATCAAACGCTATCATGAATCCCCATTATTCGTGTGACGGACCCGCCTCGGCCTCTTCGAAATTCAATTCGCCGCGTGCCGGTCTTTCCCGCGATGCGGCGGCGAACGGTTCGTTACCGGGCCGGCGGCCAAGTCGTAGATTCACTCCCTGGGCGCGATATGTTTGTGCCCTAGGAGGCATGGGGCTGATCTTATCTGCTCTTTCGGCCGCGGGCGCCGAATCGGGCAAAGCCAAGTCCGATTCAAACTCGGCTCTCCCACCCTGGGTCGAACCCCACTTCCCGTTCTTTTCTTCGGTCCTGGATCTGCGCAAGGCGGGCGGAGAATTTCCCGGCACAAATCTTTCTCCCCGCGGGATCGTGCTGAATCTCGGACAGGATTGCTGGGCCTGCTTCGACCCCGACTTATTGCGCGTCACCGCCATTTGGAACGGCCCGGGCGTTTCCGCCAAGGCTCTCGCGCCAGGCTCGTACCACGACGACGGGCGCAAGACCCCGTCGGGCCAAACGCGTTTGCCCGAGTCCGAGGGTAAGGTGTGGCTCGCGAACGGAATTTATCCCGGATGGCAGACGGGGGAACGCTTGTCCCTGGCCGATCCGCGCACGCCCGCTCCCAGTCCGGAAGAAGTGGGCCGCGGTCCGATCGCAGATTCCGCGGGCCGTTTCGAGGCGGTGCGTTTGGTCGGTTCGGGCGCCCGGCTCGAGTACACCGTCGGCCAAACGGGGGTACGCGAATGGTGGGCGGCATCCGCGGCTCCCGATGGGCCCCTGATCGAGCGCCACGTCGAGGTTGGGCCTTCGCTGCAGCCGCTCATCCTGGTGCTCGGCTACAAGTCACCCGACGAGACGTTCACGCTCGAATATCCCGCCGGCGCGGAACGGGCCGCGGAAATTATCCAGGAAAATTCCGTCTGGACCGTGCGACTCCCGGCCCACGCCGAATCGATCGCGTTCGCCGTGATTCACGCAAAAGGCCGGGCGACGCCGACGACGGCCGTCGCCGCCCTGCGCCCTCCCCTCGTCGGCCTCCCGCCGACTCGCTGGCCGCAGGAAGTGACAACGAAGGTGAAGCTCTCCGCCGCCAAGGACGCCTACGTGATCGACGAGGTGGACCTGCCGCAAAACAACCCGTGGCAGCGCCGGGTCCGGCCGAGCGACATTCAGTTTCTGCCGGACGGAACGGGCGTCGTCATCACGGTCGACGGCGACGTCTGGCTCGTCCGCGGACTCGATGACGCGTCCGGCAACGTCCGCTGGAAGCGCTTCGCGTCCGGCCTGCATGAGCCCATGTCCGTGGCGATCCGCGAGGGGCAGATTTACGCGTTCGACAAGAACGGCATCTGGCGGCTGCGCGACACGGACGGCAACGGCGAGGCCGATGTGCACGAACTCTTCTCGAACAGTTTCGCGCAAACGGCGGACATGCGGGAATTCCCTTCCACGCTCCGGCTCGCTCCCGGCGGTGAATTCATCATCGCCAAGGGCGGCCAGCAGGACACGACGCTCGGCAAGCACAACGGCAGCGTGCTCCGGGTCTCGGCCGACGGCCGCAAGTCCACGGTGCTGGGCTACGGCTTTCGCCAGCCGAACATCGCGGTGAACATCCGGACGGGACTCGTCACCGCGAGCGATCAGCAGGGACAATACATTCCCTCGACTCCGCTGCACATCGTGCGCGACGGCCAGTTCTACGGTTTCCTCGCGGGTTTTCTGCCCAAGGAGATCTATCCCGCGCCGATTGCCGAGCCGCTCACCTGGATTCCGCACGCCATCAATGCGTCGGCCATCTCCCAGATCTGGCTGTTTGGGGCGCGGCTGGGGCCGCTCAACGACGGTCTCATCCACATCGGCTTCAACAAGCCGGAGATTTTTCGCGTGCTCCTGAACGAACGGAGCCCGCGCCTGCAGGCGTCCGTCGTCAGCGTCACGCGGGCTTTTTCGTTTCCGCCGCTCAACGGCTCGGTCAATCCCGCGGATGGTCAGGTCTATGTCGCCGGTTTCCAAGTGATCGGCTGGGGCAATGTCATCGACACCGTCGCGGGCCTCGGCCGGATGCGTTACACGGGCGCACCCGTGACGCTGCCGCGCGAGGTCACGCCGATGAAGAACGGCGTGCTGCTTCGCTTTGACGTCGCGCTCGATCCCGCGAAGGCCCGCGATCCGGCCAACTATTCACTCCAAACGTGGGGCTACCGGCGCACCTACAAGTACGGCTCGCCGCTCTACAAGGCGGACGGCACGGCCGGCCAGGATGAACTGACCGCCAGCAGCGCCTATCTCGCGACCGACGGGCGCTCCGTTTTCGTCGGGGTGCCAGGTCTGAAGCCCGTCGAGCAACTCCGGATCGGCTGGTCGCTCGCCACGGCGGCGGGCGCAGGTTTCTCGGACAACGCGTACACCACGCCGTACGAGCTCGCGAGTTTCAATCCGAAGGCGGAGGGCTTCGGCGACCTGACGGTCGACCTCACCCCTCGCGCCGCGGTGGTGCAGCAGGCCGGCCCGATCAGCATCGCGGAGGGTCAACGGTTGGCACAACTTTTTGCGTGCGTGGCCTGCCACGCGACCGACGGCTTGAATCTGAGCAAATCGGCGGGGCCCCGCTGGAATGGACTGTTCGGCAAGGAACGCCCGGTCTTTATCGCCGGCCAAAAGACGACCGTCGTCGCCGACGAGAATTACATCCGGGAATCGATTCGCGAACCGACCAAGAAAATTGCCGCCGGTTTTGAAACAGGCGAATTCGCGATGCCCAGCTATGCCGGCTTGCTCAACGAGGCCCAGGTCGAGGCGCTGGTGCTCTACATCAAGAGCCTGCGCTGACGAAACCGTTCTCAGACAATATGCCGGCTGTCGGCAGGATCCCCATCCAATCCCGCTTCTCCCGAAGCGGGCTACAGCCGGAGTTCGACGTCAGTAGCCCGCCTCGGGAGAGGCGGGACCGATACCCTCCCCATCCCATGAAATCCCCTGCGCGTCTCGCCGCCGTCTTCGCGGCCCTGGTTCTTTGCTCCTATTTAAGCGCCGCCTCCACGGCCCACCACGTGACCATCGCCGCCGCCACGGCCGATCGCCTGGCGCTCACCGGTGAATTCACGCTCCCACCCGGCGCGCCGTCCCCGGCACAGTTGCGCGACTCCGCGGGCCACACCTATCCGCTCCAAATCGAAGCGAACGGCCAGGCCCGCTTTCTGATCCCGGATTTGCGCGCAGGCCAGACCCTCGCGCTGACGCTCGTCACGGGAACGTCCGCCGGCAGCGGCGTGAACCTGACCCGCACGAAGTCCGACCTCGGCATCAACGTGGGCGACCGTGCGGCGCTCGTCTACCAGACGGACAAGGAGAAACTGCCCCGCACCGACATCGATGTGCGGTTCAAACGCGCCGGGTACCTGCACCCGGTGCTCTCGCCCGCCGGCGCCGTGGTCACGGGCAATTTTCCTTCGAACCACGTTCATCACCACGGGATTTGGTCCTCCTGGTCGAAGGTGCAATTCCAAGGTCGCGCCACCAATTTCTGGGAAACGATCGAACAGAAGGGCAACACGGAGTTCCTGGGGATCGAGCGCTCGTGGAACGGCCCGGTCCACGGCGGCTTTGTGGCCCGCCAGCAAATGGTGGATTTCACCGGTCCGAAGTCCACGCCCGCGATCAACGAATCGTGGGAAGTCACCACGTGGCGCGTCGAAGGCGTTTCCCCGGCGGCGCGCGTGTTCGACCTCCTCATCACCCAAGAGGCGACGACGTCGGATCCGGTCGTGATGCCGAAGAACCTTTACGGCGGAACGAGCTTCCGCGGTCGCGACGAGTGGAACGGAAAGGACAATCTCGTCGTCCTGACTTCCGAAGGCGCGACGACCCGCGAGACGGCCAACATGACCCGCGTGCGCTGGTGTTACTTTGGCGGCGCCGTCGAGGGTGGAGGGTCGGCCGGCATCGCCATGCTGAGTCATCCCGGAAACCTCAGCGCGCCCCAACCGATTCGGGTGCATCCGGACATGCCGTACGTCTGTTTCGCCCCGGTACAACTCGGCGACGTGCGCATCGAATCCGGCAAGCCCTACACCGCCCGCTACCGATTCGTCGTGGCGGACGGCGCACCGGATCGCGCCCGACTCGATGCCTACTGGAACAGCCTAGCACACCCCGCGATCGTGACCGTGGACGCGAAGTAGCTCAATCGAGCCATGGGTTGCTTGAATTCAGGGACACCCAAAAAAAGCCCAATCCTTTTAGCCACAAATTACACAAATGGTCACAAATGCCGACCCGGGCAATGTGGTTCCCATCTGTGCCATTGGTGAAATCTGTGGCTAAAAAGTCTGGGGTCCCACGCCGTCCCGCAAGCGTCCGGGTTAGTCATCGAACCTCGGGACGGAACGCACCGGCGGAAAATGGTGCTACCCTTATCTGGGCCATCCGTGTAATCCGTGGTCCCACTTCCGATGCCTGCCCACCTCGACGAGCCCGCGTCTTCCCCGCCGATTGATCCGCTTTGTTTTTTTGTCCGCGGCTGGCTCTCACTCGATTCGAGACAATCCGACGTCGTCGCGATCGAAGCGTGGGCGGGCGGCACCCAAGTCGGCGAAACCGCCTTCATCTACGTTCGCCCGGATGTCTCCGCTTCGCTCGGGCTGCCCCCAACGGCCCGCACCGGCTTCGAACTCTTCGCCCACCATCCGACGGTAGTACCGGCCCAGCCTTTTGCTCTGCACATCCGCGCCCGTTTCCACGACGGCACCTGCTCGCCGCTCCTGGCTCAAACCACCGTGGCGACGATCGCCCGCGATTACCGGCAGCACCATTTCGGCATTCTGCTCGATCAAGCCACCACCGCGATTCAGCGGGAGGAGAACATCTTCGCCACGGGTCCGTCCCAAGCCCAGGGCAGCGGCGAACTGGCGGCCCTGCTGCGCCGCTACCTCGGCCCGCCGCCGCGACGGATCATTGATGTCGGCTGCGGTATTGGTTCCTACGGCCGCGATCTGCTGGCTGAGGGCTACGATTGGCTGGGCGCCGAAATCGACGCCAAAGACTGCGAGGAACTCACGCGCCTCGGCCTGCCCCACCGCCAGGTGGATGGTCGCACGCTGCCTTTTCCCGACGACGCCTTTGACTCCGCCCTGTGCATCGAAGTGCTGGAACACATCTCGGACCCGGAGGGGTTTCTACGGGAAGTGCGCCGCGTGTCGCCCCGCCAGCTCATCGTCTCGGTCCCCAACTGCGAATTGCTCGGCTATCTCTGGGCCCACCTCGCCGCGCCGTGGCACATGCTGGAGTCGACCCACGTGAACTACTTCACGCGCTGGAGCCTCGCGGCCCTGCTCCGTCGATCGTACGCCCAGGTCGAAGTTCGCCTCTATGGCGGCTGTCCGCTCCGCACCACCGAAGGCACGCCGCTGCATTATCATCTGCTGGCCGTCGCGTCGAATCCGGCACCCGAGATTCCGTCATAAAGGTTCGACCAACGTTCACTGGAGCCGCGACGCCCTCGTCGCGGTTATTTCTCGTGTCAACGCGGCGAGGGCGCCGCGTCCCCAGTGAGACCACCGTTTCGGGAGGGCTAAAGTGTCTGACCTCCTCTAGAAAATTCGTCTCTTACCCCTCGACCGCTTCTAACGCCTTCCCCATCGCCGCCACGCGCAGCGACGCAAAATACGCCGCCGAGTACTCGAGTTTGTTGATGTTCACGCGAAACAGATCCTCGGAGATTTGCTCGGTCATCATCACGCCATCCCAACGCATCCGGAGCCGGAGCGCTTCATCGGGCAGCATCCGCCCAATGACCGCCGGATCCGGCACCACCATGTGCGCAGGGTCCTGGGAGCCGCCAAACGAGGTCTCGCGCGCCACGTAATCCGCGAGGCCGCGTTCTTCCTCAAATTGCTCGCGGGTCCCGTTGACCGGCCCGGCCACGCTGAGATGTCCCGTCGCGGCGACCGGCGCCAGCATTCGCTCCAATTCCGCCCATTCCGCAGCATTGAGAATGTGCTCCTTGCCCCAGTGGGCCACATGCGGGACATAGTAAATATAGCGGATCTCGTGGATCGTGCTCCCGAGCTCGCGGCCGTGACGCACCAGGTCGGCAATCTCGCGATAGTTGTCCTTGAACGCCATCGTGATGAAATGCAGCACTGGTCGCCGCCGGCTCGTTTTCAGCCGGGCGCTGAGTCGCGCCAGATTGTCCGCGAAAATCTCGTATTTTCCATTCTGCCGCAGCCGGGCAAAAGCCGCGGGATCGCGGGAATCGAACGACACCCGGATGCTGTGGATGCCAGAGTTCGCCAGCCGCTCCAGCAGCTCGTCGGACAGGCGCTTCGCGAGATTCGTCGTGAAGCTGATGCGATCCCGATAGGCGTCCGGCACCGCCTCGATGAAATCGATGAACTGCGGATTGAGCGTCGGCTCGTGCAGGCACGACAGCCAGAAATTTCCCGGCTTCGTGATCGGCAGCAAATCGAGCGAGCGCTTGAACGTCTCCAGCGTCATCAGCTTGAGCCCTTTGACGTTCGCGTAGTCCACGATGCAGAACGGACAACGCAGATTACAGTTGTTGACGATGTCGCCCGCCACCAACTCCACCAAGGCCCGCGATTGGCGCGACATCGGGCTGCCGTTCAGTGTGAACGACGTCCCCTTGATTCGCGCCGTGATGGTTTCAATCGCCGGGCTTTTCCACTCCAGCGGCAGGCGATAAACAAATCCGTGGCGACCGTTGCCCACCCCGTGAGCCAGCAAATCCGCCCGGAACTCGTCGGCCCGCACGCGGCCCGTGAAACCAGAGGACAATTCGACTTCCACCTCAACCGGTTCGTTCGGTCGGTCGCGATCAAACGCCCAGCCGGAGACAGACCAACCGTCGTTTTGATCCAAGTGACCTTCGAATGGCATGAGAGCGGGTGAGTGGGAGTGCGATTGATCCGGAAGAGGAGGGTATGATTCGGTTCAGACCGGCGCTGGCAAGCTTGGCGCCTAGGGGCTGTCGTGCCCTCTCAAAGAGTGTTCACTAGAATCGCGACGCCCTCGTCGCGGTTTTTAGGCCGATCACAACGCGGCGCGGGCGCCGCGTCCCAGGATGGCACCGTTTTCGCGCGTTTCGCCGCCGCGCGATTCATCTGGACAGCGCTCGTACCGGGTGGGCCGGGCACTCCGTGCGCGGCCATGCCTTGGTTTCGATCTCACGTTCGACCCGTCCGCCAAGTCGCCGCTCGGCGACCGGCGTCACCTCCAAGCTTGGCGCGGGGCGCACCAAGCCCAACTGTCTCACCGTGGAGATTACTTCCCCGCATTCTATCCCTCGCAACCGCTGGCTCACCGCCGCCCTCGCCGCGGCGTTATTTGGCTTCGTGCTCGGGGCCAAGTGGGTGACGGTGGATCGCTTTGGCACCGATATGCCGGACTGGGATCAATGGGACGCGGAGGCGATGGAGCTCTATGTGCCGTGGTTCACCCACGACCATTTTGTCTCCCATCTCTTTCACCCGCACAACGAGCACCGGATCGTCATCACCAAACTGCAAAATCTCGGCCTGGCTCTGCTGAATGGCCAGTGGGACGCGCGGCTCGAATGTTTGGTGAATGCCGCGCTGCACAGCGCCCTCGCGGTGGCGTTCTGGCTGCTCGCCAGGCGCGCCACGGCGCCCCGCTGGCATGCGCCGCTTTTTCTTCTCATCGCCGCGTTGTTCGCCCTGCCCCTCGCCTGGCAGAATATCCTCGGGGGGTTTCACTCGCAACAATACTGGCTGCTGGGCCTGTCGTTTGCCGCCGTCGTCGTCCTGTCCTTTGCCCGTCCGTGGAGCGGACGGTGGTGGGCCGGCCTCGCGGCCGCAGTCCTCGCCCTCGGCTCGATGGGCTCGGGTTTTCTGGCGTCGGTCGTGGTACTGGGTCTGCTCGGCTACCGAATATTGCGCCGGGAAATCTCGTGGCGCGAAACCTGGCCGACTCTTGCCCTTTTGGGACTCGTCATCGCCATCGGCGCCGCGACCCGGGTCGAGGTTTACTACCACCAGCCGCTGAAGGCCAAGACGGCGCACGATTTTATTTTCTCCATCCTGCGCAGTCTCGAGTGGCCCCTGCGGGATCGCGACTGGGTGGGCGCGATCCTCTGGCTGCCGTGGGCGCTGGCCGCGATGCGAACGTGGCAGGCGCGCGAATCGGCCGAGGCCCGCTTCGGCCAAACGCTGCTCGGGCTCGGCGGCTGGGTGCTGGTACAACTTGCCGCGACCGCCTACGCCCGCGGCGCCGGTGCCGACTATCCCGCCTCCCGTTACATGGACACGCCCGCTTTCGGCCTGATCGTGAACGGCATCGCACTGGCGTGGCTGCTGACGCCACCTCCCAACGTTGCCCCAGACCGCCGGCGGCAAAACCTCCGCTTCAGTCTTTACGGGCTTGGAGCGGTCTGGCTCGCGCTGCTAGGGCTCGGCCTGCGTGACACGCTCGAGCGCAATATCCTTCACGAACTGCCTGACACGCGAAAATACTACGTGAAGGCCGAGAGTCATATGCGAGGCTATCTTGCGACCAACGACCCCGCCCAACTGGCGTTTCCTGACATCCCCTATCCCAGCGCGTCCGCGCTCATCGAACGCCTCGCGCCTACGCCCATCCGCGCCCTGATGCCGGTCGTCGTGCGGGCGCCGCTTCCGCTCCAGCCCTCGCCAGATTCCCCGACGGTCTTTCGCGAAAACAACGCGTCCCAACTCCTCCTTGAAACCGCGCCGCGCCACGGCCTGTCACCCGCGACCCCACCCCTCGCCTCGCGGAAAACATGGGGGTCGTTCGACGAAAACGGTGCCGCGACCACCGGCGAATGGCAGAGTGCTACCCTGACCGCGTCGGTCGGGGGCTGGCTGAAAATTGAGACGGCCGGTCAGCTCGGGGAACCGGGCCTCGCGCTCGAGCTGCATGACGCCCGGACGGGCGCGCTGATCGAGACGGTGCAGCCCAACAAGATTTCGGGCGACCACTGGCGCGGTGCCTACGTGCGGGCGCCCAGACAACCCTTCACCCTCGTGGCCCGGGATTCCGATCCGAAGCGCTGGCTCGCGTTCAGCGCCCCGGTCGAGATGGGCTCGCTGTCCTTCCTCGCATGGCAGACGGCGAAAAATGCGTGGTGGTTGGTTTACGGTTCGATGGCGGCGGCCGCCGGATTGGGAGCATTCGCGTGGTCGCGGCAGCGCGGGCCAGCGTCCGTGGGTTCGTAGTTCCGCCTTCAGGCGGAATCCGCCACTCTCCAATCACGGACCTACCTTCCGCCTGAAGGCGGAACGACAAACCATCCTCCCGACGCCGGTCGGAGACCGGCGCTCCGCCAAACCATAAAACCTTGTCGCACCCCGCGCCTTTCCGCGACACTGCTGGGCTCCGGATGAAGTTCTTCACGCTCACGACCCTGCTCGCTGCGGCTCTCGTCAGCGCCGTCGTGGTCGTACCGTTCCTGCCCGCCGCCCGGACGCAGGCCGCCGCCTTCGCGCTCGAAATCCGGTTCCGCTCGACCGTCGAGAACCGGGCCCAACTTTTCTACGATCGCGGCAACGGCATTCGGGAGTCGGACTCGTCGCACATCCCCGTGTCCGCCGGTGCGACGGCCGTCGTTTATCGGCTGCCCCTGCCCGCCGGCACGTACCGGACCCTGCGCTTCGATCCGCTGGAAAGCGCCGGCACGATCGTGATCGAATCGCTCCGCGTGCTGACCGAGGACGGCCACCTCGTGCGGCCACTGGCACCGGCGAACCTGCGCGCGTTGGAGCACATCGCCTCGCGACGGGAAATTGGCGGCCAACTTGAAGTGGTCGTCGCCGAGGGGGAAACCGATCCGCAGCTCGAGCTGGCGCTCGATCCGCCACTCCGCCTCACGTCGTTCTGGTGGTATCTCGGCCAGATGGCGCCCCGGGCAGCAGGGGTCTTTGCCACCCTCGCCGCGCTCTTGTTCCTGATCGACCGCGTTGCGCTAGTTCGCACGCTCGGTTCCCGGGCCGCCCGGTGGGCGAAGGCGCATCCCCGCCGCGGCGTGGCGCTCGTCGCCGTGTTCGCCGTCGCGCTCAGCGCCTACCCGGTCGTGTTTCTCGGCCGGAGCTACGTTTCACCCAATCTCGGCACGGTGCTGCTCTACGACAATTTTCCGACGCTGCCGGGCTACCACGCCTCCGCGGTCACCGACGTCAAGCTGGCCGACGTCGGCGCGGTCATGTGGTCGCACATTCCCCTTTCGATGATCCAGCACCGCGCGCTGGCCCAAGGCGAACTGCCGCTCTGGAACCGCTACAACTCCGCCGGCACCCCGCTCCTCGCCCAAGGCCAGTCGATGTTCGGCGACCCGCTGCATCTCGTCGTGGTGCTGGCCAACGGCGCAGCCTGGGCGTGGGACCTCAAGTTCCTCGTCGCGAAGTGGCTCTTTGCCACCGCACTCGGGCTGATGGTGCTCGCCGTCACCCGACACCAGTCTGCCGCCCTACTGGTGACGCTGTCCGCCCCATTCATCGGTTTCTTCCTCTACCGCTACAATCATCCGGCCATCTTCAGCCTGTGCTACGCGCCCGCTGCCCTCTACTGCTGGCTGCGCGTGACCGAAGCCGCCGACCGCCGGGCGAGCGCGCTTTGGATCGGCGGCCTTGTCGGGGCGAACCTCGCGTTGATGAACAGCGGCACGGCCAAGGAGGCCTACATGCTCCTGCTCTGCATGAATTTCTCCGGCGCCTGTGTCCTGCTCGCCGACCCGGCTCCCTGGCGCACGCGACTCGCCAAGCTGGCCGCCGTGGCGTGGGCCGGCGTTCTCTTCGTGCTGCTAACCGCCCCGGTCTGGGCCACCTTTCTCCACACGCTGAAAAACGCGTTCACCACCTACAACATCGCCACGGCCTACCAGATTCAGCCCACGCTGCTCCTCGGCGCCTTCGACGAGATTTTCTTCCGCCCCTTGATGGCCGAGGATCGCGTCTTCAATCCCTCGCTCAATTTTCTGCTGCTGCTCGGTCTCCTCGCCTTTCTCGCCACGCTGCGGCTGCACTTCCGCAATCGCCCCGCCATGGCGCTCGCGCTCTCGACCCTGCCGCCGCTGGCGCTCGCTTTTGGGCTGGTGCCGCCGGACTGGATCGTGCGCCTGCCGTTTCTCGGCAACGTCGCCCACATCGACAACACGTTCACCTGCGTGCTCCTGGTGCTCTGGTCCGTGCTCGCGGGCGTGGGCTTTGCCTCGGCCGCCGGCCGCCTCGGCACCCGCGAAGGGCGCGGCGATCTAGTGGTGACGGGACTGCTGCTGTTCGCCCTGGTGTTCGGCTGGATTGCGTTCGGCCAGGCGGCCCACCGCTGGATCCTGGGACCCACCTTCACGGTCAACCAGCCCGGCACCGTGCTGCCGGTGAGCTTCTTCATCTGGGATAACCTGGCCGCCCTGCTGCTCGCCTGCGGGGCGCTGGCCTGGGTCGCACGGCGGACCCTGGTGCGTCAGGCGGTGACCCCGGCGCTCGCCTTGATTGGCGGGACGGCTATCGCCGTCTTGCTCTGGCGCCACGGTTTTCACGCCGAGGCCGTCGGTTTCGAAAACTATGTCGCGCATCCGACCGAGCGCGTCGATTTTCACGCCCGCTCCGAGGCCATGGAGTTCGCCCGCTCCGCCCAGGCCGCCGAACCCGGCCGCGGCTTCGGGCTGCACGGAAATTTTTTCCCCGGTTGGACGCCCGCCTATGGACTCGAGACCATCCACGGGCCCGATGCGCTCGTGAATCCGTTTCTCCGCGACCTGATCACCGAGTCCGGCGTCGAACGGCAGTGGAATTGGCGGCTCTACGCCATCCCGGCCACCGTCGGCAAGGTGCGGCCCTTTTTCGACGTCCTCAACGTGCGCTGGTATTTCAACCTTCACACGACCCAACCCCTGTCGGACCCAACGCTCCGGCTCGTGAAGTCCGCCGACCTCGATGTGTTCGAGAGTCCGACCGCCTGGCCGCGGGCGTTCTTCACCGATCGCGTCACCGGCTACGACGAGCCAGCCGACTTCGTGGCGCAGCTCAAGAGGGGCGACGGCCGTCCGTTTGCCGCCATGCAGAATCCCGATTTGGTCGCGCAGCCCATGCTGCGCGCGCTGAACCGCGACCTCGCCAGTCGAGCGGTCGCACCCGCGAAGAACTACCGATTGACGGAAAACACCACGGCCTTCGACGTCCACGCGACGGGCCCGGGGGTCATCGTGTTGTCCGAGACGGTCTGGCCCGGCGATTTTCGCGTCGAAGTGAACGGCACCAAGCGGCCCGTCCTGCGGCTCAACCACGCGTTCAAGGGCGTCGCCGTCGATGCCGCCGGCGACTATCGCGTGACCTTTCGCTACTGGCCCCGGAATTTCACGCTGCTGCTCGGCCTGTCCGGGCTGAGCGCATTCCTCCTCGCCGCTTCCTTCTTTCTCGCGTGGCGCCGGCCCCGGACCGCATGAAACCCACGGGGAACGCGGCCGCACCCGCCTGCCACGCCTGCGGTTCGCCCGATGTCGCCCTGGTCGGTCGCAAGCCGGGAGAATTCCTCCGCCGTGAATTCGAATTTTATCGATGTCACAGCTGCACGCTCCTTTTCGTGGAGCCCTTTTCGGGTTTCGAAATCTACAACGAGGCCTACTACCGGGGGCAGGGGCCGGATCCTTTTGTCGACTACGAAGCCGAGTACAACGACTGGCGCACCACCGATCGAGGCCTTGAATTTGACGACTTCGGCCAGATCGTCACCGCGTTCTTCGCCGAATTTCCGCCGGCCAGGGCCATCGAATGGCTCGACTTCGGCTGCGGCGCCGGGGGCTTCCTGAAATACCTGAGGGAACAGGGGAATATTTCCCGTCAGGCCGTAAACCTTTCCGGCCACGATGTCGGCACCTACGCGGAGCGATTGCAGAAAAGCGCGGGCTTTCGGATTCTGGATCTCGCCGCCCTCGAACGCGAGCCAGCCGGGCGCTACGATGTCATCAGCCTGATCGAAGTGATCGAACATCTCCCCGAACCGGCCCCCGTGATCGCGCTGGTTTCGCGGTTGCTGAAACCCGGCGGCCTGCTGCTGCTCACGACCGGCAATCTCGCTGGCCCCGTCGCGCGCCGGCAGGGCATCCACTATCGTTACTGCGTCCCGGAGATCCACGTGAGTCTTTTCAATCCGGAAAGCCTCACCCTCCTCTACCGCCGGCACGGGCTCGAGCCGCGCCGGGTCCGGTATCGCGGCACGGTGAAGTTCAAGGTCGTGAAGAGTCTGCGCCACCGCCCCGTCTTGCTCGCCTTGGCCCGCCTGGCGCTGTCCTTCCCCCCCGCCGTGTGGCTGGTCGACTGGCTCTACGGCGTGTCGGCAATGCCGTGTGCCGTGAAGCGCGCGGTTTGACCACGGATTACACGGATCAATCCCGGATAAAGGCGGCTTGAATCCGTGAAATCCGTGTAATCCGTGGTCCAAAACTGATTTGTCCCTTTGAGTGGCCCGTCAGGCTGAATCCAAGGCAACTTCTGCCACTAATCCGCACTAATGACTCACTAATAGGACAGACGGTGGGTCGTCGCCGGATTAGTGTCCCATTAGTGTGAATGAGTGGTTCAAATCTCCCCACGCCCCGAGACCAATACATTCACCGCCGGGTGCATGCTCGAACCGCGAACGCCTTGCCCCGGTTCTAATCCGCGCCCAAGGCCCCAAACCATTTTACAGGAGGACAAGCCGAGGTCGGACGGAGGTGGGTGCATTCTTTTTTCTCGGCTCGAACTCGGTTTGGCCTCCTGTGCAAATCCGAATCCGAAGGTTCCGTGAACTGCTGAAATGTGCTTTCCCATCAAAACAGCGGCGCGTTGTTTTTCGGATCGGCCAGCAAAGCCTCGAACCACGCCCATCGATGTCCGGCTCGGACGGTTTGAAGTGGAGCGAATTCCGGCTGGCGTCGGATGACCTGGATTGAACGCCACGCAGGAAAAGCCCATGACAGACCCAATCCCGTTTTCATGTCTCCCGCCCCACTCACGACCGCAGCCACCTATCCCACGCTGCGCCGCAGTGTCGAACGCGTCCTGTATGCCGGCCGCCGGGACATCGAGGCCGCGTGGGTTCGCACGTACCACGATATCGGCCGGCTGATTCAGGAGCATCTGCTGTGCAACCAAAAGCGCGCCGGGTATGGGGCCAAACTTTTCACCCGACTGGCGCATGATGTCAAAGTCAGCAGTCGCACGCTGCATGAATGTGTACAGTTCTATCTATATTACCCAATTGTGCGACCTGTCGCACAATTGGGCTGGAACCGGTGCCGGCTCCTTTGCCAGGTCGACGATGAACCGCAGCGCGCGGCGCTGACCGCCCAGGCCAGGAAGCACGACTGGGCCTCGGGAGAAATCCAACGGCGCGTCCGAGAGTTGAACGCCGCCCGCAACGTCCGCTCGAGCGGCGCAGAGGGCTTGGCCGACAAAACGGCCGCGGCTCCAACCGCCGACCTGCTCACGCCCAAGCGTGGCCTCGTTGGCCGTTACCGCGTCATTGCCCTCGACGATGGGCTGGGGCTCGACCTCGGCTTCAAGCTCTGCCGGCCGCTGCCGCCGGCGCAGGCCCGCCACCGCACCGCCGGGGAAACTGTGGCGGTCGACGCCGAAGGCGGCGTCAGTGCCGTCGCAGATGGCAAGTCCACCGAACTTTTCACCTACGCCGCCACCGTGCGGCGCGTGATCGACGGCGACACCCTCGAAGTCGCCCTGGCACTGCCCGGCGTTGTGCTCCGGCAAAAGTTGCGACTCCGCGGACTCGATTGTCCCGAGATCGACACCCCCGAGGGCAAGACCGCGAAACGCCGTGTCGAGGCCCTAGTTGCCGCCGCGAAGTCCGTCACCGTGCACACCACCAAGCCCGACAAATACGACCGCTACCTCGCCGACGTCTTCCTCGAGTTGGCTCCGGGATCCGACTCTCAACTCTCATCTCTCAACTCTCAACCGCCCGAAGGGCCGCTCTTCCTCAACAACCACCTCCTCGCAACCGGCCTCGCCGAACGCAAGGCCGCCTGGGAATTCGGCGACTGGGAGAAAATGGCGCGGAGATAAACCGTCACTCGTGATGATTCGGCCGGAGGCTACTATTTCCTCGCGGTCCGCGCCGGTCTCACCGCCTTCTGGGGTTGGACGGTCGGGGTCCGCGCCGCCGTTTTTGTCGCCTTCCTCGCCCTGGCCCTGCTCCGGCTGGCTCCGCCCCCTCTCGCCCTGCTCGGAGTCGTCGATCTCGCGGGAGCGATCTGGACGTGGCTGGCCTTGCGCCGCAATGCCTCCGCCGGCTGAAGCCGCCCTCGGCCAACGCCCGATTCCCGTCGGTATCCGGCAGCGAATGGCCCCTTTTCCATCATTCCACGATACACGAATTACTCCCGCCCGCTTCGCTCAAGGCGCAGAGACGCAGAGTTCGGAGCTGGCCGAACCTTTTCACTTCCGGCATGCTGGGCCGCTGGATCGTTTCCTGGCTTCTGAATTAATCAGCCGGGAATTTCCCAGCCGGAGAATTCAGAAGCCATGAAGCCAGGAGCAAGCGGCGGAGCGCGGCGGTGTGAGGATTTAAGTGAAAGGCGTAAGGGGTAGTGCCCCGGGGCCCAGTTGCTCGCATTCCGGCCCTCTGGAATTCTGGTCTTCCGCTTTCAGCCCTCCGCGATCTCTGCGCCTCTGCGCGAGCCATGGATTGGGTGCATGGGGGCCAACGCGGGGCGCCCGTTCGACGAACTCAGGCCATTCGACAGGCGCAGGCCCCGAGTGGAACCGATGGGGTCCCGATCCGGTAGAGGGAAAGGCCCACGCCCCCTTTACGGCGTCGGGTTGACGACGATCTGCGCCGTGACGTCGAGGCCGTTCTGCTCAAGCCGGCCCTGGTTGTTCTGGGCGGAGAAAAGGGTTCCGTGCGAATTGCTCCCAGCAGTGAATTTCGCCTGCGTGATTCCACTTACCTGCACGGCCCGGCCGTTCGTCTGCAGCAAGTCGCCGCCGGTCACACGCACATCCGTGCCGGAGCCGAGGTTAAACACGGGAGTCGCGTCGGCCAAAGCGTTGATGTCGCTGATGAACACCGGTCCGGTGAATTGCACGCCCGGCGCGTAGATGCCGGTGAGGCCCTTGGTGGCCCACAGGCTCGCGTTGGCCGCGCGCAGTCCGCCAAATTTTCCGTCGGTGCTCGTGATCGCGATGAACGCGAGATCGGCGAAACCGTCATAGGTTACATCGCTGCGGAAGAGCGCCTGATTGACGGCGTTCGCCCGTCCCACGCTAAAGACCGTAAGGTTCGTGCCGACGTTCGCTCCGGCCAGGACGATCCCGGCGTGGCCTTTCATATAGGTCGTGGCTTGGTTGTAGGACACCGGCGCGGCCGGACCCGAAGCGGCGTCGAGCACCAGCGAGAGCGTGCCCGAGCCGGAAAATTCGACCTGCACGATGTCGTCGTTCAAATCGATATACGAAATGCGTAAAATCTGACCAGGGTCGGCGGTGACGCTCGCCGCCGAGCCGCCCAGCAGGATTTGGTCATAGGTAAATCCCGTTCCCGGATGAAAAATGTCCGAAAACTCCGTGCCGAGCCCGGTTAACTTCGCCCCGCTGGTCAGCCCGAGAATGGCGGCGGCGCTCGCAACACTGCCGTTCGCGTTCGCGGCCGTGACCAGATAGAGCCCGGCATCGCGGGGTTGGGTGGCCGCCAACGTCAGGTCGGAATTCGCCGTGGGCGCGAGGACCACGCCATCCTTGCTCCATTGCAACGTCGGCGTCGGTCCACCCATCGCCGCCGCGGAAAACGTCGTCGCCGCACCGAGGCCAACCGTGCGCCCCGATGGCAGCGTGGAGATATTCGGCACCGTCATGACGCCCGGCAACGTCACCCGATAGACGAGCACCATCGTGTCGAGGTTGGGCGAGGCGCTGTAGGCGGCGACGCCTTGGAAGCCGCTGCCCGTCGAGAAATTGTTGTCGTTGCCGATGAACAAAAAATAATCGTCCGGCGCGGCCGGATCGAGCACCGGGGCGAGAGCCAGGCTTTCCCACGCGTTTGAGAGCGTTTCGGAATTGTCGTTGGCATTGTTGTTGAGCCCGAACTTGGCGAGTTGGGTTTCATCGTTGAGATTGACCAGCACCTCGAATCGGGCCGGCACGATGGCGTTGTTGAGAATGCCGTTCTGCGCAACCGGCGCGGTCGCCGTGTCGTAGACCGTACCGGCAATGTTGGTCGCGTTCGGCACGCCGGGACCACCGATATCGTAAAGAAGCACGGCGCGGTACAGGGAACGGGTCACAGAGGCACCGCGGCCATTGCCGTCGTGCGCCAGGACCAGAAACTGGTGACTATTGAGGACGAGGCACTCGTGCTGCTCGGCAATCTGCTGGAAGCGGTTGGCATCCGTGTAGAACGGCAGCGGCAGCACCCACTCGCCCGTGAGCGGCGCGCTCGCGGGATTGGTGACATCGTAGGCGAATAGGCGCACGTAGCGGTTTTCCGCCACGCCCCCGGCCCCGCCATCCTGGCGCGTGGCGGACTGCATCAGTGCGTAAAGCGTCCGGCCATCGGCGGAAAGGGAGAGACCTTCGAGCCCCTTGTTATTTTCGCGCCCATTGGTCGGCTGGCTCGGCGAGGCGGCCGGCTGGAGAGCGGCCGGGCTGTCGGACGAGAACGAGTCCTGGAGATTCCGCTTCGGAATCGCCGCCTCGGGCGGCCGAATCACCCCGAGCAAAACCCCGGCGGCGCTGAAGCGATAGAGGTACGGACCGTACTCGTCGCACACAAAGAAAGAGCCGTCGGGCAACAAGACCAGGCCCTCGGCGTCAAGCGAGAGCCGGCCGTTGACGACCTGCGGCAGCTTGGGGAATCCCGCCCGCGTGCCCACGGTGGTCGGGCTCGGATCCATGCCGGTCAGGGGCGTGCCGTCGGCCTCGGTCAGGAGCGTGGTATCGGCGAGCGTGAGCGTGGCTTGGTCCTGGTTCGAAGAACCATTCGTGTCGGGCTTGAACGTCAGCGCGAGGCGGTTGAGCCGCGGCTGGTAGTTGGTCGTGACACCGGATTTGACGTAGCCGCGATCCGGCTGGGCGTAGAGAATTCCGGTGTAGGTATTGTTGGAAACGCGCTTCCACGAACGCAGATCGAGCGCGAGACCGGACAGTGAACCAAACGTCTCGCCAAACTTGTCCCGCTTCGTGTGGTCCACCCGACCTGCGCCCACGATCCCCTTGTTCGTATAGGTCGCCCCGCCCAACGTGGCGGTCTGCGCCACCGCCACGGAAACGCCAGCCGCCGCCAGCAGGGCGAGGCCGGCCCGAACAAGAGGAAATCTGCGCATCGCGCGGCATCTTCCGAGAGCGGTCCGGCAAGTCGAACCCATTTCACATCGGGCCTTTTTTCAGTTGCCAGTGATACATCGTGGCAGTGAGTTGTCTACCTCCCATGAAGACTGACCGCGCCCAACGTTCACGACGCGAGATCAAATACCTGATTAAGGAAGACACCGCGTTGGCCGTCCGAAGTTTCGTCAGCTGCTACCTCGAGCCGGATGAGTTTGCCATCGGCAAAGCCGACAATTCCTACACGGTTCACTCGCTCTACCTGGACTCGAACAACTTGGACACCTACCGCGCATCGTTTATCATCGGCGAGCGCAACCGCTTCAAGCTGCGCATCCGTTATTACGATGACAATCCGGACTCGCCGGTGTTTTTCGAAATCAAGCGGCGGATCAACGAAGGCATCGTCAAGCAACGCGCCCGGGTCCGGCGCGAGGCGGTCCACTCACTCTTAATCGGGGAGAGCCCGACCCGCGACCACCTGCAGTCCTGGCATCCCCAGCACTGGGCGGACCTGCTCGATTTCTGGCGCCTGGTCGAGACGATCGAGGCGGCGCCCCGCGCCCACAACGCCTACATGCGCGAAGCCTACGTGACTGCGGGCAAAGCCACCGCGCGCGTAACGATTGATCGCGCGGTCCGCCTCGGCCCGGAATTCGGCGGCGACCTGCCCATCGCCTTGGAGAATGGGGTCGAGGTCTACGCCGGTTTTGTGATTCTTGAGCTGAAGTTCACCGAACTCATGCCCACGTGGATGATTGAAATGGTGCGCGGCTTCGACCTCACCAAGAGCGGAGCGGCCAAGTACGGCATGGGCGTCTACCTGCTCGGCGAACACAAAATCGCCCGCCGGCGCACCGGTTTTGAATGGGGCTCATCTGAAACTTCCGCCGCCACCAGTGCGCCTTGGCTTGACGCCTCCGCGTCACTGCGTAGTGCCCTAGGACCCAATCGCCGATGAATTTCTTCCTAGAAGGGGATAGTGGACTCGCCCCAACCAACTTTCACACCGTCGCGCTGGCGTTGATCCTGGCCTTTCTCTTTGGCCAGCTCTTCGCTTGGGTCTACGTTTTCACCCATTCGGGAATCTCGTATTCGCGGTCGTTCGTGGTTTCGCTGATTGTTCTGCCGGTCCTCGTCGCGCTCGTGCTGCTGGTGATGGCCAACAATTTCGTCATCGGCCTGGGCCTGATGGCCGTGTTCGCGATTGTGCGGTTCCGCAATGTGCTGCGCGACACTCTCGATACCTGCTATGTGCTCGCCGTGATTATCCTCGGCACGGCGTGCGGCACGCAGAAGTTTTCCACGGCAATCGTCGGTGGACCCGCCATCGCCTTATTGATGATTTACCTTTGGATGACGGCAGCCGGCACGCGGCATCGCTTCGACCTCATCCTGAATGTGCGCTGGATGCGCCCGCCGGACGAGTTGTCCGAGGTGATGTTCCTCCTGGAGCGCCACAGCCTGCGGGTGCACGTCGCCAACCAGCATTTCGGCAAGGGCATGGAGGGCGCCGATCTTTCGTATCGGATTCTCCTGCGCGATCCGGCGCGCGCCGCCGAACTCCTCACCGAACTGGCCGCCTTCCCCGGCGTGGAACGTGTTTCGAGTGTGCAAGCGGCCGAGGAGTCGGAGATCTAGCCCATGAACGACCCACGCATACTCGGCCCCATCCCGACTCCGCCCGCCCAACGCTGGAAGGAATTCCGGCTGCTCTATTTGCCGCGGGCGATGTTTCTCGTCGGCGTGGTGGCCGCCGCGTGGCTCTGGTCGAACTGGGTCGCTCCCGCCACCCTTGTCGCGGAGGCGGATTTCACGCACGTCGAGGTGCGCGCGCCCCAGGCCGGCATGCTCGTCGGCCTTAAAATTGAGGTGTTGCAGACGGTCAAGGCGGGAGACGTCATCGGCCAGGTCGCCAGCGCCAACCCCCGGGTCCTCGACGCCACCCTCGCGGTCATCAAGGCGGACATTGGGATGCTCAACGCCTCTCTGGCCGGTGTCACCGACGCGCAGCGAGTCACGATTGCGCTGGAACGCATGCAGCTGGATTGGATGAATCACCGCGTCGAGCTCGCGTCCCTCCGCGGGCGCCTGCAACAGGCCGAAGCTGATTTGACGCGCGGCACGCCGTTGTATGCGGCGGCGATGATCACCGAGGAAGCTTACGAACAAATGAAGATCACGCGCGATTCCCTCACCGCGCAAGTCGAGGAGCAGTCCAAATTGGTCGCTTACCTCGAACCGTTGGTCAAAACCCTTGCGACGCCGGAGGCTCAGGCGGCCGCCCTGTCACCGGACGCCGCGCTCGCTTCCGGGATCAAACTGCAGGAGGCCAAACTCCAGCTCGCCGAGGCGCAACTCAACCCCCTGCCGCTCGTCGCGCCCATGAGCGGAATCATCGCGCTCCAACTTCGACGCACCGGTGAAACCGTGGTCGCGGGCGAGCCCGTTCTCCGGATCAGCGCGACCAAGCCAGAACGTTTGGTCGGATTTCTGCAGCAGCCCATTCCGTTCGAGCCCAAGGTCGGCATGTCAGCCGAAATTCGCACGCGAACGCTGCACCGCCATATCGCGGCCACCAAGATTCTACAGGTGGGTCCGGCCATGGAGCCAATCCTCCCGACACTCATCGCCGCGATGCGGCTGCCCACTTCACCCGCGCCCGAATCAGGCTTGCGGGTCGAATTCGCCTTGCCCCAAGGCCTGACTTTAGTCCCCGGCGAGCACGTCGACGTGGTGATTCACTGAAATACCCTTTGAGATTTCGGGGTGCGTTCGCGGGAAAACGCCGCTTTGCGACCCTCGGCGCCCCGCGATCTGCTCAATCGCAGCGAAGTCGGGCGACGGACCTTTACTGCACTACGCGCCGGGGTGGGCTGGACGCGCCGCCGCGCGGCCGCAGGACGGAGGAGTCGGTCCTTACGCCCGGGCCACGCACGGAGTGCCGGCCCCCCTGGCACGTGGAACCTGAATGGCGCAGCTTACTCGAACGGACGAAGAAGGGAAACCCGCCCCCGAGCTATGGCAATTCGTACACCTCGAGGAGAACCAAGCCTTCGGCGTTCGCCTTGCCAGTGACTTCCACGGTATAACCGCCGGGAGGAAGCGTCATCACCAGCGCCGCATCCCGGCCGCCAGCGGGCAGCGCGAACGCGCCCACCAAGCCTGAAGCGGCACTAATCTGCGCCGCCGTCACGGCCGTCCCGACCGGGTTTTCCCAATCGTCGTTGGTGGCGACGAGATTGCCGCCCGAACGAATGGCTAGGACCGGATCGGCCAACACACCGGCCACGCCAAAATCGGCGAGCGCCGGACCCACCGCGCGGATCACCATTGGTTTTGGAGCGGTGCCGGCAACGGTCAGCCCCACAACCAGCATCCCGTCGCCCGCTCGCACCCACCCGCGGGTCGAGAGATTCAGGGTCCGTCCGACCGCCGAATCCAACTCGTAGAGTTCCACCATGCCAACGCCGGTTGCGCCACTCGCACTCGAAACCTGCAGCCCATACTGGCCAAACGGCAACCGGATGATCAACGCGGAGTCCTTGCTGTTGCGGGTCAGCGGGAACGCGCCCGCGGCCGCACTGATCGCCGGCAACTGGGCGGCATCCGGACCCGTGCCCCAACCGCTGTTCCGGGCAATTTCTTTGCCCGCGGCATCGAGAATCGTGAGCACCGGGTCGGCGAGCGTGTTGGTCAGGCCGAATCCCGCGAGGGCGGGACCGACCGCCCGGGCCAGGTACTGCTTGCCCGCGGTGTCGCTGACCACGACGCCTGCGACCAGATTCTTGTCTTCGCCGGCCACGAAGCCGCGACTGGACAAATTGGCGAGGCGGGGTCGAACGGTGAGCGGCGAAGAGTTGGGACCGCCGACGGCGCCGCTCCAAGCACTCCCGGGCACCGCATCCGGATCCACGTCCGCGCGGTAACCACGCGCCTGGAGATTGATCGACTCCGCGAACGTCAACGACCCGGTCGCCAGTTTTGCCGTCAAGCCCAGCTTGCCATCGAAGGCGCGGGGATCGGAACCGTCGGTGGTGTAAGCGATCTGCGTGTTCGCGGCCGCGGTAATTTTGAACGTACCATCGGCTTGGGTGACCGCCGGCGGGGGGACAAATTGCGCGTCGATCCAATTCACGCGCTGCGTCAGCCACGTCTTCAGGTGATCAATTTCACCCTGCCAACTGCCGCCGAAGCGACTGGCGTTGTTCGGCCACTGCACCGCATCACGGGCGGCCGCGGCGGGGCCGATATCGGCCGCCAGCGCATCGACGAGCGCCGTGAGGTTGGTCGTGGAAAATTCCGCTTGGCGCAGGCCCTGCCAGCGATCGATCCACGCCTGCATGAAATTGGGATCCCGCGCCAGCACCCCCCACCAACCGAAGGCCCAGTAGTCCGTGCAGCCGTCGGGCCCATGCCAGATATCCGGAATGTCCGCGCGCACGTCGCCTCCGCCCATCGAACGATCATAGTCCCACGCCGGACCCGCCGCGAGGCGGCCATTGCGGTCTTTCGTCAGGTACGCGCTGCGCTGGAGGGCATCGACGTTCATGGCAAGAACACTGATAATGTGATGATCGATCCATGCCGGCCGGTCGATGTAGTCGAGGTGCGTCCGTTGCTGCCAGCCGCCGGCATAATCGCGGTACAGCGCATCCTCGAAATTCTGCACGTACCCCTGGATGTAGTCGCGCTGGGCCTTGGGCATGGCGGCAAGCTTGGGCGTATCGACCACGACGGCCGACGGCATCCCGGGAAAGCCGTAGCGGGTTTGAAAATTGAGCTCGTCGGTGTCGGCCAAATCCACCTTGAGCAGATAGCCGCCCGTGACCGCCGAGGGTCCCACGTCCGTCGGGTCGATGGCTTTGATATCGATGCGCGCCGCATCAATCTTGAGCGAATCGGTCAGCACGTAGAGCCCCACATAGTCGCTCGCATCGAGGTCGCCGCCATTCGCGTTGAAAAACACCTCGACCGGCTGCGTCCGCGGGGCCCACCGACCGATGCGGTTGCTCAAGGCATAAATGAAACGGTTGTGGATGTGCGAACGGTCGTAGTTCCAAGTCGCGATCAACGACCAATTCCCAAAGGCCGGGAGGCCGAAAAGCGGGAGCGGATTGTCGTTCCCAAGTCCGTCGTTGAGTCGCAGCGCATATCCTTTCTTGGGAAAATCCGACGACGACGCCCCCCGGACGTTGGTCGAGAGTGACGTGGCCCAGGTGGGTGCGCTGGTCAGCGCCGTCAATCCGGTCTTGGCCCGGTCCCACGCGTAGAGCCAGGCGGGACGCTCGATGCCGTCCTTGACCAGCGGACCCGTGCCGTGCGTGTCGATCACGAGGAGGGGAATCTGACTGGAAAACGTATCGAGCCGAGCCGAGCCGGAGGTCGCCAGCCGCAGGTAATGCGCCGAGGTCGCGATTCCCTGGTTCACGCCGTTGGCGGAAAAAACGGTGGCCCGGATAATCGAGGACGCGCTGATGGCAATCGGTCCCGTGTACTCGGCGGATTTGTTGGTGGGATCCAACACGTTGGCGCCGCTCGCTGAAGCAGGCGCGACCACGTAGCGAATGCTCTGACCCGCCGTCGCACCAGCCAGCGTCACGGCCACCGTGCCGGTGAAAGGCCCGGAGGGCCGGGAAAATGACACTCGCTCGAAAATCACGAGCCCATCGACCCCCGGATTGCGCGCCCCGGGGGTTGGATTCCGAAAAAATCCAAGACGCGGCGCCTCGCCCGACGTCGTCGGTTGGGTGACGCCGTAGGAAATGTCCACGAACTGCGCGGGATACTTGGGGGCAAATTCGGTCGCGACGGTCGCGCCATCAGCCTTGATTAAGCCCAGATAGCCCCCGCTGGCTCCGAGGACGAAGTTGGTGTGGAGCTGCTTTGCTGGGTCGCGTCGGTTTTGATTCGACGCAAAGACGACCAAATAGCCATTGGCTGGAAGGGTGACAGCGGGAAACTGCCATTTGGTTTTGTTCGCCGTGTTATCCGTCAGATACCAACCGGTCAGATCAAACGCGACGGCGTCGGGATTATAGAGTTCCACCCAGTCGGAAAAATTTCCGTCGGCGTCGGCCACGGTCTTTTGGTTCGACGCCATGAATTCCGAAATGATCGGATCGGCGTACGCCAGGCTCCCCACACCGACCACGAGCACGAACCAGAGAGCGACGCGCCGGGGTAGCAGATGGAAAATCATGGGCCGATGGACACGAGGGGGTGAACCCGACGATGGCAATCACACTTTCCTCGCGCCGCCCCGGCGATTTCCGGCGGCGATTCACCCGACGCCGCATCCCAAAAGTGTAAATCCAAAAATGCCCCGTCTTGGCGCTTGCTTCAAAAATCATCCGCCCTAACTAAAACTGGGTGTTTACACCCATATTGCGCCGCAACTTTCTTAAATGGACCACGTCGGTGGTGGGTGCCATCGGAATGGCGTGGGCGCAAACTCCTTCGCCCTTCGCGGGCGGAGCTTGGAGCGGCAACGTCACGCCCACCAGTGCCACGGTTTCCATTCGGTTAAATGCCCCCGGGCTTCGCGTCCGCCTCGCGATCAGTCCCAACGCGTCGCTGACCCCGGCAATTTTTTCGAATCCCGAACTCACGAACGCGCTCGTGGGCAACGTCGTTTCAATCGACGTGGACGGACTGCTGCCGAACACCGAATATTTCTACGGCCTCGAGGTGGGCGGCGCGCTGGGAAGCGAGCCCAATTCGCGCGGTCGATTCCGCACCTTTCCGCAAGGTGCGGCCTCCTTCAAGATTGCCTTCGCCTCCTGCGGGGATTTTCGGGACCCCGACCAGCGCGCGTTCGATGAAATCCGCGCCGAACAACCCCTCCTGATGATCCACACGGGCGACCTGCATTACGCCGACATCAAGACCACCAATCCCGACGACTACCGGCGGATCTACGACCAGGTGCTGAACCACCCGAACGAGGGAGCCCTTTATCGCAGCGTGCCGATTGCCTACATGTGGGACGACCACGATTTCTCCGGAGGCGACAATAGCAACGGCACCGCCATCGGCGCCGCCGCCGCGCGGGCCACGTATCGCGAATACGTCCCGCACTACCCGATCAACGTGCCCGGCGGCACCGTGGCGCAATCATTCACCGTCGGTCGGGTGCGCGTGATCATGACCGACACCCGGAGCGCCGCCAGCGATCCCCTTCTCCCCGAGTCAGCCACCAAGTCCCGCTTGGGTCCCGCCCAAAAGGCCTGGTTCAAGCAGGAGCTCATCAGCGCGCGCGATGCCGGCTTTCCCCTCATCCTCTGGGCCAACAGCGACCCGTGGATCGATGCGGCTCAACTCGGGGCCGACACCTGGGGCGGTCACGCCACCGAGCGCACCGAGATCGCGAATTTCCTCCGCGACAACCGAATCAGGAATGTCGTCATCCTGTCCGGTGACATGCATGCGCTGGCCTACGATGACGGCAGCCATTCCGATTATGCCACTGGCGGCGGCGCGCCGCTCATCGTGCTCCATGCGGCGGCCCTCACGCGGGAAGGAAATATCAAGGGCGGACCCTACACGGCGGGTCCCTTCCCTGGCTCACCCCAATATGGCATCATCGAGATCACGGATAACGGCGGCCCGACCATCCAGGCCCGATTCACCGGCAAGCGCGTCGGCGAAGGGGCCAAGTTGGTTTTCCAATTCAGCTCGTCCGCCGCCGCGGTGGAAACCCGCCCCGTCACCGCGACCGACGTCAGCGGCGACCGTGCGTTGGCCAACATCTCCGCCCTCGGCCGGATCAGCAGTCCCCGCGACACGATGACGGCCGGTTTCTCGGTCAGTGGGCGCACGGCCCGCACGCTTTTGTTGCGCGCCGTCGGACCCTCGCTGACCGCCTTCAATCTCGCCGACGGAATTCCGCTGCCCGCCTTCTCCCTCTTCCAGGGCGCCACTCCGATTGCCTCCAACGACAATTGGGGCCTGCTGGATCCCACCACACTCAATGCCGCTTTCGATCGGGCCGGGGCCTTCCGCCTGGCCACGCCTACCGCCACGCGCCACGACGCGGCCATGACCGTCACGCTTCCGCCGGGCAATTACACGTTGCAGGCCCGAAGCCAGAACGGCGCGGTCGGAAGCATCATGGTCGAGGTCTACGACGTGCAGTGAACGGACCGTGCGCCCGCGCACGGTCTAGCGGCACGTGGAGCGTGCCGCCCGCCAAATTTGGCGCGACAACCTGCCAACCCGACCCTTTGCTCCGACGTTTGTCCATGCCCGGCCCATCTCCTGTTCGCCCCAAAGTCGAAGCCTGCCCCTTGTGCGGCGGCCGCGAGCTGCGCTGGATTGTCACGGTGGGCCCGCACCCCGTGGTCCGCTGCCAGGCTTGCGGCTTGCAGTTTACCAATCCCCAGCCGGCCGACGCTGAACTCGCCGCCATCTACGGCCCCGATTATATTTTGCCGCTGCGCGGACCCGAGGGCGAAGCGCTGATTTCCCGTTCGAAGCGCGCCACCGCGGACCGCTACCTTGATTTGCTCGCCGCCACCGGGGCACCCGCTTCCGGTCGCTTGCTGGAAGTTGGTTGCGGCCAGGGCGATTTTCTCCGGCAAGCTTCGCAACGCGGGTTCGACGTCACCGGCGTGGAATACTCTCCCTTTGCCTGCCAGCGAGCCCGCCACACGCTGGGTGGCAAGGGCCGCGTGATTCAGGGGGAAATTGACGCCGTCGCCAGCGAAGCCGGAACCTACGATATCTGCGCCCTGTGCGATGTCATCGAACACGTGCGCGACCCAGCGGCCTTTTTGCGCTCCGCCTTCGCCCTGTTGCGTCCCGGCGGCGTGGTGTTCGTCGTCACGCCGAGCATCGATTCCTGGTCGGCCCGGTTGCTCGGCCGGCGGTGGATGGAATTCAAGGAAGAGCACCTTTTCTATTATCGTCCGGCCACGATTGAGCGGCAGCTCACCCTCGCCGGTTTCACGGATTGCTCCCTCCATCGCGGCGTGAAGCTGCTCAGCCTCGAATACGTCGCGGCTCATTTTGAAAAATATCCGATCCCCGGCCTCACCGGCGGACTTCGCCTGCTGCGCGCCCTGAGCCCGGCCGCATTGCGGCAAAAGCTCTTTCCCCTCGTCGCCAGTGGACTCGTCGCCGTGGCCCGCAAACCTGCCACGAATTAAGTCCAACGCGCGTTGCCCATGCCTTCCCCTTCCGAGTCCTCCCCGCGCGTCCTTTCGGTGATCGTGCCGATCTTCAACGAACGCGCCACCGTGACCGCCGCCCTCGACGCGATCCTCGCCAAGACGATTCCCGGCTGGACGCTCGAAATCATTCTCGTCGAAAGCAATTCGACGGACGGCACGCGGGAAATCGTCCTCGGTTATCGCGATCGCCCGCGCGTCACGCTGGTGCTCGAGGACAAGCCCCGCGGCAAGGGCCACGCCGTCCGCGCCGGTTTCGCCCGGGCCACGGGTGAAGTCCTGCTCATCCAGGACGCCGACCTCGAATACGATCTCAAGGACTACGACGTCCTCCTCGCGCCCATCGCGGCCGGGCGGCAGGAATTCGTCCTCGGCTCGCGCCACGGCCAGGGCGGTTGGGCCATCCGCAAATTTTCGGATCAGCCCGTGCAGGCGCTCATCCTCAATGTCGGGCATTGGGGCTTCACCTTGCTCATCAATTGCGCGCTCGGGATCTGGCTGCGCGATCCCTTCACGATGTACAAAGTATTCCGCCGCGATTGCCTCAAGGGGCTCACGTTTGAATCCAATCGCTTCGACTTTGACTGGGAACTTTTGATCAAGCTCGTGCGCCAGGGCCACCGGCCGATCGAAATTCCCATCAGCTACAAGTCGCGCTCGTTCAAGGAAGGGAAAAAAATCTCCCTCTTTCGTGACCCCCTCACGTGGATTTGGGCCTTGGTGAAATATCGCTTCCAGCGATTGTCGTAGGAGGCGCAATCCAGTTGAAGGTTGAAAGGTGAAAGTTGAAAGCGATGAAGACCCACCCGATACCACCCCACATCACGCGGTTTCGAGCCCCACCAAACCGTGGCCCCAATTTTGTGGAAACCGCGGGGCGCGAGCGGTCTTTCAACTTTCAACCTTCAACTTTCAACGGGGTCGTATGAATCTCCGCCGCCTGCTCTTCGTCGTGGTCGCCGGTTCGCTGGCGCTGATTGCGACCAAGGCATTGCGGCGTTTCGGGCCCACCAATCCACCGCCGGCGGTGCAGGTGCAAGGAACGTTCGTTCGCGACGGCCAGTATCCCGGTGAGCCTCTCCGCCTCCAACCTGGGCTGCGCGTGTGGGGTTCCTGGGCGGGCTCGGATGCGAACACGGGCACACTTCGAATCGGCCCGTTTCTCGCCTCGGCGCACCTGCGTCTCGCCGTCAGCGGTTATCCTCACCACCAGGGAGGAAATAATCTCTACCTCGAGCTTCCCGAGTTGGGCCTGAAATATCCTCTACCCGTCGACGAAGCGCGCGAACACTGGCAAATCGTCGATCTCTCCGTTCCTCCCGGCTGGCAGGAACGCCTGGTCAACCTCGTCGCCGTCGATGCGTCGCGCAATTCCGGCGGCTGGCTCGCCGTCTCCGAACCCTTGCCGCCGGCCGACGGTCGCGCTTTCGCCACCGGCTTCGCGACCACATTCGCGGCCTGGCTCTGGAACGGTCTGCTGCTCGGCGCCGGCTTTGTCGCGACCGCGCGCTGGCTGGAACGGCGGGCCTGGCTTTCGCCGCCGTGGATCGCCCTGGGCGCCGGAGCGGCCGCGGCCGTCGCCGGCTACCTTACGTTTTGGGCCTATTGGGCAAATCCGCTCGCTGGTCGGATTCTTTCATTCGTCGTGGTGGGCGGCGGCGTCGTCGCGTGGATTCAAACCCGCCCGGACCCGGCGAACAAGCGCTCCGAATGGCCGCGCGTGGTTCTGGTGATGGCGGTCGTCGGATTTTTTCACCTCGCCCTGCTGTATCTCTACCCGAGTCCCCGTGATTTCTACGATCTCGCCGCGCACCGCTTCGTGGGCGCGCTGCCCGACGACAACCGGATTTCGCACGACACGGCACTCCGGCTTTTCGAAGGGGGCAGCTTGAAAAACTTCACCCCCGACTGGTTGTCCAGCGACCGCCCTCCTCTCCTGGCCGGGTGCGAGCTGCTCACGCTGCCGATCGCGCCGGTGTTTGGATTTGACACGTCGATTGTCAGCGGCACGACCGCGGTCTGGTTCCAATTGCTCTGGGTCGCCGCCGGATACGGTTTGCTGCGCCTGCTCGGCCTCACTCCAGGTCGAGCCAGCGCGTGGCTCGCCGTTCTCGCGCTCAGCGGCTTCTTCGTCCAAAACACGGTCTTCACCTGGCCGAAGTTATCGGCAGGCGCGTTCACCTGCGGTGCCTTTGCGCTTTGGGTTGCACCCAGCGCGTCACACCCCCGCCGCGATCTTGTCCTCGGCGCCGTACTGGCCGCGCTCGGCTGGCTGGCGCACGGCGGAGTGGCGTTTTCACTACTCCCGCTGGCACCGTGGCTCGCTTGGCGGGCGGGGCGTGGTGAGTGGCGCGCGTGGGCGTTCGCTGCCGCCTTCTTCGCCGCGTTGGCGCTGCCGTGGCTGGCCTACCAAAAATTCTACGATCCTCCCGGCAATCGGCTGCTGAAATGGCACCTCGCCGGCCAGCAGGCAATTGATCCGCGCGGGACCTGGGAGACGATTCGCGACGCCTATCACGCGACCCCCGGGCCCGAACTGGGGAACAATAAGCTCTCGAATTTTGCGACGCAGTTTCGCGGAAGCTGGGGCGCGTTGTTCGATTTCGCGCCGACCGGGGCCCGCCCGCGCCGGACCGACGAATTCTTTTATCTGCTGCGTTCCCTCGCGTGGTGCGGCGCCGCCCTGCTGGTCACGCCCGTCTTGCTCGCGACGCGAAGAAAAATTCCCGCGCCACGCCTGCAGGCCGCCCTCGCGACGTGGACCGCGCTCAGCGTCATCGGTTGGTGTCTGCTGATGTTTGGCACGAATCAGGCGGTTATTCACCAGGGCTCCTACGCCGTGCCGATCGGGTTGTTTATACTCTGCTGCGCCTGGTTCGACGCGGCGAGTCGCTGGATGATTGTGGCCGTGGCGGCGCTTCAGGGGCTCACGCTCGCCACGACCTGGGCGCCGCCGAGCGAAACGGTCTTCGGTCCGGCGGCCGGTTGGCCATGGCTGGCGCTCGCCTCTGCCGCCCTCGCCGGCGTGATCGTTGGCGGCCTGCGCGAATGCCAGGCCACGCCCTAACCCGCGTTCACCGGGACTTGGGCCGGCCGCGATATTCGAGCGTCCAGCCTTCCGGCAACGTGGGAATGTTGGCCGGAACCCCACGCCGAATCGGTTCACAGTGCTCGGCCCATTTGTAATCGGGCGGCGCGGCTTCCCGCGCCCGCGGCAGCGCGAGCGCGACTCCCGCCACGCAACTGGTCCGCGCCAACCAAGCCACGGCGGCCGGGCGCGCCTCAAATTCCCAAATCACGAGCCAAAACAAAAGGAGCCGCGACATGTAGAAGTACGGCTCCGCATAGCTCAAGTTGTCGATTCCGACGGGCCACACGTCCGGCCGAATCCGGTACACGCAGGCGAACGTAATCAGCGTCCACGCCGCCAGCACTTGTAAGCGCAGCGGACGGCGCGGATCATTCCGCAACACCCAGGCCGCGAGGGCCAGAATCAATCCCCACGCCAGCGCCGCCTGCCCGAGCGGGGGCACAAGCGTAACCATCCGCGCTCCGAAGAATGGCCAAATCACCAGCCGGCTGCCGGAAATTTCGAGCAGGGCCGCCAGATTGAGCGACTGCACCTGGGCGCCAAAATGCTTGGTCGCCGTCGCCAAAAAATACGCCTGCCCCGCGGCACATGCGCTCACCACGAGCAGGACCGCGAGGTTGTCGGCATGACGCTCGCGCCACCACCGCCAGAGAAACAGCGGGAAGAAAATAATCGCGGACGGATCCGACAGCCCCGCCAAAACCAACAGGGCCCAATCGCCGACGCGTTGCCCCGCAGTCACGGGCCGCGCGATCAAGGCCTGCTGGACGAGAAAAATCCCGTCAGCCAGTGCAGGTTCGTGATGTTGAGAAAAACCTCGCCGCTATGGGCGACCAGGACGAACGCGAGCACGAGCCACGGCTTGCCCGGCAGGTCCAGCCGGCGCGAAGTCATCCGGACCAGCAGCAACGCCGTCGTCAGCAAGGCGCCGCCGTTGTAGAAGGCCGGCCAGTTCACCACGTCCGTCAGCTGACCGGCCAGCCACGCGATTAATCGTGGCAGCAGGTGAAGGTAGCCGCGGTACGGAATAAAAAAGGCGCGCGCACCCGACTGCTCATAATCGTTGAGATGAATCGTGCCGTCTTCCGCCCACAATTGCGGGGTCAGGAGCGCCCAGGGCTTGCGCGCACCGAGCACCAGCAGGGCGACCCCCACGGCCGCCCACGTCTGGGCGCGGGGGGATTTTATCGCTCGGCTGAAAAATGACGGGGCGGTCACGGGCGGCGAGTTTTTCAAGCGGGCCGAGATACTCAAGCGCGCTTCGCCGCGCCGGCGCCGGTGCATCTCCCTCAACGGCAAATCCGTATCCCGGCCGGAACCCTCGAGACAGAGTCGTTTGCCAATTCCATGTCGCGGCCGTGACATAAAATTGGTCATACCCACGGGAGTCAGAGGTCCGGCGTGATGCCAATTCGACGTCGCGCCGCGACAGCAATTTGGTCTTCGATGAAAGGGCCTGCTCCGTGTCGCCGAAGGTGGGGTGATTCGCTGTGGCCTACGTGGACGGCTCGTCCGTTAGACGATCTCGGCGGCCGACCGTGTCGAAAGGGAGAGCGACCCCGGCCGGCTGTTTGGCTGAATTTTCGGTTGGCGGAAATCGCCGGAGTCGAGCAAGCCAGACGGACTTCCGATGAGTTCACCGAGTTCGCCCTCGTCTTATCTTCAGCATGTCGCCGATCTCGAGCGTCGTCTCACGACCGACGACGCGCTGCGCCGCGCCGTGGGCGGGGAGTTCGTGGCCATGGGCCGCCTCGAGTATTACTTGCTGCGCTCCCGTGGACTCCGCGACGAGCATCTCGTCGTCGACGTCGGATGCGGCAGCGGCCGGCTGGCGTGCCAGCTCGCCCCGTTCCCGAATCTGCGCTACATCGGCAGCGACGTGGTGCCCCGGCTCCTGACCTACGCGACGGACTTGTGTCGCCGGCCCGACTGGAAATTTGTCCACACCGACGGCACGAAGATTCCCTGCGCGGATGGCATGGCTGATTTCGTGTGCTTTTTCTCGGTGTTCACCCACCTGCCGCAGGAGGACATCTACCGTTATTTTCGCGAGGCGCATCGGATTCTGAAACCCGGCGGCCT